>JAUMWQ010000116.1 GCA_030529565.1 Filifactor alocis | reverse complement strand
GAGATATAACCGGGACACCACAAACGATCCGATCAGGTCTGAGTATTCTTACACCCATCTTGTCGACAAAGGAGGAAGCATCTTGTTTTACAAAAGCTACAGTTCAGGAATTGAAGGGATCGAAGGATATATCGTAACCGTGGAGGCGGATGTCTCCAAAGGGATCCCCAACTTCACATTGGTAGGACTTCCCGATGCCACGGTAAAAGAATCTAAGGAACGTATCCGTTCCGCCATCTTAAACAGCGGGCTTAAATTCCCGAACAAAAAAATCGTTATCAACCTCTCTCCTTCCAGCATCAAAAAAGAAGGATCTCATTATGATCTACCGATCGCCTTAAGTATTCTGTCCTGTGAGTACAAGTTTTTGGAAGAACGCTTTAACAAAACAATGTTTTTCGGCGAACTTTCTCTGGACGGCAGGATCCAAAAGGTGGAAGGTACCATCCCCTACATCATCGCCGCTAAGGAATCCGAACTGATTGACAAGGTCGTCCTCCCTGTTGACAACTCTATGGAGGCCGAGGTCGTCCGAGGCATCGAAGTCTACTGCTCCTCAAGTCTGAAAGAGACGGTCGCCTATCTGATGGGATCGGATGAGCTTATTTCTCTCTCCGGCAGGCCTCACGTTCCTCGCTCTTCCTCTTCCGACGATTTTTCAGACGTGAAGGGCAACCTTATCGCCAAGCGAAGCGCGGAGATCTGCGCCGCCGGATACCACAACCTTCTTATGATAGGCCCTCCGGGTTCGGGGAAGTCGATGATCGCAAAAAGGATCCCCGGTATTATGACTTCTCTCGATGAGGACGAATACATCCAAGTCAGTAAGATATACAGCAGTATCGGAAAGTTTAACGAGAATATTCTGCACAGAATAAGACCCTTTCGCTCTCCTCACCATACGGCTACGATGAAGGCGATCATAGGAGGAGGACAAAACTCTTCGCCCGGCGAGGTCGTACTGGCACACAAAGGAGTCCTCTTCGTGGACGAACTCCTGGAGTTTGAAAAGAAGACTCTGGAAGCCTTGCGTCAACCCATCGAGGACAAGTATGTAAATATCAGCCGAATCAAACACAGCTATCGCTATCCCTGCGACTTCATCCTCGTGGCGGCGACCAATCCCTGCCCCTGCGGGAATTATCTCAATCCTTTCAAGGAGTGCATCTGTTCTCAACATCAGATACAAAATTATCTTTCGAGAGCTTCCTCTCCCCTGCTCGATCGGTTTGATCTCTTTGCCGAAATGCTCCCGATCGATTTTGACGAGATCCACACCGAAACTCAAGAAGAATCGAGTAAGGAGATCTTCGGTAGGGTTCAAAAGGCGATAGAACTGCAAAAACACCGCTATAAAAAGGAAACCTTCTCCTATAACTCCTTGATTCCTGCCCAAAAAATACCTATCTACTGTTCTTTGGGAGAAAAAGAAACCTATTTTTTGAGATCCGCCTTCGAAAAGTTCAACTTTTCTCTGAGGAGTTACCACAAGGTCTTGAGAGTTGCTCGAACGATCGCCGATCTGGATGGGGAAGAACGCATCAGTCTTGTACATCTCTCGGAGGCTGTTTCGTTCAGGAAACCTTTGATAAAGTATTGGAGGTAGAGGATGAAAAATATATTTTGTATATTCAACCTTGCAAATATCAGCCCGGCTAATGTTCAGAGTCTGTGTAAAGAAGTAGGCTCTCTTTCGGATATCGAAGCCCTGACCCCCTCGGATATAAGAGGTCTGTCATCGTTTTCTAAAGAAAAGAAGGATGCTCTCATCAAGGCCTTCGATAAGTACGAAGAACTGATGTCCGTCTTGGAAAAACATCGGATCTCCTATATTACCATCTTGGACAGCAGGTATCCTAAGAATTTGCGTTATCTTGCCGATCCTCCCTACATCTTGTTTTTTCAAGGAGACCTCGATCTTATCGATGAGTTTTCCATCGGGATCATAGGGAGCAGAAAGCCCACCTCCTACGGCATCTTCTGCGCGGATCTCTTTGCCAAAAAGCTCTGTGAACACGGGGTGGTAACGCTTAGCGGGATGGCAAACGGCATCGACGGCATTTCTCAAAAAACTACTGTAAACTCCAACGGAAAGACGATTGCCGTTTTGGGATCTTCTCATAGCGACATCTACCCCAAGACCAACCTTACACTTTCACGGGACATCATCGAAAACGGAGGCCTCATCCTCTCGGAGTACAGTCCCTTCCACCCGACCCTACCCCACCAATTTATAGCACGAAACCGTATTATAGCTGCGCTTTGTCAGGGACTCCTCGTCATCGAAGCCAACTTTAAGAGCGGAACGATGACCACTGTAGATTTTGCATTGGAACTTGGGAAGACCGTGTTCTCCGTTCCCGGAAACATCACCTCGGTCAACAGCAACGGAACCAACCTGCTGATCAAAAACGGAGCAAAGATCACAACGAGCATCGAAGACATTTTGGAGGAGTTTCCGTTTTTTTCCCGTTCTGAAATCGAAAGAAAAGATGAGGGACTCTCCGAACAGGAGAGGGCCATTCTCTCTCTTTTGAAGAGCGAGTCTCCCCTGTACGTTGAATTGATCGCCGGCAAACTCAAATTGCAGATACAACAGGTCAGCGCTACCTTAAACATTTTGGAGATGAAGGGGCTTGTGAGTGAGATCGGAAACCGCTGTTATATAGCAACGACCTGACAGCGTTTCGGGATACACCGGCAACTTTCTTCATTTCAGTATAATAAAGAGCCTGTAAAACAAGAGTTCCATACACTCTTTGTTTTTCGGCTTTTTCTTTGTTCATACTGTTCTTCAACGAAAATCTTGTCCCATGCATTCTTTAACCAATCCTATTGTCCAATTGAAGTATCAGGTTGGATGTTTTGAGGCATAGAAAGATCCAAGTTTTTTCAACGATGATACATTTGTATACCCGGCATTTTAAACGAAGAATAGTATAAAATACAAACAAATCATATGAAAAACCGTACATGAACGTTTTCAAAAAATGCGTTCTCATTGTTTTTCAGTTTTTGAGACATGTCCCTCATTGTACAGACATCTTTGCCTCGAAAAAAATTGTATTTTTTCTAATTTCCACTGTTTTTCAACAAGTTTTTTAACAAAATAAGCAACTTTAGATAAAAATAATTTGCAAATTCTTTTATTTGGTATATAATACTCAATTGTTACTATTATCTTAAAATTATTATCCTCCGTTTAAGCATCCCCGTATTATGGTATTTGTATGAAGGACGGCAAAAAAAGATGCTTTGCACGGGGTTTGAATAGTATGTGTTTATCTATACAAAAATGATTCGGAAAGGACTGTGGAATGTCAAAAAAATTAGTAATTGTAGAGTCCCCGGCGAAAGCAAAGACCATAGAGAAGTTTTTGGGCAAGAGGAGCTATACGGTTAAGGCATCGGTCGGACACATAAGAGATCTCCCCAAAAGCAAGATGGGCGTTGAAATAGATAATGATTTTGAACCGCAATATATCACGATCCGCGGAAAAGGCGATGTGGTAAAAGACCTGAAAAAAGAAGCAAAGAAAGCCGATTTCGTCTACCTTGCGACCGACCAGGATCGCGAAGGAGAAGCGATCTCCTGGCACCTTGCCACCCTTTTGGGCTTGGATACTCAGGAGGAAAATCGGATCACTTTTAACGAAATTACCAAGGATGCGATCAAAAAAGCGATCAAATCTCCTCGAAAGATCGATATGGACTTGGTCGATGCTCAACAGGCCAGAAGGGTGATCGACCGTTTGGTCGGATACAACATCAGCCCCATCCTCTGGGCAAAGGTTCGAAAAGGTCTGAGTGCAGGTAGAGTCCAGAGTGTGAGCACCCTGCTGATCGTCGACAGAGAAAACGAGATCCGCGCCTTTGTTCCCGAAGAGTATTGGTCTATTCAAGCCAATGTCGCCGGCGATGATAAAAAGATCGCAGAGTTTAAACTGGCGGAGAAAAACGGAAAGAAGATAAAGTTGCATAACGAAGAAGAGGTTCAAACGGTCCTGGGTGAGATCGCAAAGAAACCTATGAAGATTGATTCCATCACTTCCAAAGAGAAGTCTCGGACCTCTCCCAAACCGTTCACTACAAGTTTGTTGCAACAGGAAGCTTCATCAAAACTTTCCTTTCCTACCAAAAAAACCATGAGTGTAGCTCAACAGCTCTACGAAGGAGTTGCGATCAAAGGTGAAGGCAGCATCGGTCTTATCACCTATATCCGTACCGATTCTCAGAGGATTTCGGAAGAAGCGAGTCTATCTGCAAAAGAATATATCGAATCCGTCTACGGAAAAAAGTATTACAAGAAATACGTCAACGCCAAAAAGAAGAACAGTTCAGTCCAAGATGCCCATGAATGTATCCGTCCTACCTCGGTGCAACGTACTCCTGAGTTGATTAAAGAGTCCTTGACTCCAGAACAGTACAAACTCTATAAATTGGTTTGGGAACGCTTTGTTGCAGCCTCCATGTCGAGTGCTGTCTTCCTGTCGAGCGTTGTGAGCGGAAACATAGAGTCTTATACCTTTAAGGCGAACGGAAGTACCATGATTTTTGACGGTTACCTCAAGGTATACAGTTACTCTCAAAACGAGGAAGTCCTTCTTCCCCAATTTACCGCTGAGAAAAGCTATCCGGTATCCAAGATCATCCCCAAACAGCACTTTACGCAGCCTCCGGCGAGATATACGGAAGCCACCCTTGTAAAAGAACTCGAAGATCTGGGGATCGGAAGACCCAGCACCTACTCTCCCACGATATCGACCATCTTGCAGCGAGGGTATGTCGAAAAAGAAAAAAACTTCTTGAAACCTACGGTTTTGGGAGAGATCGTCACCGATATAATGAAGGAGCACTTCAGTGACATCATCAACGTGGACTTTACTGCAAAAATGGAGCAACAGCTCGACTCGGTAGAAGAAGGAGAACTCGAGTGGAAGTCTATCGTCAAGACCATCTACTCCCCGCTGATGACCGACATTGAAAAAGCGGAAGAACAATTGGAAAAAATTCTTTTAGAAGAAAAAACGGATGAGATCTGTCCCGACTGCGGTTCCGAAATGATCGTTAAATATGGTCGCTTTGGAAAATTTATCGCTTGTAAGAATTATCCCGAATGTAAGGGAACCAAGCCTTATGTAACCAAGATCGGTATCTCCTGCCCGGAATGCGCGGATGGAGATGTCATCGTACGTAAGAGCAAGAAAGGAAGAACTTTCTACGGGTGCAGCAACTTTCCCAAGTGTCGCTTCGTATCGTGGAACAAACCAACGGGAGAAAAGTGCCCTTCCTGCAACAGTCCTTTGGTAGAAAAGGTTGGAAAAAAAGGAAGTCAAATCGTTTGTTCCTCCAAGGAATGCGGTTATAAAAAATGATGGAAGATGATCTCGTTTTGAATATTTTAATATTTTCAAATAATATTGAAAATTCTTTTGGAATATGATATTATAGTTGTGAAATTTTATACTTTTATATGAATTGCAGATAAAAGTATAGTTTATTTTTAGTGTTGAATTAAGGTGGTGTGTGTATGTCAAGCGTGTTATTACAAAAGACGAGAAAGATCAATAAATTTCTCCAAAATTCCGGAAATAAACCTGTCTCATTTTCCGTATTAAGTGATACCTTAAACGAAGTCTTAAATTCCAATATCTATATCTTGAGTTCCAAAGGTAAGGTACTGGGCTCTTCTTTTACTCATGAAGCGGACAGTTCGATTATTTTGGACGAAAAATCCGGAGAAGAAAAATTGCCTCAAGACTATATCGACAATGTGAACAAGGCTTCCGAGACGATATCGAATCTTACAAAAGAAGCTCTGTTATCTGTTTTCAAGGGAGATATCGGCAGCTACAACAAGTATGCGACGATCGTTCCCATCATCGGAAGCGGAGATAGGCTGGGGACTCTGATCCTATCGAGGTACGACAAAGAATTTAGTGATGACGATCTTATTTTAGCAGAGTACAGTGCGACGGTCGTCGGTCTGGAAATCCTTCGCTCTAAGAGTGAAGAATTTGAAGAGGAGATGCGCAACAAGGCCGTTGTTCAAATGGCAATAGGAACCTTATCTTATTCGGAGTTGGAGGCCGTAACTCATATTTTCAACGAGTTGAACGGAACCGAAGGCCTTCTGGTAGCAAGCAAGATCGCCGACAGAGCGGGCATTACCCGTTCGGTCATCGTCAACGCCTTGCGAAAATTCGAGAGTGCCGGCGTTATAGAATCCCGTTCTCTGGGAATGAAGGGGACTCATATAAAGGTACTGAACGACAAACTTTTGGATGAGATGAAGAAGCAGAAGATGTATTTAAAATAAATCAATATCAAAAAGAATGTTCGGTCGGATACCGAGCATTCTTTTTTACCTCAAAAGATACATCCGACTTGGGCACCGATCCTTCCTTGGTGTACTGACATATTGATATTCAGATTTATTTGCTTTTTTGTTATAAGTCAAAAGAATTTATATCAATGTCAGAATTATTATGAGTTTCAACGCGCCAATACATTAGCGACGGAACACGCTTGAAAGTTTAATTCATTTCCCATAGAGTACAAATCATCAATTCCCATAAGGCAACGGACCATAGTATAGTACCAAGGAAAGACCGCACAATTTGAAAAATCATCATCAACTCATTTTTATATAAAGGATAAAAGCCCTGAAGGTGC
>JAUMWQ010000115.1 GCA_030529565.1 Filifactor alocis | reverse complement strand
GTTGTGGATATAAACAATCTGTGACCCATAGAAGATAAACCAACTTTTCGTGGTTTGAAAAACAGATATATCTATACTTTTATCGAAAAATAGTATTACTGTGATCCTGTTGCGGTAGGGTCTAGGAAACACCGCACAAAGGCAAGTTTCTGATTTTCCTCCGGTTTTATAAAATGCGAAGGTTTGTCATATCAATATTTTCAAGAGTTTTATCCTTCATATAACATCGGTTTTATCCCGATTTTTCAAATTGTGCGGTATCTTCCTTATAGGGCTGTGTTCTACAGATCGATCATTGATTGATAGACATATAAATGCCTCTCATATAAACTACATAACCATCTTCACTTTTAAATAAGGTAAATGTGTTGATTAAGGATTCTTCTTTGCCTTTCATTTCAACGATTCCCAGTTTTTTAGGATCTTGAACTTCATTTTTTTTCAATACGGTAAATGGATATCCGCCTTCACTTCTTTCGATGTTTTTTAAGTCGGAGGGTTCTACCTCTGAACTGTAGAGACTTTTTGTTTTGCCGAAATCACTTAGGTTTTTTTGAATCCTTGCACTCTCACTGAATTGGAGTTGATAAAAAATCAGGAGAAAACAGAGCAGGACCGGGAAAATAGCAGATGTTTTTTTTCTCATACTCGATATTCATCTCACTTTCTTCAGTAAAAATAGGAAAAAATCCCATATTTCTGTATTGTACGATCGTTGATATCTATTCTGCGACCACGAACATCTTCTATGGAGTACAAATCGTTGGCGTCGACGACTTAAGGGAATAACATCAGGATCTTTGTTTAGAGTAGGGTCTGTTTCCACTGTTCTTCCTTAAATCCGATCAGGACGAAGTCCTTGCCGATCACAAGGGGACGTTTGACGAGCATCCCGTCGGTCGAGAGGAGCTTGATCTGTTCCTCATCCGTCATCGTAGGCAGTTTGTCCTTCAGCTCCAGTTCGCGATACTTGATACCGCTGGTGTTAAAAAATTTCTTTATCGGTTGACCGCTGAGCTTGATCCATTTTTTCAGCTCTTTTTCCGTCGGGTTTTTCTCGACGATATGGCGGTCGTCAAAGGCGAGGCCGTTGTCTTCCAGAAAGTTTTTTGCCTTCTTGCAGGTACTGCATTTGGGGTATTGCAAAAATGTAAGGTTCATAAGTCTACACTCCTTTTGATATGAGTTTTATGCTTGTCCCGTTTCATGCTTGCAGGGATGAGACGTAAACCTCCTCCCTCCTACTGTCCGAATGGATACTGATCGGATAAGAGCATATTGTTTTTGAAGATAAACGAGGCGGGACTTCTCTCTGCCACTACTCGAATTGATACCCTTCTTGCTCCTTCTTATTCAAGGGGGAGGGACAAAAGGTTTTTTTGACTATGGGATATCAAAGTGGAAAAAGTTTGATATAATAGGAAGGGTGTTTTCCGGAATATGTGCCGAAGATTATGACAAAGTAAGGAGAGATGGGAATGAACAAAAAAAGTTTGCCGATGATCGTGGCGGGCATCTATGTAGGTACCCTTTTTATAGCGGCGGCGGTCATTTGGTTTTTTGCACCGATCGGACTTGTGACCGGAGGCTTGGCAGGTCTGTCCATCGTGATCGAAGAGCTTGGAAGAAGGTTTTTTGATGTTTCGATCCCCCTGTGGTTTTCGACCCTTGTGATGAATATTCCCCTCTTTGCCATCAGCATCTATCAGAGGGGAGTCGGCTATGGACGAAATTCGATGATTGCCGTTGCCTGCCTGACCTTCAATCTTTGGCTCCTGCGGCTGACGCAGTCGCCCTTTCAGGTGTCCGATGATAGGATGATCGCTTGTATCTTCGGCGGGGTCGCCTTGGGAGTCGGTGTGGGGATGGTTCTGCGTAACTCCGCTACTACGGGAGGAACCGATATGCTTGCTATGATCATCCGTTACAAGAACCCTTCCTTTCCCATCAACAAGTTGATGTTGATGACCGATGTCACCATCGTCGTGATAGGAATGTTCGTCTTCGGAGCCTCTAACGGTCTGTATGCGATCTTGTCCATCTACATCACCTCCAAGGTGATCGAAACGATGATCGAGGGGATGAAGTTTGCGAAGGCAGCCTTTATTATCTCGCCGAAGTACGAGGAGATCTCGGAGGCGATCATGGATCGCATACGAAAGGGCAATACCCTGATCCATGCGCACGGGATGTATACCAAACAGAACAAAAACATCCTCTACGTCGTCATCCTTCCCAAACAGGTACAGAAACTCAAAGAGCTCGTCTCTTCGATCGACCCTCATGCCTTTGTGACCATAGCCGATGTCAAGGAAGTCATGGGAGAAGGTTTTGAAAATGACGGAGATCTCTAAGAGGTAGAGTTTGGAAAGATTGTTTATGAGATGTGATCTTGCGGATAAAGTGGGTTTATGCTATTATCTACTAAAATTGACACTTTGAACACTTTGAAAAAATAATCATCTAAATGTTTTTTTGTAATTATATATTCTGTATACCCGATCTTCAAACGAAGAACGGTATGCTCAGCCGATAAAACCGACTTACATAGGTGCAGGGGATACAGATGAAGGAGAATATGCAAAAGGAGATTTTTATATGCTGAAACAATTGAAACGACGGACCTACTTTCTTTGGATTGCGGTTCTGCTCGTCTGTCCTCTGCCATTGGCAGCTTCGCTGGGGGACAGTTTTTCAGGAATTTCGTCCCGGAGTATCGCGCTTTATTGCGGTATCTTCGCCTACACCTGGATGTTGGCGGGGATCTGTCTGGCGACCAAACCCACTTGGATCGAACGCAGGATAGGTCTGCCGGAGATGTACCTTATTCATGGAGGGATCGGATTCTTTTCTCTGCTGGCGATGTCCTTTCATGTCTTCAAGCTTTCTTCCGACGGTTTAACAAAGGTTTCGGGGACGTTTGCCTTCTATTTGTTTACTGTTCTTTTTGCCTACTCCGTCCTCTTCTTTGGTGGAAGGATGGTGATGAGGGTACAAGTTCTAAGGAAATTTAGACAACGAGCACAGATGTATCTTAAGCACGAGATTTCGATGTGGATCCACCGTCTGAACTTCCTTGTGGTTCTTGCGGTGACTATCCATGTTACGACGATCGACTACATCATACGAAAGAACAACGGCATATTTATCCTTATTTTCTATCTTTATACGGGATTTGCTCTCTTGTCTTACATCTCTTATGTCATCTCTCGAAAGAAGAAGGTTGTGAAAGCGAAGGTGAAGAGGATTTCCATGATCGACGAGGAGGTAACGGAACTTATATTGGAAGGAGGGCCTTCTTTTCGACGTTATCGTGCGGGAGACTTTGTCTTTGTGAGTTTTCCTGAATATAAGGAGCTGAGGGAACCGCATCCCTTCTCCATCGGAAATCTTCCCGAGAGTGGAACTTTGGTGCTTACTATCAGCGGAGTTGGAGACTTTACACGCAAGGTGTCGGAGCTGAGACAAGGTGCTCAAGCTGTTATAAGTCAAGGATATGGGATCCTTCACGATATTGTTGAGACCCTGGAGGAGAAGGACAGGCTCGTCTTTATAACAGGGGGAGTGGGAGTTGTGCCTCTGCTCTCGTTGGTTCAGGAGTTTGTCGATAGGGATACCCTCTTTCTCTACACGGTACAAAAAGACAGGGAATTTATTGGAAAAGACATCTTCGAAGAGATGGAGGAGAGGGAGAACTTCAGGTGTCTTCTTCAAAAGGGAAGGTTTTCAGAAGAAAAATTGGAGAGGGAGGTTCCTCTCGGAGAAGAGTTTGTATATATCCTTGCAGGGACTTCGGATATGAATCTGTCTTATGCACGTTATTTGAAGAAAAAAGGCATCTCTTCTGACAGGATCTATTTCGAGGAGTTTTATTTTTAGTAGTACTATAAATTCAAAGAGAAATCAAGGCGCCGTCTTTGTGCGCCGGTTCTCTAAAAAAATAGAGGGATGAGGTTTGACATTAAGCGAGGTGGGGAATCTATAAAGAGGAAGATTTTTGTTACATCAGCCAAAATGAAAATGAAGGGAGATACAGACAATGAAGAGATATGCGATGGCCATGTTCGCTACCGTGTTAGTAGGAACTTTGCTTCTGAGCGGATGCTGAGGGGGTTATAGAGTACCGGTGGCGGGGCCTCCGGAGGCGGAAGAACAAGTGACTGTTGAAGAAACAGAGGTGATGGCAGATGAAACACAGGAGACCGATGACGGAACAGAGACGGTAGAACAGGAGACCTTCACATTGGAAGAGTTGGCGGAGTTTGATGGAAAAGACGGAAGACCTGCCTATGTTGCTGTGAATGGTGTCGTCTATGACGTAACGGATGAAGAAGAGTGGAATGACGGAGAGCATGA
The DNA here is from genome assembly GCA_030529565.1 of Filifactor alocis. GTDB lineage: Bacteria > Bacillota > Clostridia > Peptostreptococcales > Filifactoraceae > Filifactor > Filifactor alocis_A. Next base: position 2,372 of record JAUMWQ010000115.1, on the reverse strand, counting down.
AAGCGGTGTTAAGGCGGGAACCGATGCAACCGAAATGATCGGGAACTCCCCTCACGGTACCGATGTACTCGCTAAACTCCCCGTTGTAGGAACTTTGAGGGAGTAATTCCTGAGCTGAGATCTGGATAAAAAGACCTATCGATAACAAAAAAACACAACCACATTAAGAATGGCTGTGTTTTTTTGTTATAGAAAACGAATCTTTGTATCGTAGAGTCTCTTGAGAAAGTAGAAACTGAACATGATGGAGACTGATTCTGCAATAAGAAAGGAAAACCATATATACCGAAAGGGAAGGAGTCTCGAAAGCAGGTAGGTCAACGGGAGGATGACAAGCATCTGACGGATGATAGAGATATAGAGACTGTATTTTCCGATTCCGACTGCTTGAAACAAGGCGGATATCACGATTCCGACTGCCGCTAATCCAAAGTGAAGAGAAATGATGCGCAGGGCGGGAATGCCGATGGTGAGCATCTCGTCAGTCGCATGGAAGATTCCCATGAGTTTGGCCGGAACGAGGAAGAAAACTGCGGTTCCCGACAGCATGATACCAAGAGCGATCATAATGCCATATTTGAGAGCCTGCATCATCCTTTCTTTGTTCTTTGCTCCGTAGTTATATCCCAAGATAGGCATCAGCCCTTGATTTAGACCGAAGACCGGCATAAAGACGAAGGACTGTAGGCGGAAGTATACGCCCATTACAGAGACGGCAGCCTCTGAAAAAGCAATTAAAATAGAGTTCAGTCCTGTGATCAGAAGAGCCCCGATCGACTGCATAATGATGGAGGGGATGCCTACAGCGTAGATCTCCTTGGCGGTTTTGCGGTCGAAGCGGTAGGACTTGAGGCTGATATGGACTTCGTGCTCCTTTGTCAGAATTACGTAGGACGAAAAGACAAGGGCCACCGTTTGCCCGATGACGGTAGCAATTCCGGCTCCTGCCACCCCCATCTTCGGAAAGCCGAAGAGACCGAAGATCATAATGGGGTCTAGGATGATGTTCATCAAGGCGCCGGACATTTGGAAGATCATGGGATAAATCATATTGCCTGTAGCCTGAAGAGTCTTTTCGAAATTGATCTGAAGGAAGATTGCTATGGAAAAGACGGTGATGATCTTCAAGTAGGCTACCGTATTTGCAAAGATATATTCATCCTTTGTAAAGAGCGAGACAAAGGGGTTCACGAAGAAGATGCCTAAGAGGGCGAATACCAAAAAGTTGAGAACACCCAGATAGACTGCGTGTGTCGCAGCCCTGCTTGCATCTTCATGGCGACGTTCTCCAAGACGTCGTGAGACGACGGAGTTCAGGCCGATACCGGTACCTACTCCGATCGCGATCATCAGGATCTGTACCGGAAACGACAGACTAACTGCTGTAAGCGCCTTCTCTCCCAAACGGGAGACAAAAATGCTGTCAACGATATTATACATAGACTGTACCAGCATTGCGAACATAGCCGGTAGGGACATCTTGAAAATAAGGGGAAGTACCGGAGCGACCCCCATTTTATTTTGTGCTTCAGTAGTTGTTTTCATCTAAACTCCTTTCCGATAAAAACGATAGATAAAAAGTATATTCGGTCTTCGGATTACGATGCTCACAAGCCTGTTGAAATAAAAAACAGGTTTATAGAAAGTCGAATCGAGCCGGTCCTTCTCTATGACGGATCACAGGTGAAATAAATTTGTTTGTCTATATACGCAGATATAGAGAAAACAAACCGTCGTTGGCTAAGATACGAATAAGCGAAAAATCTCCGCGGATGAATTCGGACTCCTGTGTATCCTTTTGTATTCCTGCTTAAAAAGTGGGAGGTTGTCGCTGTGTGATACCTTCCTGAGTATGGAGCGGAAAGCACGCCGGTATATACGATTTTCTTCGATGCACCGGTGTCCGATTGCATACCGCATAACTTCAGAAATTGGCATAGAATTCATGTTATACGAAGGATGAAATCATCGAAAATCTTGATACGACAAATGTTCGTGTTTTATAAACTCAAAAAAACAAGAACTGTTCCTTCGTGCGGTGTTTCCATAGCACCGTATTTTAATATAATACTATAAGAGGGAGCTTAATGTCAAAAGACAAAACGGACAATAGTATCAGATACAATCGGGATTTTTATAGAACAAAAACGGAGCAAAAAGATACCGAACCATGCCGGAAGGCGGTTCGGTATCGGAAAAGGAGGGACTCTGTTTATATCCCGAGAGCCCAATATAGATTTATTCGTATCTCAATAAGGAAGGGGTTTAATCATCATCATTATCGTCCTCGTTATCATCATCCCCGTCTTCATCATCATTATCGTCGTCTTTATCGTCATCCTTGTCGTCTTTTACTTTGTTGCTGTCATCAT
>JAUMWQ010000114.1 GCA_030529565.1 Filifactor alocis | reverse complement strand
TCATCGTTCAAACCTCAAGCTTCCACAGCAAAAATACCTCCTCCACGACCTCCGATCACCGGGCATGGAGAAACGCATAAACTTTTTTCTCCAAAATCCCTAAGAAATAACTCCATTATACTTAAGTTATTCCTTTTTTATCATTTAGTTACAGTTTGTTGACAAAATAGAGTAAGTCCTTGACGAAATAATTGTTTTTGTTCTATAATCTGCACCAAGTACAGTCCTGTTTTCTGCAAGAATCTCTTTCGATACAAGTATCTCGTCTTTTGTGCAGACTCGGCATCACCCTTTTTTAACTATATGGTATCTTTTATATTTCAAATGTTTTGGCGTTCCAAACGCTCGGAAAGGAGAAACTTATGCGTATATTCAAAAACTGTGGGAAGGATCTTCCTTCTTTTGCCAAAAAAGGTAGTCGCCTCCTTGCGATACTTCTCGTCTTAACCTCTATCCCCGCCCAAGGCTTCTGTACGAAAGCGCAGGATCAAAATTCCGACTATGCCTTCTACAACAAAAACGGAAAGATCTTCTATGTGAATACAAAGGACCCGAAAAACCTCAAGGAAACACCCTTGACCTCCGGAGAGAAACAGCTCCCTGACAAAAACGCTTCCGAACGTCCACAGAACGATGTTGTCCTTGTTCCGGGAAAACAGGCGGCCGTTTTCTTCGAAGACTTAAATTCTTCCCACGACAACGCTCTCTATTACAAGGTCCTTGACAAGAAAGAGTCTGCCCTTCTAATCGACGATAAGGTCAACGACTACATCGTGAGCAAGGACGGAAAAGAGCTCCTCTACAGCAAGGGAGAGTCTCACTCACTCTTTCTATGGAGCTTTGATTCCAAACAAAAAGAAGCTCTCGGCGAAGACGTTTACCACTATGAGTTTTCGAAAGAAGGCAGATCCTTGATCTTCACACAAAAGGATGCCCTCTATGCCAAATCTCGAGGAAAAAAAGCGGAAAAAATCGCACAAAATGTTGACCACATTCACTATTTCAATGAAGATGCAAGCGATTTTCTCTATTCCAAAGAGGAAACTTTATACAGCAATAAGAAGGGCAAGGAAGAGAAGATCTCCGATGATACTATCGTCTTGAGGATCTTCGACTCGGGCAGAGGTTACTTTATTTCGAAATCCAAAGATCTGTCCTTCAAAGACATCATTGATATCGATGTACCTGCAGAAGGAGCAAAAAAGGACATCTTTTCGTACGGGAATGGTCCCGAAGACATCTTCCGATGGTGGACGGTCCACTCCCTATGGTACTTTGACGGGACAAGTGCCACAAAGGTCAGCGACCGTTACTTCTGGTGGCAATCCGGCATTATGCCCGAAATCTATACTTCTTTCTATATAGCTGAGGATAAGGAAGAGATCATTTTTGAAGAGATCGACTTGGATAAGATCAAGAAGATCCCTCTTTCCCAAATCAAGGACCTCGACGACTTCCACAACAAAGCGGAGCATATCGAGGGTGAGTTTCGATTCGTTGTAGCAAACAAGGACAAGGTAAGAGAACTTCCGCTTAAGGCAAAGGACATACAAGAAGGAAGTACCTTCCTAAGTTCCGACGGAACAAAGCTGTGGTCCTTACGAAATTTTGACTCCCAAAGACGCCTTGCCGACCTCTATCTCTTAACTATCAAGGAAGGAGAGATCGGCGAGTCCAAGCTTATCGCCTCGAAGGTCCTGTCCGACAGTCCGATACTTCCGGGTACTTCCAGACCTTTCTACTTCCCCGCCAACAGCGGAGAGGCCGTGCTTTACTTCAAGGTCAACAACAACAAAACTAAGGACGTGGTGCTAAACGGAAAGAGTATCGATCGCATCTCCAGCATAGCTCCCTCCGGTCATACCTATGACGAGGCTACGCAGTCCCTGCTCTACTTCACGGACGAAAAAGGGAATACCTCGACCCTAAAGCTCTATAGGGATAAGAAGGCCCGAACCCTTGCCAAAAACGTCGCTGAAGCCCACTTTATAAAGAACGGAAAGCCGATCTACCTTGCCGAACAAGGCTCGAAAAAAGGAGATGGAAAAGCGTATTACAAGCTCTACCTCTATGATACAAATAAGAGTGTCCTGATCTCCAAGGATGTCGAAAATCTTTATCCCGCAAGCATCCGATACTAATGTTGTCTTCCGGTCAACCAATACTCAAAAGAACATCCCTCCGACAGAATCGGACAACAAAAAACTCCCTTTGTTACAGTAAGGGAGTTTTTTTGTTGTTTTATTTTGAAGTTTTTTCTGTTTTATACGATCTTCTTTTCAGGCTACACTCCGGTATAATACTGCTATTCCTCTGAATTGTAGATACAAATGATCTGTGATCCATAGAAGATAACACCATTTTTCGTGGTCGACAAATGGATATAACCACATCTCGATCAAAAATAGTATAAGGGTGTCCTGCAAAAGATCCGATATTTTTGTCGGTCCTATCATCTCCACCCGTATGGAATCCGATCGGATAGCCTCATTGACTGTCTTTTTATCCTGTTCTTCAATCGATGTGCAAAGCTGTACGCCTGTACGGATTCAACGATCCACAGAGTAAAAATTGCCCGTTCTCTACAAACAGAGTGTCATGTGGATTCTTCTATTCCTTGCAATTTCGCGATCACATGCAGTTTCCTTCCATAGCCGAGACCGGTTTAAGGTTTAGGTAACACCACACAAAGCCAAATCTTGATCTTGTTTTATACAGTACAAAGGCCTTGTGAAATAAACGATTTCAACATTTTTGTTTTTTGTACGAAACAGGTTTCTCTCTCTTTTTTAGCATTATGCCGTACCTGCTTTATATCGCTTGGCGACATTTTTGCCATAAGGTCGCATACACCCTTTTAACCGAGTTTTTTGTTTACTTTGTCGACCTTCTTGTTTTTGATCAGTACATCCGCTCCTTCTTTTACAAGGATAAGGGCAAGCACGAACAAGATACCCGCCATTGCCACCATGATGAAGTTTCCTCCTGCAAGGTTGTTCTTCATAACGATCAGCAAGGCGCTCAGAGTTGCAAGGAACATGAAGATCATCGGGAAGACAAACATTTGGTAGTTTTTGTTCTCATTTTTGATCCAGGTAGCCAATGCAAGAAGAGCCAAAGCTGCAAGCAACTGGTTCGCCGAACCGAAGATCGGCCAGATGACCTCGTATCCGCGTACCGCCAAGATACAGCCTGCAACAACGGTGATAATAGTCGCTACATACTTGTTGGTAAGGATACTCTGAGTCTGTGCCTCCGGCTTTTCGAAGTACTCTTGGAAGATAAAACGTGCCAATCTCGTAGCTGTATCCAAGGATGTCAAAGCAAATGCAGAAACTGCAAGAGATACAAAGGATTTACCCGTGTCTTTCGGAATGCCGAAGTGGCTCATAAACTCTCCAACGCCGTCAGAGAACAGGGCGATAGGTCCTCCGTTAGCCATAAGTTCACCGAACTTATCCCTGGTCAAGTATGCCGCAGTGATGATGGCGATGATCGCGAGCACACACTCAATCAACATTCCGCCATATCCTACAAGTTTTGCATCCTTTTCGTTCGCAATCTGTTTGGAACTGGTTCCCGAACCTACAAGAGAGTGGAAACCGGAGATCGCTCCACAAGCAACCGTGATAAACAACATCGGGAATAACCACTGTGTTCCCGTCTTAGTTTCGATCGCAACTCCCGTGAACGCATCCAATTGGATCTTCGGTTGATATACCGCGATACCGATCGCCGCTCCTATGATCATTGCATAAAGCAGGAAGGAGTTGAGGTAGTCCCTGGGCTGCAATAAGATCCAAACCGGTGCTACCGATGCCACAAGGATATACAGCGCTATAATAACGACCCAAGTATTTACGGAGAGAGTAAGCGGAAACTTGATTCCAAGAAGGATACAGGCTACAACACCGATTACTCCGAATACGGTCGCAATACCCAAATTTACTCCTCTTCGATACACAAAGTATCCGAATACGACCGCCAGAGCGATCATCAGGATAGAAGAAGTTGCCGCTTCCGGAGTACTTGCAAAGGTTTTTGCAACAATGTTGGCAAATGCCGCTACTACAAGAACCAAGGTCAACCACGCAAAAATACTGAAGAGACTCTTACCCGTCTTACCCATATTCTCTTCAATGATGGAACCGATGGACTTTCCTTTGTGTTTCATCGATGCCACAAGGGAACCGTAGTCGTGCACTCCTCCGAAGAAGATCCCCCCTACGATGATCCAAAGAACAACAGGGACCCAACCGAAGATCGCCGCTTGGATCGGGCCTGTAATGGGACCTGCTCCCGCGATCGATGCAAAGTGGTGTCCGAGCAACACTTGAGGTTTCGACGGAACATAGTCTACTCCGTCCATCATCGTATGTGCCGGTGTCGGTATCTTCTCATCTACCCCCCACTGCTTTCCGAGCCAAGATCCGTAGGTCATATAAGCGATAACAAACAGTACGATACTTGCCAATACCAATAACAATGAGTTCATTACTGTCCCTCCTTAAATAAATAATAATAAGATCTTAAGTTAAGATAAAATTCTCCTTTCCCTCCCTTCCTTTACTATTGTATATCATATCAAATGAATTGATATCCACAAGTAAAAAACCGATGTTTACCCAGCCGTGAAAACCGAACAAAAAACTCTTATAATAGCTATATTTCTTGAGTTTTTTCTGTACCTCGAGAGAGGGCATCGAGTCCACCAGGACCACCATCGAGATCAGGCTGGACATATGGTCCTCCTTGGGTTTTACATAGTCCATCACGGCCATCTTCGCAATATGGCCCAACTGATCCAAATCCTCCATCTCCAAAGTAGGCAGATGCTTTACGAAGATATGCTGATTGATCTCGGAACTGTAGATGACAGCCTTTTTGCTGACGATGTACCTGTCGTTCTTCTCAAAAAAACGGGCATACATATCAAAAGACATCTTCATATAGCTGATATTTTTTTCTATATCGTAATAATAAGACAGGCGCTCTTCAAGTTTCTGAAGGTAGACCTCCTTTTCCATAGAACTTCCCCCAATTAAAATATTTTATTTATTATACAACGTTTGACTCCTTTATTACAATATGATCACGAAATAAATTTGTAATCATATCATAAAATAATTGAGAAGATATCTCACTTCAGGCTTAAAATCCCTATTTTTATCACCTTCGTCTCGCGGAAAAATATCGGAGGAAAATTTTTTATTCCGTTTCCCGAGCAAAATGCCATCAATGCAAACGTATACCGGATGCAAGGGATCGAGGGTGAAGTTTTTTGAAAAAGACAGGGTATCCCTTCTCCTACATCCCGAAATCGATCAAGCACACAAAGACCTTCCGTGAAAATACTCCGGAAGGTCTTTATAAAAGTCATCTCATCTTTTCCGGAGTTTTGGAAAAGGCGGCTTCTCTTGGTACTATCCGATCAAACGGATTTGATCCTCACAAACCCTTCTTTCAGCACTTAGCACAATACAAATCATGGTTCCGATGCCCCCTGTCACAAAATAAACTCCCGTGTCCCTGCTCTTTGACTTTCAGAAGGAACTCCTTTCTCTTGCAAAAATCCTTCTATAACTTCAACTGCTTCAAAAGTTCTTTTCTGTCCAGGTCGTGAGAAGCTTCAACAAAACGGATGGTTCCCGTGCTCGATCTCATAACCACGGAGTGAGTTACAACCTTTCTTTTAGAGAGGAAACGAACTCCCTTGAGCAGGTCTCCGTCGGTGATCCCTGTAGCTGCAAAGAAGATATCTTGTCCACAAACAAGGTCTTCCAAAGTCAAAACCTTCTTGATGCTCTCATCATCGAAGCCCATCTGATGGCAACGCTGAACCTCTTCCGGACTCATGGGATGAAGTCTTCCCTGCATATCGCCTCCCAGAGTCTTGACCGCAGCAGCCGTAATCACGCCTTCAGGAGCTCCTCCCGAACCCAAAAGGATATCCACACCCGTATCGGAAAAGCAGGTCGCGATCCCCGCCGCGACATCACCTTCATTGAAGATCTTGATCCTGACACCCGTCTCCCTTGCTTCCTTGATGATGTCGCTGTGTCTGTCCCTGTCCAAAATCGTCAAGGTCAGATCGGACAAGGGTTTGTCAATGGCATGAGCCACCTTCTTCAAGTTTTCTCTCACGGGTGCCTCCAAGTCGATCACTCCTCTGGCCTTAGGGCCGACGATGATCTTATCCATATAGGTGTCGGGCGCCTTGAGCATCTTGCCCTTCTCCGTCATAGCGATAACTGCGATCGCATTGGGCAGTCCTTTGGCGATCAGATTGGTTCCGTCTATCGGATCCACGGCGATATCGACCAGGGGACCGTAACCGCTCCCCACCTTCTCTCCTATGTAAAGCATCGGAGCCTCATCCAACTCCCCTTCACCGATCACGATCTCTCCTCGTACATCCACCCTCTCAAAGCACATACGCATACCTTCTACAGCAGCTCCGTCCGCCGCGTTCTTATCTCCGCGACCCATCCAATTTGCCGACGCCAACGCCGCTGTTTCCGTTATTCTTACAAGTTCCAAAGCGATGTTTCTGTCCATAGTAGCCTCCATTTATTCTATACTAATTATCTCCCTCTATTATATAGTATGTCATAATAATTGTCAAAGTTTCTTCAAACTCGCTCTTTGATTTTTATACTGCTATCCCTTTGAATTGTCCAATTACACAAAATCGTGATCTCCAAACCTATGTGTAGTTTGTAACTTATGCCATCCTCTATTTGAAATTGCGGATATGAAACCTCCTTATCTAAAACCCCTTTGGAAGACTATATGATTCTAAGTATTCCACCTGTCAATCCTGAAAGACAATAATATTAAATCCTTTCTAAGGGAG
>JAUMWQ010000113.1 GCA_030529565.1 Filifactor alocis | reverse complement strand
GAAAATGCACCCCAATTCTCATAAGAGGTCTTCCCAAATCTACGAACTCTTATATTTGAAAATCTTTGGTTTCTGGACTTTGTATAAATGGCTTTTGCAGGAGAACTGCTGGTGCTGTCAAATCCATTCTTTGCGATGGTTGTCATCCTCTTTACAGACATCGTTCGAACATCAGAGGTTGTAAAGTTAGTTGAGCACGACAAAAGTAAGTTTCCGGAGCCAATATACAAGTATGCTGTATATCTCGAAGAACTGGATGTGGGCTTTTTCAGTACAAAGTTAAAGTCGTTAATTGTATTCCCGTCATAGTAGGGAGTAACATTATTAGAATGTTGATAATGTATACTTCCCACACGAATAAATGGCAACCATCTTGCTGATCCTGTTTGATGAGCAAACCCTCCTTCGATTGCTGAACCTGATTTTGAATCAAATCCATAATAAACCCATGATTGTTCCTTTTTTATTTTCTTGGTGTCACTCGAATCTGTACTGGGTATTGTGATTGTAGGAAGTGTCAGACTTGATGTTATCTTATCAAACCCATTATATCCCAATTGCTTACGTTCAAAAGCACCTGTGTTTCCACCGTGGCACTCTCTGGATGTAGGGTTGTTTTTGCTTAACGGCTCTATCGCTTCCACTCCACCAACAAAGGAATCTCCTACAGATTCTTCAAACTCATTTTCATAATCTTGGTCTTGTATAAAATTCTGTTCTTCAACACTCTCTGCATATCCTACAAAACCGTTTTCCGAATCAAATACTTCTCCTGTATCCGAATCTATATGAACAACTGTTGCTTCAGACAATCTCTCTATTTTTTCCATTAAGTCCTGTTTATCTTGGCTATCCAAGTTTGAGTTAGAAACCATACTCATAACAATATCAAATTTTCCTCTATCTGCGGATAAAGAATCCACATTAGAATTTTTTAACAATTCACTTTCGAGTACACTTCCTTCTTCCAATACCCCATAACTTTCCAATTCGTCTTCTATCATACTTAATCTTGCTTGCTCAAACATATCTGCCGAACTAACTACATCATCAGATAACATTATACCTTCTACACTTTCAATCTTATTGACCTCTTCCAATGCAAATACGCTTGTGCTCATAGTAATTGCAATTGCCGTTGTTAATGCCAAAATTTTTGCTTTCATAAGATACTCCTCCTAAAATTCATATATTCTTTACAAAAAGTTTCTTATTACCAACCAAAATTCAATGTACGTATAACCAAGAGATTTAAGGAAATTCCTCAAAAAAACAGATGATGTTGTTGTTCTTCTCCGATAGGTGAACTGCCCCTTAACATCAAAGGTCATTGACAAAAGCTATGGGTCCGGGAGCAACTTATCAGGATCATAACCCGATATAAAGTCTTCCCTCGGTTATACACTGCCCTGTCTCCGTTCTTTTACCTCTGCGGATTTAAGTTTCGCAACCGTTTGCTCCTCCTATTTATAACTTTTCAGCCTGATATTATAATTCAATTTTGCATTTGAAAGATTTATTATAGTTACCGTATAATCCTTATTAACTTTTGTACTTCTTGTCCTAAGATTTACGTCTCCGTAATAAGTTTTGCTGAAGATTTCTTCGCCATCCTCCAAGATCGTCAACTGATATTTCACTTTTTTTCGGCTGGAGGTATTGGATATTCTTGTGGTAAAACCGGTATGTCTCCCCTCGGTATAGGAACTCATATCAAAGGTATGGGACTTATTACCAAATGCCCTCAGAGTTACCTTCTCATCGATATCGACTGCAAGGGGCGAAGCTTGTGTCTCCGTGTTAAGAGAAAAATACTCGTTCTCAACAAGTTCTTCCGTACGATCATCGGTGTTGACGATCCTTTCCTCGACCTCTCCTCCGCCTTCCAGCTCAATAACTACAGGAGGATCGTATTTTTCGGCATAGACGAAGGCGGTCGTCAAAAACATCGCCACAACAAGGCTCAGGACCTTACCGATCTTATCCTTCCTCATCTTCTTCAATGTAACCATCCTTTCTACCGTGGGATTGAGCCCCAACACTCCCCCAAGAGGAGTCCGGTGCCTCTGTATCCCCTCCATCATTACATTACACATCACATAGATATATTCGTTTTTGTTGAACTCCTTGCCCCCCGTCCTCTCTACGACCAACTTATCGCAGAGGACCTCGAGGTCTTCATTCAGGATTCTCGACATAAGCCAGATCAAGGGATTGTACCAGTAGAGGCAGAGCAGAATGTTCTTGAGATGGTTCCACAGCACATCGAACTTTGCGACATGGGTCATCTCATGGACCAATACATACTTAAGTAAGATGTCATCTCCCAAGATCCTGTCCTGAAGGACGATCTTCGGCGAGAAGATCCCGTAGGTAACGGGAGTCTTGAGGTCATTGTTGACAAAGAGCCTGACCTTCCTTCTGCAAGGGACCCTCCTCATATATTTTTTCATCCTTTTGCTCGGACTTATCTCCTCCGCCCTGCTCAGCACCCGATCGGTATTAAGGACCTGATACAGGATATAGATCCCTACTGCTCCTGCTACCACAAAGCGATGTAAGGCGGGAAAGAAGTCTCCGATTTCATTTGAGACATGGTAGATAAAGTCCCAAACGGTGATAAAGGGATAGGTAAGCCGATAGAGCCATCTCTGCTCCGGCATAACGACGATCGAAATACTGTAGGGCAGGAGCAGACGAAGGAGCAACACTCCCCACAGGATCATAACCGCGTACTTGGACCCTCTTCTGTTCAATCCCTTCCTCGTCAAAAGAATGATGAGGATATAGATGGTTATCAAGAGTCCTCGATTCAAAAATCCTATCTTCGAAAACCATATCATAAGCTATCTCCCGCTCTTCTTTGATTTTTGTTTTTTCTTGGGTTTATAGTCGCTGATCAATTCCTTCATCACTTCGATATCTTCCGAACTCAGGTTGTCATTGTCCAAAAACGCACAGAACAGCTTGATGGCGGAACCCTTATAGGTATCCTTAATCAAAGAATCGATGATCGGCTGTGCCAGCTCTTCTTCTTCGACCAACGCTTTGATCGTGTAATTCGGATACCTCCTCGTGATCATCCCCTTCTTCAGCAGTCTGCTGAAATATACATAGCAGGAGGCTTTGGACCAACCGTATTTCCCGATAAGAATGTCGGAGAGTTCCTTGGCGGTGATCTCCCCGTTCTCATCCAAGATATTCTTGTCCCACAATACTTCCATTACCTTTTGTTCTGTCTCCGGAAACTTCATCTTTTCCACTCCTATCTGCAGATCTCGCGTTATACTCTTATCTCTCAAGCTGATGTGCCTTACAAATGTATTTTACGCTCGAGCGTTTCGGACATTCTTATCGTTGTATGATCGGCATTTTGATACGACAACAGCATTAACGCAGTTTCAACCGTTAACGATTTTTATTTTATTAACAAGCTTGTTAATCACATTTTATTCTATTTTTTTAGAATTGTCAATTATTGTTTTTTTGTTGTAATCAAATATTTAAACATAGCACTTATTATTTATGAAATGATTGTATATTAGGTCAATACCGTATAATTCAAAGAAACAGAGCAATACCGGTTTTGTATAAGGAATATATCTCTCGAAACCATTTGTTTCACATGCGTTCTATTATCGGAAAATCAAGGCGAAATCACGGTCCTACTGTTGTGCTGTACTTCTTCAGCATACATCAGGGTAGTATCGCAATCTGTTTGAATTGTGGACATCGACCGCTTACCTTTCATAAAATCCGGATCGACTTTTTCATTTGTAGAAGCGGTCGGTTCCTCGTTTCGATCGGAGGATCTATAATACTGTTCTCTAAGGAGATACCGCATAATTCGAAAAATCAGCATAAAACCGATTTTATGCGAAGGATGAAATTGTTGAAAAGATTGATATGACGACCTTCGTATTTTATACTATTCTCTGTTAGAATTGACAGGCCGAATACTCTGAAGTATATGATCCTCCCAATTGTTTTTCGACAATTGTATATTCCGTATACCCGGCATTTCAAACGGAGAATACTACTATAACATCGAAGAAAAATCGGAAGTTTGCCTTTGTGCGGTGTCTCCATAACCGGAATGGACTTTCGATCATAACAAAAGGCACAGCAGTTTTAAGACCGCCATGCCTTTCTATTCTTTGTGTGTCTTTGTGTGCTACTTCCTTAGTCTTCTTTAAAGAAGACCTTCAATACCTCGTTAAGATAGAAGGAGTCTTGCGCTCCCATCAACTCTCTGACGGAGTGCATGGAGAGCATGGGATTGCCGATGTCGACACAGTGGATGGGAAGTTTGCTCGACGAGATCGGGCCGATCGTGATTCCTCCCGCCTGATCCGAACGGTTGACAAAGAGCTGTACCGGTACCTTCGCCTTCTCGCACAACTGCATAAAGACGGCGGAGGAATAACTGTCGCTGCTGTATTTTTTGTTATAGCTCATCTTGATGACGGGTCCCCGGTTCAACTTGGGTTTGTTGGTGGGATCGGTCTTCTCGGGTACATTGGAGTGTACCGCGTGAGCCATATCACAGGAGATGAGGAAGGAGCGGTTCATCGCCGTGTGATAGGCCTCTCCTTCGATGCCCAAAGCACCCGCGATCCTCTCGAGCACGGAGGAGAGCAGGTTGGAGTCCGCCCCGTTCTTCGTAAGACTTCCGACTTCTTCGTTGTCAAAGCCCACGACCATATTGATACTGTTCTTTGCTCTGACCGCCATCAGCGACGTGGAATTGACGTAGAACATTGCGAGATTGTCGAGTCTTCCGGAGCTTATCATCTCATCGTCAAAGCCCACATACTCCGCCTCTTCCCTCGGATAGAGGTAGAGTTCATAGGAGAGGACATTCTCCGTCTTCGCCCCGCACTTGTCGCAGAGACGTTGCACAAAGCTCCTTGCCTCCATATCTTCATCAGAAAGACCGACGAGGGGCAGCATATCCTTCTGTCTGTTGAGTTCAAATCCCTTGTTGACCTCTCTGTTTTGATGGATGGCGAGGTTGGGGATAATCGCCACGTTCTTTTCAAAGTCGACCAGGAGGGTCTTGGGTTCAAAGACCTTGTCGCCCTTCAAGGTGACCTTGCCCGCAACGGACAGAGGGCGGTCAAGCCATGTGTTCAAAATGGGTCCGCCGTAGGTCTCGGTATTGAGTTTACAGTAGAGGTTTTCGCTGATATCGGGGTTGGGCTTGATCATAAAGCCGGGTGAGTCCGTATGCGAACCCAAGATCCTAAAGCTCCTCGGATCCTCTCCGATGTCGAAGGCGATCAATGCCGTTCCCAAGTCGACGACATAGCGTCCTCCCCTTCTAAGCGTCCATTCTTCTTCCATACACAGGCTCTCAAACCCCTGCTCGACAAAGTTCTTCTTCATCTCATCAACTGCATGATAGGGGCTTACGGAGCGGTTCAGAAACTCCATCAAGCCTACATTATACTCTCTTACTTCCTGTTTCAATCTCATCTTCTCCTTTTCTTCCTAAAGTATCTCGTCCAACAATTTTTTGAGGGCGACGAGTTCCTCCCTTGTCAAGGTGATCCCCTTGCCCATTTTATCGTGTGTTTCGTTCCAATCTCTTATATCGTACTTTTCGGGTCTGTCATTCCAACTGATGAGGTTGAGTTCCTTCGACCAGCCCTTGGCATTTGTCGAGAGTTCTCCCAACCGCTCAACGATCGTATACTTGATGTCGCCCATCTCAAACCTTCCCTTCTCTTATTTTTCCTTAAAATCCGCCTCGATGATCTTCTCGTCCTTCGGATCTTGTGTGCGCTCATTCTTAAAACGTTCGAGTTCTTCAGCGACCTTGCCGAGCAGGAAGTACGCGATGGCGATATCTTCCACATATCCCAGACCGAAGAGGAGAAAATCGGCAAGCAGGTCGAGAGGGAGGAAAAAATAGGAGACCGTGACAAAAAGCAGGGTCAGGACCTTTGCTTTTCGGAACACTCCTACCTCATCATCCGCCAAAAAATCCGGCAAGAGATACATCGTTCTGAAAATCCTGATAAACCCCTTGGGATCGACCGTTTCCTGTTTTTTGTTGAATTTCATTTCTTCTCCTTTCCACCAATCCGCCAATGGAAATCATACCATAAACCGGCTCTAAAGTACAGAGGTCTAAGGGGCGTTCGCCGTCATAAAGTTTTACAAAAATGCCTCGTTGAAACACCGTCAAGGTCGACTGTAGAAAAACGCACAGACCCGTAACACGATTTTGGCTCTCTTTTTAAAGTGTGTTTATTAAGACAAGTTGTTCCTTTTCCTCGTTTCAGATTCTTGTAAGTTAGATTCTATAACATCCTTACTTGAGATATTTTTACATTGCTTGAAGAAGTTTTCAAATACTCCCCCCCATTGTGAAATTATTCTTATTTTGAACGATTCGGTATGGAAGCTACAGCCAACAACACAATAAAGAGTAGAGTATATATTGCCCCGAACAAACCGCTGATCAACAGCCAATATATATTCGGAATAAAAAATTGAGTGTTATTTCCTATAACATACCAGATTTTTTTGTTTAAAAATATAAGAAACAAAATACACAAATCATACACTAACGCCCTCTTGATATTCAAACACCCACTTGGTGCAATTTTTTTTGGTAAATCTTTCATTGGAAAAGGAAAAAAACTCACCATCAAATAGAGAAATACAACGAAAGAACTCAAAAAAATAAGTGTATCTTCGGAACTAGTGTACTGACATATTGATATTCATCTTTATTTCTTATCTCGGTTATAAACCGAAAGAATTAACATCAAAGTCTGAATTACCGTGAATTTCAACGTGCCACTACACTAGTGAATATAGAAAGAAAAGTGCGAGGTATACTCATAATTTTCACTCCTTTTTTAAAAGGATATTCGAAAATAATTGACTTTATAATATAATTATAATGCAAAACGATACATTGTACAATGGTAAGTTTAAATCATTCAATTTAATGAAAGGGGTGATTGATTATGAGGTCTATGAAAAAGTATTTAAGTTTTTTTCTATTGTT
>JAUMWQ010000112.1 GCA_030529565.1 Filifactor alocis | reverse complement strand
AATTTTTCGTGGGTTGAAAAACAGATATATCAATGATTCTATTGGAGAATAGTATAAAACGCTCCCATAGAACGATAGTATTAAGGATAGGTTTTATTTTTTGATCTATTCGTATATAATGGTCTCTAGAAAAGTTCTACATTTTATGAAAGAGGACGATGGTTTGTCGCGGAAAAGGTGTTGGCAAGGGAGGAAAGCATGAAAATAGTAAAATTTTTTGTAGGATGTTTACTGCTGTCTTTTATTATCGTGGAGACGGCAGTTCTGTTTTCCGGATTTCGATATAGGGAGGTCGAGGCAGACTATGTCATCGTCTTGGGAGCAAGGTTGTATGGAGATGTCGTATCTCCAGCCTTTGCCAATCGTTTGCAGGTAAGTGCAGCTTATTTGAAGAAACATCCGGAGTCCCTTGTGATCGTTACGGGAGGTCGGGGAGAAGATGAGTGGATCGCGGAAGCGGAGGCGGGAAAAAAGTATCTAATCCGAGAGGGGATTGAAGAAGCGAGGATCTTGATAGAAAATCGTTCGACAAGTACCTTTGAAAATATACAGTATGCTAAGTCCCTTATGGATGGACGGGGTCTGAGAGTGATGATCGCGACCAATCGATTTCATATTTTTCGCAGCCTTATGATAGCAAGAAGATGTGGTCTTCAAGCTTATTCACTTCCTGCGCCTACACCGCCGACGATCATCCTTTCTTCCTACCTTAGGGAGTATCCGGCTTTGTTGAAATCTTTTGTTTTGGACAGACCTTAAACTATGGTATAATTGGAAGTATAAGTTTGGAAAGTAAAATTTTTGCAGCGACAGTGCGGACTTCGACTTTTTTGAAGGAGTAAAACAAAGCATTTGAACAGATATTCGAAAGAGGAGAACTTTTAAAGTGGGGAAGGGGAAAGAGGCTTCAGTGAAAGAGTATAAGGAAGAGTATATCATAGACTTCAGAGATGTGGACAGGGATTACCATGTCAAACTTCCGCAGTTGCTTGAGGTTTTGGGAACGGTTTCGACCAAACACACAGATGCTTTGGGAATAGATCCCTACTATCTCCAAAGAAGGAATATGGCATGGGTACTCTACGATTGGCGAGTCGAAATGGAGGAGACAGAACTCTATGCGACCTTGGTTAAGATCCGAACCTTTGCGGTCGATCGACGAGGGATGTATTTTATAAGATATTTCGGCCTCTATACTCCCGAGGGAGTAAGGATTGGAAGAGGATTTTCCAGATGGGTCGTCATTGATCTTAAAAACAGGAAGATAACGAGAGTCCCCAAAGAGATCCTTAAGGTCTTCGAAGATGGAAATGAGGGGAAAACTCAGGAGCAGTTGTGGATTATGGGGGTTTCCGATAAAGATTTTTGTCCGATAGATCATAGTTTGAAAGAGGGACAAAAGATCTTCGATGTGCGTTATTATGATGTGGATGCAAATCATCATGTCAATAACGTAAAGTATGTGGATTGGGCAATAGAAAGCTTGTATTCGGAAGGGGATTTTCTCTCTGAGCACTGTGTAAACGCTGCTTCGATCGTATATAAGAAGGAGAAGGGACCCGAAGGAAGAGTCGTTGCCAAATATCTCCTCGGAAAAGATCGGTCTCATCATGAGATCTATTCTGAAGAGGGAGAACTCCTTACCGTACTTGATCTGGAATGGAAGAAAAAGTAGTGTTCTTGGGAGAATAGTGCTTTAAGGTTTAAATGCTTGAAAGCGGAAGGTTCACAAGAGTAAGGAAAAACTGTTATAGAAGAGTAATGGAGCGCATAGAAGGAGGGTTTATGTCTGTAACGATTGTCGGACTTGGTCCCGGAAGTATGGAGGGACTAAGTCTCGGAGCTTATAGAGAATTGAGATCGGGGAAGAAGATCTTTTGTAGAACCAAACAACATCCTGTCATCTCTGTGCTGGAAGAGGAAGGAATAGAGTTTGAGTTTCTCGATGAATATTATTCCTTGGATAGTTTTGAGAAAGTGTATGAAAAGATAGCCGATCTTATCGTAGAGCGATCTAAAGAAGAGGAGTTAATCTACTGTGTTCCCGGACATCCCTATGTTGCGGAAAAGACTGTAGAGATCATTGAGCAAAAACTGGAAGAGAAGGGTGAGAAGGCTGTTGTCGTCAGCTCTATGAGCTTTGTGGATGCAATTTTTCATTCTTTAGGCTTTGATCCGTCAAAGGGTTTTTCCCTTGTCAACGCTGTTGATTTTGATCATGAGAGGATCGACTCCGGGCAAAACTTGATTGTTACGCAGGTCTATGATTCTTGGACTGCTTCCGAGGTCAAATTGAAGTTGATGGAGGTCTATGAGGATGAGACATCGGCGTGGATCGTTGAGGGAGCGATGATACCCGGTCATGAGAAAAAGAAGGAACTTGCTCTTTATGAACTTGATCAAAAGGGCTGGGAATTCAACCACTTGACAAGCCTGTTTGTACCGGCTCAGGAAGAAAAAAAGTTTCGTGATTTTTATGACTTGGGACGTATTGTGGCGACCTTACGTGGAGAGAACGGGTGTCAATGGGACAAAAAGCAAACTCATGAAAGTTTAAAGAGTTGTCTTTTGGAAGAGGCCGAAGAGGTCAATCAGGCAGTCGATAACGAAGATATCGACAATTTGATTGAAGAACTCGGTGATGTTCTGCTCATTGTGTTTATGCAGAGCCAAATTGGTAAAGAGGACGGGTTCTTTGATATACGTGATGTAGTGGATACTATATGTAGCAAATTGATCAGAAGGCATCCGCATGTTTTTGGAGATGTTGTAATAAATACAGAGGAAGAAGCCCTGGAACTTTGGAACAAAATAAAAATGCAGGAAAAATTGGGAAAATCGCGTTAAATGCTTGACTTAATCGAATTTTTTGATAGAATGTAAGAAAACAGGTTGATTGGAGATTCAAGAGAATATTGTTTTAGATTATTGCTGCTAGCGTGCGTTGGGGTAAGTCATCTTTTGTTAAGTATAATTGCGCGTATAGGGGGATGAGTCGATTATGTGATTGCAGTGATCCCGATGTACCTGTTTTCTCTCTGTAAGGGACAGAGAACAACAAAAAAACCGTATTTATTTTTTCAACTTTTAAGGAGGTAACATTGTGAATAAAGCAGAATTAGTTACGAAAATGGCGGAAAAATCCAACTTGACCAAGAAAGACGTAGAAGCGGCATTGAACGCATTTATGAGTTGCGTAGAAGAGTCTTTGGTGGCGGGAGAGAAAGTTCAACTTGTTGGATTCGGTTCTTTTGAAACCAGAGAAAGAGCGGCAAGAGAAGGAAGAAACCCGAAGAATCCGAAAGAAGTCATTAAAATACCTGCTTCTAAAGCTCCTGTTTTTAAAGCCGGAAAAGGATTGAAAGAAAAAGTTAACACCCCTAAGAAAAAAGGAAAAAAATAAGTAATTTTATAAAAATACTTATAATGTTAGGGCTGCGATCTCATCGCAGCTCTTTTCATTTCTGTCAACTCTATGATGTTTCTCCTGATTTTCAGATGTGTTTTACCTTTTGGACTTTTTTGTTTAATACTAAAAACCAATTAAAGTATCATGGTTGGTGTTGGTTATGAGATGTTGTAGATATGAATCATAATTTCTAGCAAATGAAATGTATTTGTTGTATTTGTCAAACGGAAAAATGCAACCCGTACTATGTTTTTGGAACCGAGTGTTATTGTGATCAGATGACAGCATTAGAACGTATGTTTTTCAGTTTCCATATCTATCATAAGGAAACTGTATCTTGGTAGCAAATACATGAAGTTCAAATTTAATAGAATTTATACAAATAAGGGTATAATTGAAATGAAATGTGGTATAATGTAAGGTACAAGTAATGTTGGAAAAATTAGATACGGACTTGAGATAGAAGAGGATGATAATATGAGGTTAGATAAATACTTGAAGGTATCTAGGATCATAAAGAGGAGGACCGTTGCCAAAGATGCGACAAACGGGGGTATCGTTCTTGTAAATGGAAAGGAAGCTAAGGCATCAACGAAACTGAAAGTAGGAGATATTCTAGAGATTACTTTTGGTGAGAGGACTATGAAGGTAAGAGTTACCGATTTAAAAGATACGACGAAAAAAGAAGAGGCTTCGAACTTATACGAGGTTATTTCTGAATAGGGAAACGTTGGAACGTAAGGTAGAGCAAGATGAAAACAAAACAAATAAATGAAGCGAAGAAAAATGATAAGGTGTCTCCCAAGGTAGTCATCTTATCTGAAAAAAAGAATAGAGAAAAAAAGAAAAGTAAAAAGAAATCAACGGACTATCTTCTCTTGACAATAGGGGCGGGACTTGTCGCTGTATTATTGTATATTGCAACTTTTTATGTCAATCAAGGGATGACTTTGAACCGTTTGGAGAAACAGAAAAAACATCTTGAGATAGAGCTCGAGGAGAAGAATAAAGAGATAGGACAGCTTAAGAAGGAGCTTGAGAATTCACAGACTCCTGAGTATATAGAGAAGCAGGCGAGAGAGCAGCTGAAGATGGTCATGCCGGGGGAGAGAGTGTATATCGATTTGGAAAGGAAGCAGTAGAGTGAAAAAGATAGCGTCGATTGATATAGGTACCAACTCCATGAGGTTGTTGATAGCTGATGATAGTGAGGAACTGAGCAATAGAAAAAAATATGTGGATATTACGAAGTTAGGTTACGGAGTAGATGCCAATGGATATATCGATGAAGATACCATGCAGAGAAATCTTAAGGCTTTGCAACAGTTTGTCTCTTTCGCACAGCGAGAAGAGGTTGAAGTCGTAGAGGTGATAGGCACTTCCGCGCTACGGGATTCAAAAAATCGCAAAGAGTTTGTCCTTCGTGCAAAAGAGATGACAGGAGTCGATGTAAGAGTGATCGAGGGTTCGGAAGAGGCCGGATTGGGATTTTGCGGAGCTGTATCTTCTTTGCAAAAAAAAGGCTATGTACTGTTGATCGATATAGGCGGAGGAAGCACGGAATTTATACTGGGTTCTCAAAGTGAAGGAATCTTGTTTTCGAAGAGTTTGGATATTGGAGCTTTAAGGATGACCGAAAAGTTTATTTCGGGTGATGTACCGAGTAAGAAGGAACTCAATGAGATGCAGACCTATATCAAACGAGAGATCCTGCCCTTGAAAAAGGAGATAAAACGTTATCCTTTAGAAGAGGTCGTAGGGATAGGAGGAACTATAACGACGTTTTCTGCCATGCTTCAGGGACTAAGAGTGTATAACAGCGACAAAGTGCACCATAGCCATTTAGCATTTGAGCAGGTGGAAGAGTTGCTGGAACTTTTGGCTACAAAGACTTTGGAAGAGAGAATGATGGTAGATGGTCTTCAACCTAAGAGGGCTGACATCATCATTGCAGGTGGGATGATATTGAAGACAGTTATGCAGGAGTTTAATATCGATAAAATCGTCGTGAGCGAGCACGACAATTTGGAAGGAATGTTATACCGATATAGAAGGTCGGCTTCAAAGAGAAGTTGAGTTTTATTAAAGTAGATCCCAACACGGCAGAAATCGAATATCAAAAGGGACTAAGATGGAATACAAAAATGTGGTGAAGAAAAAATGAGTAGAAAAATAATATTATTAAAAGAAAGTGGAATTGGGGAGGAAAAAAGACATTCGGAGCTGTTTTCAGACGGGGAAAATCAAATCCTCAGCTTTGATATCACGGCAGAGCTCTATCGATGTTTAGAAGAAAATGTGATGCCGGTCGAAACGGAAGATGCGGATTTTCTTGAAGATATTATCACCGAGCTTAAGGGTTGCGATGATGTGTGGCATGCAAAAAGAGACGAACGCCTTTTAAAAGAATTTGTCAAGATGAATGATTCGTGCTCGCCCCTCTCTATTGAGAGTAAGTCTTACGAATCCCGGGTGCCCCCTGATGAAACAAATCTTTACTCGCACAGCAAAGATAGCACGATAGACGAAGAGCTTCCTTTGAGAGAAGGTACAGTATCTCGATATAAGGCGGAAGAAGAGTTCGAACACGAAGAGGAAAAGGGACTTGATACGGAGTTTTACAATGAGATAAAAGAAACCTTTGGATATAATATGAAACATGAATTACACTGGCTTCTTATTGCTTTTGTACCTTGGATTTTATTTTGGCTGGATCGGTTGGACTATATTTCGATCGACATAAGGATCTCTCTTTTTGTAAGTTTGTTGATCCTAGTTATTCGACTATTCAAAAGGAAGGAGACATGGTTGGATATTGCTTCGCCGATATTCTTTTTAGCGGTTTTTCTCATGTCTTCGGCAGTACCGATGTGGGTTGACTATCTGAGTGGAGTTTTAAGTAGTGTTTACTTAGCCTTAGTATGGGCCTTGA
The DNA here is from genome assembly GCA_030529565.1 of Filifactor alocis. Taxonomy (GTDB): domain Bacteria; phylum Bacillota; class Clostridia; order Peptostreptococcales; family Filifactoraceae; genus Filifactor; species Filifactor alocis_A. The sequence continues at coordinate 721 of JAUMWQ010000112.1, read as the reverse complement.
CCATCCTTCAAGGAAGGCCATTGACTACGGAATACACGAGGATCATATCCAATGACAGTCCTCATTTTATCAAAAGCAACGAGAACTTGACCTTTATGTGGGTGATCAACTTCATTGTACAGGGTGCAATGTTCTTTTTGAACGTAAACTCTCCTATTTATCTCTTTGTCCTATTTCCTTCAGCGATCGTAACCTTTATTTACTATAGGAAACATCGAAGTAAAAACAAACAGCGAAATATTCATCCCTTAGCGCGATGATATTTTGTAATAAGATATTGAAAAAAAAGACGAAAGATGTTATTATAACAGACAACGTTATGGTTTTATTATCAAGTGTTACAATTGAAGATAGAAAGAACGAAGAAGAGGAGAGTAGCATTAAGAGGTAGTTTCAGCGAGTCGAAGGTGGTGGAAGTTCGATACGAGGCTTTATGTGAAGAACACCTTGGAGTTGTTTTGCGGAACAAGGATTCTTTAGTACGCAAGAACGTTATTCCCAACGTTATGGGAAATTGTCGGGTGGCATAGCGAGATACTTCGTCCCAATAAAAAGGGATGAGGTATTTTTATTTTCTGCTACTATCGCCTTTGATAGTGGTGGCAAGAGAGACGTATGTAGGTCTTAGCTTTTTTGGAAGCTATTTTGTATGACAGTTTATGTTTTTTGTTCCTTGTTTCAAATAGTTGCAGTATGAATAAAAATAATTCAAAAGGAGATG
>JAUMWQ010000111.1:793-7090 GCA_030529565.1 Filifactor alocis | reverse complement strand
GTTTACTTTAATCCCCGTTTGTTCCGTAAACTCGTCAAGCAATCCCGGTTCAATGTAATCTCCCCAGTTATAGACGTTCAAAACCGTCTTTTCCCCTTCTCCCTCGGAAGACTTTCCGCAACCTGCCAAAGCAAACAGCATCACGGAAGATAAAAGTAATGCCAATATTTTTTTCATCTTATTTTTCTACCCCTTTCATTGTTTTCTTCAAGATGAATGATGTATAAAATAAACTTGTTATTTTATCTCTATTTTAGAACAAGTTTGGCCCTCGCCTTCTCATCCTTACGGTTCTTCCACTGAGAGAAGCCCACGATGAGGACCGTCAAAACAAAGAGGATCGAAGACAGAGCATTGATTTTGGGGCTGACCCCCCGTTTTGTCATCGAGAATATCTTAATCGACAACGTTGCGACTCCCGAACCCGTTGTAAAGAAACTTACGATAAAGTCATCGAGAGACATGGTAAACGAAAGCATGAATCCTGTCATGATTCCCGGCAACAGTTCGGGAAAGATCACCTTAAAAAAAGCCTGCACCGGTGTAGCTCCCAAATCGAGTGCCGCTTCCTCCAAGTTTTTATCCAACTGACCGATCTTTGGCAGTACCGCAAAGATCACATAGGGGATATTGAAGGTAATGTGTGCAAGGATAAGAGTCACGTACCCCAGCTCCATCTTCAGAAATACGAAGAGGGACAGAAGTGATATTCCTATTACAATGTCGGGATTGACCATCGGGATATAACTCAAATTCAAGAGTAAGTTTTTATACCTAGGCTTCAACTTCGAAAGCGCAACAGCGGTCGCCGTACCGAAGATCGTCGATATGATAGCCGCTAGGATCGCTACGATAAAGGTCGTATAGACCGCACTCAATATCTCCTTATCTTGGAACAGTTCTTCATACCAACGCAGGGTAAAGCCTTCCCAATGCCCCTTATACTTCGAATCATTAAAGGAGAAGACGATCATCACAAGGATGGGAAGGTACAAAAACAGGTACATCAAGAGCGTGTAGATCTTGGACAACCACTTTTTTCCGCGTCTTTTTACCATAGTCCGTTCCCCCCTTCTCTGGATCCGTTTTTAGCAAAGTACCCCATTGTAACGACAATGAGCATAAGCATAATAACGGAGATCGCCGAACCGAACTGCCAGTTCCTCGCCATCCTGAATTGGTTTTCTATCAAGTTTCCAAGCAATATCGTATGGGATCCCCCCAAAAGATCGGAGATCACAAAAGTCGATACCGCCGGCATAAAGACCATATAAAAACCCGTGGCCACTCCCGGAAAACTCAAGGGGAAGATGACCTTTCGAAAAACCCCGAAAGTATTTGCTCCAAGGTCTTGCGCCGCCTCCAAAAGGCTGTCGTCGAGTTTGACCAGTACCGAATAGATCGGAAGTACCATGAACGGTAGGAAGTTGTAGACCATACCCATAACGACTGCACCGTTGTTATAAAGAAGTTTCAAGGGTTGCTCGATCAGTCCGAGCGCGAGCAAAAACTCGTTGACAAGTCCCTGCTCCCTCAAAAGCCCCATCCAAGCGTAGGTACGAAGCAAAAAATTAGTCCACAGCGGAAGGATGAACAACAGTGCCATAAGGTTCCGCTTTGCCTTGGGCGCCCTCGACATAATATAGGCCATGGGATAACCCACGATCAGACAGGCGACACTGCTGATCGTTGCTAGGATCAAAGAGCGTTTGAGTACATTGAGGTATAATGGATCAAAAAACTTTCGATAGTTCTCAGTAGTAAATACCATGGAAAGGTTTCCCGGTGTCGTCTTCTCCGTAAATGAAAAGATCAAGATAATACACAGAGGTAGGATGGTAAAGACAATGATCCACAAGAGATAGGGAAACGCAAACATCGTTTTATGGCTCTTCAAGGGACTGCACTTCCTTTCTCATAATATGGATCGCCTCCGGAACAAAGGCCAACCCGACCTTCGCACCTACCTCGGCATTGTGGATGGTCTGGATCACCCATTCTCTATTTGTCTTTTCTTCCACGACGATGATCTCGTAATGCACTCCCTTAAAGACGACATCGGTCACCTCTCCGTTGATCAGTCCCTTGGACTCGTGAGTGATCTCGATATCTTCCGGACGGATGACGACATCGACGGGAAGATTTTCTTCAAAACCCTTGTCCACGCACTCAAATTCCTTGCCTTGAATCGAAACAAAATAGTCTCGGATCATAACGCCGTCAACGATGTTGCTCTCACCGATAAAGTCGGCCACAAAGCGGTTGACGGGCTCATTGTAAATATCTTCCGGTGTTCCGATCTGCTGGATCACGCCGTTGTTCATAACGACAATGCGGTTCGACATCGTAAGAGCCTCTTCCTGATCGTGTGTTACATAGATGAAGGTGATTCCAAGCTCCTGTTGCATGGTGATCAGCTCGTACTGCATGTCTTTACGCAACTTCAAGTCCAAGGCCCCAAGCGGCTCATCGAGAAGAAGCACCTTGGGCTCATTGACCAAGGCCCTCGCGATCGCGATCCTCTGCTGCTGGCCTCCAGAAAGAGAACGGATATCCCTCTTCTCAAAACCCTCCAAATTGACGAGTTTCAACATTTTCTTTACCTTCTTGTCTATCATGTCCTTAGGCAGTTTCTTGATCTTCAGACCGAAGGCAATATTATCATATACATTCATGTGAGGAAAAAGTGCATATTTTTGGAAAACCGTATTGATCTGACGTTTGTATACGGGAACATCGCTCATATCCTTCCCGTCGATAAGAAGTTGACCCGAAGTCTGCTCCGCAAATCCTCCGATGATCCGGAGCGTCGTCGTCTTTCCGCACCCTGAAGGTCCCAAAAACGTGACAAACTCCTTTTCTTTGATCGAAAGATTTATGTCATAAAGAACCTGCTTTCCGTCATCTTCAAAAATCTTGTTGATATTTATCAGTTCTACAATATTTTTTTCCATGCTCTCCCCACCTTCTATGAACAAAATCGATAAGATCATCTCCCTATGCTCTTCCTCGGGTCCGTAAAAAAGTAAACCCAAAGTTTCCCATAGTTCAACTTCAATTACTAATTGTAAAGAAGTCCACCTTAATTGTCAATAGGATTTAACGGGAAATCCAAAATATATTCCACCTGAAAAGAACAGTATTTTTCAGTGTCCCACAAAGAAAAAACTCCAATCGGCAATGCCCCTTCAAGAGAGATATCCCCCAAAGTCATCATTGCCGTTGAAGTTTTATTGCACGGTTTTTCTGCGACCATACTACGAGCCGCTTCAAGCATCATATTACAACATATATCTCTACTCAAAACAACATCTGAGCAGGCGAACAAAGAAGTTCGCCCAGGTAAGAAACGGAGGGGGATGATGAAATACCCGGCATCGAAAAACAGTCAAACAAACTCTCTTCCATCAAGAAGTGGTTCACAGTCCTATATTCCGCAGACCCTGTCCTTTACCGCCTCCATGATCGACTCTCTCTCCTCTTCAGGAGAGTTGTCCGCGATCTTTTCAAGGATCAATCTGCCGGCACTGTCCATGACCTGACAGCCTGCCAAGAGAATGACATCTCCTTTTCCCACCTTCGACAAGACCAGATCCAAGGCATCCGAGAGTTCTTCTCTTAAGATGGGCTCCCTGCCACCCTCTCTCATGATTTTGAGAAAAATCTCTTCCTCCTCCTTGGTAACTACGTCTTTTTCCGTCACATGGGAGACGCTCTTAGTCGCAACAAAGGTGTCCAACTCCAGCTTGTCCAGCCACTTGAGCGTAGTATAAGCATTCTCGGAATTGACGATGACTCCCCTTGAGCCCCTTATTCCGTAAACAAGATGGAGTCTGTTGTACTTCATCTTTGTCAACGTCGATAGGGTAACATCGATGTTGCCTGCATTTGCATAGTGATCGTCGATCACGGTAAAATCCTTCTCGTAGATGAATTGAAACCTTCTCTCCACTCCCCTGAACGCAAGCAGACCTCTTTGTATCGTCTCTGTATCGATCCCCATCTTCAAAGCGATGGCGATCGCCGACATGGCATTGTAGACACTGTGATAGCCGGGAACCGAAAGCGAGATGTCAAAACTCTTCTCCGGGTCCTTCTTCGTACAGACTGTCCACTTCGCTCTTCCCGTCGAAAGATCGAGATCTTTACAGAAGAGATCTCCCTCCTCGTCCTTGACGCTGTAGGTAAGAATCTCTGAAGATGAGGACTCCTTGAGTTGCGCAATTTGTGCCTCATCACTGTTGAGCACGGCACAACCGCTCGATTTCAGCTTTTGGACAAGGGACGACTTGATACGAAAGTAGGACTCGAAGTCTCCATGTAAGTCGATGTGCTCCCTGCTGATATTGTTAAAGCAGACATAGTCGAAGTCCACCCCGTGTACCCTTGACAATTCAAGAGCTGAAGAGGAGACCTCCATAACCACATGGGTCACCCCGCTCTTATACATCTCGGAGAGGTAGAACTGCAATTCCAAAGATTCCGGTGTAGTGAGCTCCGAAGGGATCCTCTCCTCTCCTATCGCGATCATCACCGTTCCGATCAGTCCCGTCTTATATCCCTTGGCCTTCAAGATCTCATAGAGCATAAAGGACGTCGTCGTTTTCCCGTTTGTTGCCGTGATGCCTATCATCGTCATCTTTTCGGACGGCCTTGAATAAAAGTTGCAACTCAAGGCAGCCAAGGCCTTTCTACTGTCTTCCACGACGATCTGCGCGATCGGTACTTCTTCTTGCACCTCTTCGACGATCGCTACTTTCGCTCCTCCTTCATAAGCTGCTCTAAGGTATTTGTGCCCGTCCGTCTTATATCCCTTGATGCATACAAACAGACTGTTCTTTCCTACTTTTCCTGAATGATAGGCGACGGAGTCGACCTCCATATCCATATCGATCGGCTTCGGGCAGATATGATCCTGTCCGGCTAACAATTCAGACAGCTTCATTCCCTATCCCCTCCTTTTCAACACTTTATTCCAAACTCTCTTGCCCGTCTTTGCAAAAAACTGCCTGTAAAACCTCCAAAAAGGCTTGGGGTCTTGCGGATCCCAGAGAGCAGGGGCCTTCTTGTTCCTAAAGGACTTGAGGATCTCCGCCTTGGAGAGTTGACCGCTTCTTACATAGTCGCGGATCGCATAGAGATCTTCATACTCCGCCCAAAATATGATCCCCGTATCTTCCTGAATCGACTTTTCTTCCAAAGGATAGCCCACCATCTCCCGATAAGTGATGTAGGGCATGTTCAGACCGCATTTTTCAAGCATTGCATTGAAGTTCGTGATACGTGCATTGACCTCGATAATATAATACTCTCCCGTTTGGGCATCCTTCTTGAATTCGATCTCCGCAAAACCTCGAAAACCCGTTTTTTTGAGGAAGGGGGCACCGATGTCATACAGCTCCTTCACAAACTTCTGACCTGTGTAGACGGAGGCTCCGAAGTTGATCGGGTACTGTCTGTACTTTTGGCAGGTCGTCCAATGTGTGATCTCTCCCTCCTCGTTGATATAGGCATCAAAGGTATACATATGATCGTCAAAGCCGGGGATGATCCTCTGAATAAAGACCTCCAAATTTTCGCTCTGCGCTCTTTCGATCGCTTCCACCAACTCTTCTCTGTTTGTCGCCTTAAACATCTTCTGCCTAAAAGTATGAACAAAGGAAGGAGAATCCGTCGGCTTTACCATACAGGGATAGCCTATGAGCTCTTCCGCCTTCTGCAGATAGTTCTCTTCTTTCAAGGAAACAGTCTCCGGGATCGGCGCCTGCACTTCCTTACAAAAATCATAGAACTTGTCCTTGTCCAACATCTTCGTATAGATCCCCTTCTCCTGCTGAGGAAAGAGATAGTGTTTTTTGAGTTCATCGAAGTGATCTTCTATAAACTCCACATAGGGATCCGCTGTAGGGATCAGAACCGGCTTTTCCTCCTGCATAAGTGCGTAGTCGATCAGAAACTTGAGAAACCTCTCCTCCTCACGTCTGTAATGAGGAGCTATCCCGATCTCCTTCACATATTTGGAGTCCAACGCAAAGGCAGTCTTCCTGTCATAATCGACCGCCGTTACATGCACTCCCTTCCTTCCCAAACAGCGGATCGTACTCAACCCTATATAGTAGTTGGCTCCAAGTACGACCGCCTTGTTCTTAAACTCCATCTTTCTTCCTCCATCCTCTATTTTTATAATTCACGCTATCGCCTTTTCCATCATTCTGCGATAGGATCGTATTCACCGATGCCGAAATTACCCTCGGTCTACATCATATTTTATATTTTCGAAACGTAAAACGAGACTGC
>JAUMWQ010000111.1:0-783 GCA_030529565.1 Filifactor alocis | reverse complement strand
GAACTTCCGCCGGCTTATAGCCTGTTAAGAAAACATCGCATAATTCTAAAAAGCGGAAAAACTCAGTTCTTCTTGGACAGACACGTTTGTGAAACCTCTCATTTTAGAGGATTCCTATATTTCACAAAACAAAAGAAAAATCATTTTGTATCTTTGTGCGGTACCTCCTTAATCGTTCTGAATCACTTGTTGCCCATAGGAGATGACAAGACTTTTCACAGTTGCAGAATCGATATGACGGACCTTCTATCGAACAACTGATTTTGCCTTGAAAAAATCCCGAAAAAAACATTATCGAAGCTCGTATTCCCAAAACCGATCTCATCTCCACGACCAAAAAGCTTGAGATAGACGGTCTCTATCGCCTGTCAGTTTATTCTGATAGACGTTGCGCCTGTACCGTTTCGAAAAAATATGACGATACTATGGAAACACCGCACAAAGACAAATTTTTGATTTTTCTTCGATTTTATAAAATACAAAAGTTTGTCATATCAATATTTTTAAGAATTTCATCCTTCTTACAAAATTGATTTTAGACTTATGTTAGGAATTGTGTGGCATGTCCCTATAGCCGGAATAAACTCTCGATTTATTTTCATCGTTCTTGCATCTTGCACCGTTTTCCTTATTTTACCACAGTTGAGGAAAAGGAACATCCTTATTTTTTCTTTATTCCTATTTATCCATTTGTATGATCGATATCTGAGCACCTCTTCTGCTCTTTGAAATTTTTGATTTTTTCAACTATTCCAATAATTTTTTACAATAATTCTCTATTCA
>JAUMWQ010000110.1:435-7113 GCA_030529565.1 Filifactor alocis | reverse complement strand
GTCTTTCCTCCGGAGATAATTTTCCAAGTTCCTTCAAAAGAGAGGCCAACTCCTGTTTCTTGCCCAAGAATTCAATTCTCACCTTCTCCAGAGAATCCACATTTTTCGCCTGTGCGATGGCTTCCATAGCTTTGGATTGAATTTTTTCCAAACGTTCCTTCATTGTCTACCTCCATATCTTCTTAGTACTATTATCGAATCAAAATGCCCTCCGCCGAAAGAATATGACCGAAGAAAAAAGGAACGGTCAATAGATCATGACTACACAGTGCGGCAATTTAAAAAGAAAATAGTATAAACAAAAAATCCATCAAAAGATATAGGGGCGATAAACGCGGTACCACCCTATATCATTCAATGGATTTACTCGTCGATAAGTTAACGCTTTTTCTTGCGAAGCGACTACTGTTATTTCATCAGCTTGACTCGGGAGTGAATTCGAAAGCGTAGCTGCAAAGGCTCTCATCCATCCTTCTTTCTGTAGCAAATACGAACTCCTTCTACTGGTCTCCGTCATTGTCCTTATATATAATTTATGATATTATCATACTTTTTCAAAAAATACAAACACTTTTTATTTGTTGCGGATATATTCATCCATCGCTTCAGCAGCCTTCTTACCCGCTCCCATAGCGAGAATAACGGTTGCCGCTCCCGTCACGGCATCTCCTCCGGCAAATACGCCTTCTCTTGTGGTAGCTCCCCATTCATCAGCTATAATACAACCTTTTTTGTTGATCTCCAAACTCTCGGTCGTTGAAGAAATAAGCGGGTTCGGGCTTGTTCCAAGCGCCATGATAACAGTCTCTACAGGAAGCTCAAATTCTGAACCTTCTACCTTGACCGGTCTTCTTCTTCCTGAAGGATCCGCCTCTCCAAGCTCGTTTTCTACACAGATCATTCCTTTTACCCATCCGCTTTCGTCTCCCAAAATCTCAACAGGCGCTGTCAGGGTCTTGAAGATAATGCCTTCTTCTTTCGCGTGATGAACTTCTTCCACCCTTGCCGGAAGCTCGTTTTCCGTTCTTCTGTATACAACGGTCACTTCTGCTCCCAATCTTTTTGCAACACGGGCAGCATCCATTGCAACGTTTCCTCCTCCAATGACCGCTACACGAGCACCCACATTGATCGGGGTGTCGTACTTGGACTCAAAGGATTTCATCAAGTTGTTTCTGGTAAGGAACTCATTTGCCGAATATACACCGTTCAAACTTTCTCCCGGAATATTCATAAACATCGGAAGCCCTGCTCCCGAGCCGATGAAAACAGACTCATATCCTTGATCGAAGATCTCATCGATGGTTATCGTTCTTCCTATGATGGTGTCATTCTCAAACTCGACTCCCAAATCTTTGAGGTTTGCAACCTCGGCGGTAACGATTTCTTCAGGAAGACGGAATTCAGGGATACCATAGACAAGTACGCCTCCATTTAAGTGAAGAGCCTCAAACACAGTAACTGCATATCCTCGCTTTGCCATCTCACCTGCACAGGTCAAACCTGCAGGTCCCGCTCCGATCACTGCAACCCTGTGTCCGTTGCTTCGAGGCTTTTCATTGATCTTTACCCCATTGTTTCTCGCGTAATCCGCTGCAAATCTCTCAAGTTTACCGATGGCGACCGCATCTCCTTTATTGGTAAGGATGCAGGTCTTTTCACATTGGTTTTCCTGAGGACAAACACGCCCGCACACTGCCGGGAGCGCCGTATAGAGCGAAAGCACCTTGGCAGATTGCTCAAAATTACCTGCAGCAATCTCCTTGATAAATCCGGGAATATCGATGGATACAGGACAACCCGGCCTACACTTTGGATTCTTACATTGAAGACATCTGCTCGCTTCCGCGATCGCTTCCTTATCCGTGTAACCGAGGCAGACTTCCGCAAAGTTCTTGTTTCTGACATTAGGATCCTGTTCTGAGATAGGTACTCTGGTAAATCGATCCTTGGGTTTTACATCATCTTCTTCGTGAGATTTATTTACAGCGATCTCCAAATTGCATGTATGATCTTTTACAAGGGTCTCAGGATGATCGATGTACTGTCTTTGACGTTTCATCGCATTGTCAAAATCGACCAAGTGTCCATCAAATTCAGGTCCCTGTACGCAGGCAAACTTGACTTCGCCTCCCACATTGACCCTACAAGCCCCACACATACCGGTTCCGTCAACCATGATGGGATTCAATGATACAATGGTGGGGAGATCGTATTTTTTCGTTGTAAGACAAACAAACTTCATCATAATCATAGGTCCGATGCAGACACACTGGTCAAACTTTTCTCCCTTGCTGTAGAGGTCATCGATATAGTTTGTGACCATTCCTTTGAATCCGTAGCTTCCGTCATCGGTACATATGTATAGATTCTTACATACCTTCCTCATTTTCTCTTCGAAAATAACGAATTCCTCCGACTTTGCTCCTATCATAACATCGCAATCCAGACCATTCTCTTTGAACCACTTCGCCTGAGGATAGACAGGTGCCGCTCCAATCCCTCCGGCAACAAAAAGATATCTTGTTTTCTTCAAGGTTTCGATATCTTCCTCCAAAAATTCCGACGGGATACCGAGCGGCCCTACGACATCGCTATAGGAATCTCCTTCTTCAAAAGAACATATCTTCTGTGTAGATGCTCCTGCAGCTTGCACAACAATATCAATCGTTCCTGCCTTTATATCGTAATCGGATATCGTAAGAGGTATCCTCTCCGCATAAGCATCGGCAATAACAATCAGAAACTGCCCCGGTTTTGCAGATGCGGCAATTTTAGGCGCATAGATACTCATGAGATAAATATTAGGCGCCAAACACTCTTTCTTTACAATTTTAAACATGTTTCTCCCCCTTATGCTTTATCAAACAAAGATTTTCTTTCGGAACGTCGAAAATAAGCACAGCACTTCTTATGCATATGGAAGAAAGCCCCTGTATCTTCTCCTTCAAAGGTCTGTACTTCTCTAAGTTCAACGAAAAACAACCTCTCTATAATAAGTCTGCCGATAAGACAGCACTTTCTTCAAAACACCCTCCCTTCGGCAGAGATATACAGACTTTCTTAAATAATTTTATCTTTTTTTGTAGGATGTCCTGGAGAGGGCCTTGAGAGAATTCAATGCATCTCCCGTACCTTTTGCTACACAGGAAACAGCATCTTCAGAAACGTAGACTTCAATTCCCGTTCTTTGAGAAATCAACTTGTCCAGTCCCCAAAGAAGAGATCCACCACCCGTCATAAGGATACCCTTATCACTAATGTCCGAAGACAATTCCGGAGGTGTCTGCTCCAATACGACATGAACTGCATCGGCGATCTGTGTAACACTCTCTCTAAGAGCCTCAAGCATTTCCGCCGAGCTGATAGTTCGTACTTCCGGCAAACCGGAGACGAGGTTTCTGCCCCTAACCTGCATTGTAATATCCTTATCGCGCGGGAAGGCTGTTCCGATTCCCTTCTTCATATCCTCCGCCGTTCTCTCTCCAATCAACATGGAATGCTGTTTTCTCATATATTTAATAATGGCATCATCAAAATGATCTCCAGCCATCTTGATCGAAGAACTTACAACGATTCCACCTAACGAAATTACAGCAATATCCGTAGTTCCTCCTCCAATATCCACTACCATACATCCGTTCGGCTTAGATATATCGATCCCTGAACCTATTGCAGCAGCGATCGGTTCTTCAATCAAAAATACCTCTCTGGCTCCGGCGTCAATGGTCGCATCGATAACCGCCTTTTTTTCTACTTCTGTCACGCCGGAAGGAACGCAGACCATGATCTTCGGCTTGAAGATCTTGAACACACTTACTCCTCCGGTCACTTTCTCGATGAAATACTTGAGCATCTTTTCAGTAACTTCATAATCCGAAATAACTCCCTCTCTCAAAGGCCTAGTAGCAACAATGCTTCCCGGAGTTCTTCCAAGCATCATCCTGGCTTCTTCTCCTACTGCAAGGATCGAATCCGAATTTGTATCTACGGCTACTACCGAAGGTTCATTCAAAACAATCCCCTTTCCTTTGACGTAGATCAGTACCGATGCCGTTCCCAAGTCAATTCCGATATCCGGTGTAAATTTCATTGTATTCTCCCTTCAAACACCTGTTGTGTTGTTTTATTCTTCTTCCACTCTATAGACATTTGCACCTAAATTCGATAATTTTCCCACAATATCAACGTAACCACGATCGATATGGTAGATGTTTCTAACCTTTGTTTCTCCTTTTGCAACAAGTCCGCTGATGATCAGAGCAGCTCCTGCGCGCAGATCTGTAGCTACAACCTCAGCTCCAATCAAGCATGATACCCCCTTGATCGTCGCTGTTTTTCCGTTGATCTCAATATTTGCACCCATTCTCATAAGCTCAGGGGCGTTCATAAACCTGTTTTCAAACACAGTTTCAGTCACTGTCGATGTTCCGTCACAGAGACATAAAAGAGCCATAAACAACGACTGCAGATCTGTTGGAAATCCGGGATGTGGCATTGTCTTGATCGTAGTAGATTCAATGACCTGCGGCCCTACAACTCTAATCGCACTGTCATATTCTTCAATATGACAACCAATTTCGGTCAATTTTGCGATTGCAGGCTTCACATGATCAGGGATAATATTCTCGATGATGACGTCTCCCCGGGTGAGGGCTGCAGCCACCATATATGTCCCCGCCTCTATCCGATCGGGAATTACCGTGTATTCAACCGGTTTAAGTTTTTCTACCCCTGTGATCCTTATCGTGTTCGTTCCTGCTCCTCTTACTTTCGCTCCCATATTATTCAAATAATTGGCCAAGTCTACGATCTCAGGTTCTTCCGCAGCGTTTTCAATAACCGTAACTCCCTTTGCAAAAACCGCCGCCATCATGATATTCTCCGTAGCTCCGACGGAAGGAAAGTCCAAATAAATCTTCTCACCAACCAAGTCCCCATCGACGCTCGCTTCAACATAACCTTGTTCATTGTAGGTATGTTCATGATTTACGATCTCCGCACCCAAAGCTCTGAAACCCTTTAGATGAAGATCGATCGGTCTGCTTCCGATCGCACAACCACCCGGCATTGAGATCTTTGCCTTGCGACATCTTGAAAGAAGAGGACCCATTACCAAAAAAGATGCTCTCATCTTATTTACAAGGTTATAAGGCGCTTCCAACTTTCCGATGTTTGTAGCATCTATAATAAGCTTTTCATCTTCCATAGACACTGTAGCTCCCAAGTAGCACAAAAGTTCGGACATGACCTGAACATCCTTGAGATTCGGCACTCCGTTGATCACGGAAGTACCTTCCGCCAACAAAGTTGCCGCTATGATCGGCAATACGGCATTTTTGGAACCGCTGACTCTGACACTGCCCTTCAAAGGCGGACTTTCTTTTACTATAATATAAGACAAAACAAACATTCCTTTCCAAGATTCATATCTTTAAAGTCACTAATTTCCTTTGGTTCTCGCATCTAATCAGTTGATAATTATAGCATAAATATCAATTTATAGGTATAGTTAAAATAAATTAAACGTGTTTTATCCCTTTGTATCCTGTAAGATATCCTTATCTTCTACCAATTTCGCTAATGCGATACTGATGAGCTTAAAGACCGGAACTCCGACAAGCATACCGAACATTCCAAAAAATCCTCCACCGACGAAGATCGCAAGCATAACATAGATCGGACGTACTCCCAGCCGGTCTCCCAAGATCTTGGGTCCGAGGATGTTACCGTCAAACTGTTGTAATACAAAGATGAACAAAACAACCCATAGAGCTTTTAAAGGATCCGACAGCAAGGTGAAAAACACCGCCGGAACCGCTCCGATAAAAGGTCCTACATAGGGTATCATATTAAAAATACCTACGATCAATGCCAGTAGAAAGGGATACGGGGCTCCTATAATGCTCAATCCTATCCCACACAAAATACCTATGATTAAAGAATCCAACGACTTGCCTATAAAAAAATCCGTAAAAACCGAGTTGGTAATACTTCCCCACTCGATAATCTTCCTTGCATTTTTCTTCTCAAGCAAATGAAATAAAATTTTTTTAAACGAATCTTGAAACATCTCCTTATCATACAGCATGTAGATCGAAATAATAAGACCTACAATAAATTGGAGAACAGCCGAGGTTAAATCAATAACACGAGAAACCATCTTGGTCGCAGAGTGATTTAAATAATCAAAGACGGAATCTGCAAGCTTTCTTGTCGATGTCGAAAGAAACTCATTCACATCCGTATCCGATATAAACTTACTCTCAAGAACGCTCGAAAGTAACATTTGTAACCTGTTGTAATAACCCGGCATATTTACGACAATCTCCGTCACGCTACTAATTATCCGCGGAGTTACGATGATAACAAGCAGAGAGAGCAGACCAATCAAAAGAGTATACATGACAACTAGAGTGCGAGTCCTACTCATCCCCTTATAGGTTTCGATTTTTTTCATAAGAGGGTTTAAAAGAAACGCTATGCCGAAAGCCCAAAAAAATGGGGTCAAAACAACATTTAGTTTCTTAAGTAAGGAGAACAACACTTCATAGTTCTGTATAATTTTATAGAAAATAATGGATATTGTGATCAAAAAAATAATATCCTGGTACTTTTTAAACCTGCGAAACAATCATCATCAACTCCAAGTCCTCATTCTCTTCTTCATCATACCAT
>JAUMWQ010000110.1:0-425 GCA_030529565.1 Filifactor alocis | reverse complement strand
CTCAAAAACAAATATCTTTTCTCCTTTAAAATTTACATTTTTATCACTTTTGTCTCGAAAACTCCACCTGATACTTTAAGATATCTCCTCTCGAATAGTGATTGAAGTACTCTACGATCCTTCCTTCAGAATTAAAATGACAGCCCGAAAACTTCAAAACATAGTCTTCCGGATCGATTTTTAAAAGTTTTGCAGTTTTCGAGTCCGTCTTTACAATATTCAAATACTGACTTGTATTGGTAATTACGATTCCATAAAAGTCGAAGATATCTCTCACGGAATAAACAGAGAGGTTTACATCTTCGATCACCGGAAGCATCTTTCTTTCAATATAGCTCTCCTCGACGGAGATGGGTGCTCCTTTGTGGCTTATAAGCCTCTGTACAAAGTACAGTTCCTTGTTTTCTCCCATATCAAAAACCTTA
>JAUMWQ010000109.1:1310-7134 GCA_030529565.1 Filifactor alocis | reverse complement strand
ATAAGCATAGATGTCAAAAATAACATAGTGCCTTTTTTCATAATACTTCCCTCCTAAACATTTGAAAAATCAATTCAATATACCAAAACGATATCTTAAAAAGATTATACTACGTTCTTTTAATAATGTCAACTGTAATATTTTTTTTAGCAAAATATTATTTTAGTCATATAAACTAATATAAAATAAAACAACTCTCGAACGATTAGACTATATGTATGATATTGATAATATTTTTGTTTAATACTATTTTCCGTTTGAAATATCAGGTGCACAGAGTATATAGCTATCGAAAAACGATCCGGAGGATCATAGCTCAAAACATTCAAGCAGTCACCCGGAACAGATGGCAGCAGAACCGTTTTTGCAGAGGACGGTTCTGCCTATATACTCCACGAAAAAAGGAACAGTTCTTATAAGAGCTGTCCCTTTTTCTGTGGTGGTTTATATAGGTAAAACGGAGTTTGCTTATTGGATGTTTAGTTCTACCAGAGCCTCTACCTTGGAGAGGATGCTTCCGTCCTTCAAAAGTTCGGTGATTTTTTCGAGCTCGTCGTAGATCTCTATATCCATATCATTTTCGATAAATGAAAGCTTTGCACGAACCGCATCGTAGGCAGCTTGAGTTCCCTTTCCGAGGGTTCTGTTTTCTTCTTTTCTGAAGTCGATCGCTTGGCAAGCCGCCAAGATCTCGGTCGCTACGACACGTCTGCTGTTTTCAACGATATCTCTTGCCTTCCGAGCGGCAATGGTCCCCATGCTTACGAGGTCTTCCTGGTTTTCGCAGGAGGGGATGGAGTCTACCGACGCGGGATGCGCCAAGACCTTATTTTCGGATACTAAGGCTGCCGCCGCATACTGGGTGATCATAAAGCCGGAGTTTAAGCCCGGGTGTTTTACCAAGAAGGACGGGAAGTCGCTCAACTGGTTGTTGATCAAACGTTCGATCCTTCTCTCGGACACGTTTGCGATCTCCGCCGCTCCGATGCCCAGATAATCGAAGGCAAGCGCCATGGGCTCTCCGTGGAAGTTTCCTCCGGAGATCACATCTCCTTCCAAGGTTACGATCGGGTTATCCGTTACGGAGTTCATCTCGACCTCGACCTTCTGCTTCACAAAGGCGATGGCATCCTTGCTCGCTCCATGGATCTGGGGCGCACAACGCAGGGAGTACGCATCTTGCGTTCGGATCTCTCCCTGGCGAGTGGTGTAGGTGCTTCCCTCGAGCAGTTTCAAGAGGTTTGCTGCGGTAGCGATCTGTCCCGCATGGGCACGAATCACATGGATCCTCGGATCGAAGGCATCCACGATACCCCTGTGCGCTTCTACGGACAGGGCCGCCGCAATGTCGTTGAGTTTGAGCAATTCGATCGCATCGTAGGCTGCCAAGGCTCCCACCGCTGTCAATACCGTCGTTCCGTTGATCAGGGCAAGACCTTCTTTCGCTCCGAGTTCGATGATGTCGATGCCCGCCTTCTCCATCGCTTCTTTTCCGGACATCAACTCGCCTTTGAAGTACGCATGACCGAGACCCAACATGGGGAGTACCATATGAGACAGCGGTGCCAAGTCTCCTGAAGCTCCCAGAGAGCCTTTTTCCGGTATCATCGGGACCACGCCCTTATTGAGCATATCGACCAAGGTCGTCAATGTGAGCAACTGGATACCCGAATATCCCTTCAACAAGGAGTTTGCACGAATCAACATAATCGCCCTCGTCGTCGGTTCATCAAAAGCGGGACCGAAACCGCAGGAGTGCGTACGGATGAGGTTCTCCTGCAGCTGTGCGCAATCCTCCTTCGAAATGTGAACGTTACATAGGGAACCGAAACCTGTTGTAACCCCATAGATGACTTTTTCGTGCTCTACGATATCATCGATGATCTTTCTCGAGTCTTTTACTCGTTGAACAGCGTCGTCGCTGATCACGACTTGCGCACCCTTCCTCGCTACCTCTACCAGCTCTTCCAAGGTAAGATGCTCTCCCGTAATTTTTACCTTACTCATCATATGATCTCCTCTCTTTATAAAAAACATATATTCTAAAACCTGCCTCCGCCTACATCTCCCGTTTTTATCAAACCTTCCTCCAACAATATGGAGATTAGACCTTTGGCTTATCTCTATAAATTCTTCCTAACACCATCAGTATACTATACTGACGTCAAATTTCTGTCCATTCCGTTTAAAAAATCGTTTTTCCTCCCACAGGCGAAGGTGATTTGAGCTCTTACTCTTATCTTACACTATTTTTTAACTACATTCTTCTCTACAACTTTAAAACTGTACGAGGGCAAGCCTCGTCGCCGGACAATGTAAAAGGATGTCCTCTTTTATTACCGCTTTAAACTTTGATATCGGAGAGCCGACTTCTAAAATGATCGAGTATTTGGGATACTTATAGATATTCCCCGGTACTTCGATCGAAGAACAGTTCAAACTCTCAACTTATATAGATCCTTATTCCTCCATCGATCAAACAACTTTTGATCTTACGCATAGGAAAGGTTCAAACTGACTTTCAAGTTGACTTTATCGCAATTACCCACGGTTTTTCCCGGATCTTCCGGAGTCGAATTTTCGTCGAATTTTAAGTCTTGTTCTTCTTGAGCAGACGGATCCGATTTATTTCGTAGCTGTCGCGATGTTTGTCGAGGTTCTCCAGGGCGGAGGTCGCATAGAACTCGAAGTCCTCTTCCAAAACCTCACTGAAGATCCTACTCACCTCCCGATCTTCTTTCGCCTTCATACAAAGTTCCGCCTTCGTCCAAAAAAGGACGCCCAAGTCTCCGGGGTTGTTCATCTTATTTGCATAAATATCGGCGTTTTTCAAGGTCTTTACCGCTTCGTGAAACTCCCTGTCCTTGACGTAGAGCAGGGTCCTGTACGAATCGAGGACGGCCCTCTTCCAGAAGGAATCGAACTTTCCATAGAGGCTGTAGGCCTGTGCCATATACTCCTTGCTCAGTTCAAACTCCTCCATTGCAAAGGCGGTCTTTCCCGCATTGATGTAGAAGACGGACATCGAGCTTTGGGCATACTTGTCCTTGCAGATGGCAAGGGCCTTTTCGTAGTAATCCAGCGCCTCCCGGTAACGACCTTGGCTGTGCCGGATCTCTCCGATGTAATTATAGGCACCTGCAATGTTGAGTGAGTACTTATCCGCCACCTGTTTTGTGATATGGAAGGTGTTGATGGACTCGTTGAGCAATCTCTCCGCTTCCTCGTTGTCTCCCGTCATAATGTAGTAGAGACCCTTGAGCCTTAGGATGATGCCTATCTCTTTGTGGTAGTTGCACTCAACTGCAAGCTCGAGGGCAAGTTCGATATACTTCATCATCATATCGGGGTTATTGGTCTGGATGAGATAGTAGATCATCTGCTTATATCCTTCCAGAGCATAGTCCTTGTCCTTGATCTCTATGGCTTTGCGGATAAGTTCCTGTATCACGGCGACTCCTTCCCGGTAGGAGCCTTCGCGGATCAAATACCTTCCCTTCATATGGAGAAACGACAGTTCGGGCCGTACAAAAGAAGTATAGCTCTCCAATTTGGACTTTACTTGGTTTAACGCTTCTTCAATATCACGCAGATTTTTTTCCGTCTGCTCTCTGCTCAGATACATCCCCGGTTTACCCGCCTGCTCCGACCGTGTAAGGATCGGAAAGAGTTCATGGCTGAAATTCAAATAGTAGTTGAGGGCTCGGATCCTATAATCCAAAGCCTTTTCATCCATGCCCGCATTGGAATAATGGTAGACCAGTCGATGGTAGTTTTGCAGGTTCATAGTTTTTTCGTCGACTCCCGCTTCGATGATTCCGGCGACCTTCTGATGAAGGATCTTCTTCCTGGCTTCCGACTGTTTGAGATAGACATACTCCCTCAGCTTCGAATGTGTAAAACGAAAGGCGATCTTCTCGTCCTTGTTGACTTCTTCGAGGATATAACGGTTCTCCAACTCTTCGATGATGTCCATCAAACTCAGTTCGTCCTTTCCCGTCAGTTGCTTAAGCATATCCAAGGGGATCTCGTCAAAGAAGAGGGAGGCTATATTCAAAAGCTTCTTCGCTTCTTCGGAAAGATACATAAACCTGCTCTTGATCACGTCCTGCATCTTGGCGGTCATCACGTTCAGATCTCTATTCGAACGGATCGATGTCAGGTATTCGTTCAGGAAGAAGAAGTTGCCCTCGGTCTCGGTCCATATCTTTTGGAGGGAGGCCTTTGTCAGCCTGTAGTCGGGCAGCGCCTTGCGGATAAAACTCTCCGTCTGCATGATGTCGAGGCGTTGGAGCTCCACCAAGATGAGTTTGTCATGGTTCTTCATCGTCGTGATAAAACTGTCGAGTTTCTCATCGTATTCGTTTCTCGCAGTTGCAAGCAGGATCAGGTTCTCCCTCGAGTTGTGGAGCATGATCTGACTGAGCAGCGACAGGCTCATTTCATCCATCCATTGAATGTCTTCAAAGACCAGGATGAGTTTTTTTCTCCGGGCGATCTGCCTCATTGCTTCCAGGATGATCTCTCCCATCATCTCATATCGAAGCGATTCCATATTTTCGATCAATCTTACCTGGTCGGAAGGTTTCTCCCTGAATTCGGGGAAGATCTTGTATATCATATTGTTCCAGACGGCCGGGGTCTTGATGTCTTCCTTTTTTTGGATCTTGGAAATCTCATCTATGATACTGCTCCAAGGACGAAGGAGGTAGGATTTTTCGACCTGATAGCAGGCGGTCTCCAGGATGTAAAAATCTTCATCGACCGACTCGACAGCCTTTTCCTTGAGCCTGGACTTACCTACTCCCGCTTCTCCCGTGATAAGGATCGAATAGCTTCTCTCCCCCTGTTTGAATTCTCTGATGTTGCTCTCAATATACAAAAGCTCATTGTATCTTCCGTAGAACAGTTTACCGGAACGAGGTGTTTTTTCCCTGTTTTTGTCGTTCATCTTCTCAAAGGCTTCGCAGAAGATCTGTTTCGTCAATTCATCCGGCTTTATCCCCAGTTCCCTGTCCAAAAGATCCGCAAGGGTATGATAACATTCGAGCACCTTTGCATAGTTGCCGTTCTCGCGGTAAAGGTTCATCAAAACACGGTAGGGATTCTCGTCAAACTCGTCGATTTGGATCAGGCTCTTGGCATAGTCCTCTGCCTTCTGGACATCCTTGTCCTTGAGAGCTTTCTCCATACAGAAGTTCAATGAATCGATGTATTTTTTCTTCATCCGATAACGCGTCTTCATCATCCACTCTTCAAACAACTTTGCATTTTTGACGTAGAAACCTTGAAGAAACTCCCCACGGTACAGGTCGATCGCTCTCTGTGCATCGGCCTTCATATACTCGTCCACGTCGAGATCGATCTTCTTATCGGGGTTCAAGACGAGCACCGACTTCTTGGGAGAGAGGATGATATCTTCTCCCAATGCACTCTTCGCCTTGTAGATGGCATTTCGGAGGTTCTTCTTCGCCACCGCCTCTCCCTCATCCGCCCACAAAAGCCCTGCGATCTCATCTCTACTGACGTTCTTATGTACAAATAGATAATATACAAGAGCATTGACCTTCCCATACGAAAAAACAATCTGCTCTTCATCTTTGGTCACTTGAGCGGAGCCCAACAACCTGATCTTGTAAGCTGACACCCTGCAACTCCTTTCCCTATCCTTATCCAACGTTTTCCTCTCTTTTATGATATCAAAAAACGTCAAATTTTTGTAGTATATTTGTGTTTTTTTGACACTTTTTTTGCTCCAAATTCTCTCCTCTTATCTTGTCGAAAATATGGTACAATGAAGTCATCTGTGACACTTTGGAAATAC
>JAUMWQ010000109.1:0-1300 GCA_030529565.1 Filifactor alocis | reverse complement strand
CCTCGTAGGATAAGACAATATTATTCTTTGTTGAGATCCGTATCCGAATGTGTTATCGAGGTATTGGACTTAACTATTGAAAAAACCTATTGAAGGAGGTTTCATGAAGATCTTACACTGCCTTGCACAGCTTCCTATGAAGA
This sequence comes from Filifactor alocis, assembly GCA_030529565.1. GTDB lineage: Bacteria > Bacillota > Clostridia > Peptostreptococcales > Filifactoraceae > Filifactor > Filifactor alocis_A. The sequence continues at coordinate 1,157 of JAUMWQ010000109.1, read as the reverse complement.
CGGGAAGCGGTGTTTATTTTTCTACCGTCGTCAATGCGATGGTTCGCCGCAACCATGAAAACGCCGTCATCTATGCCGAGCAGCCCCCCTTCGAAATAAACTTCGAAGGAGTCCAAAAACACTATCCCGTCGAATTTTTGACACGGGAGCTTCCTTTTCCTATCGCGGGAATGAGCGACGAAATGCCCTACCCGTCGACGGTGTATTCCAAGATGGATCAAGAGATGACAGCTCTGTGGCACGATGTCTTCAGGCGCCGTCTCCTTCTTGCCAGGGAGGAGTTTCGCCCGGATATTGTCATCTGCCACCATCTCTTTCTTTTGACCGCTCTAGTACGCGAAGTCTTTCCCGATACCAAGCTCGTCGGGATCACTCACGGAACGGACCTGAGACAGGTGCGTAAACATCCCCGTTTCAGGAATCATCTGTCTGCGATACCGACCTTGGACGCATTTTGCTCGATAGCTCCGAAGGATGCTCACGAGATCCGGGACATCTTCGGTGTCGCCCCCTCGAAAATTGAAGTGATGGGCGGAGGTTTCAATTCCGAAATCTTCTACGAAAGTAGGGATGAAGTTCTGCCCGGATTGAATCTGATGTATGCAGGCAAGATCTCCCCCTCCAAGGGTGTCTTCGAGCTGGCAAAGGCCACTCCTTTGATCGCCGAAAAGTATCCCTATGTCAAGGTCCATATCGTGGGGGCTGCCGATGAAGAAACTAAGAAGGAACTCTACCGCCTTGCCGGAGGAGAAGAAAACCTTGCCGTCTACAACGCGGAAAACCAAAAGCTGATGGCCGATCAACTTCGGAAGATGGATGTCTTTGTCCTGCCGTCCTACTACGAGGGGCTGGGACTGGTCGCGATCGAGGCTCTTGCATGCAGCGTTCGCACCGTGGCTACCGAGATTGAGGGTCTGATGTGGCTCTTGGGAAAGGAGGTCGCTGACAGCGGTGTTATTGAGTATGTGGCCTTACCGAAACTCTACGATGTCGACAAACCCTATGAGGAGGAGAAGCCCGCCTTTGTGCGACGGCTTGCCGACAAGCTCCTCCTTCAACTAGACCGAATCATCGCCCAAGAGTCCTTCCCTGAAGAGATAAAAAAAGAGGTGCGAAACCACTCCTGGGATCATATCATGGATCGCTTGGAACAGCGA
>JAUMWQ010000108.1 GCA_030529565.1 Filifactor alocis | reverse complement strand
GCTCAGCGTTGAATTTTACGTTGTTGTATCCTTCTGCTTCTTTGTAGTATTGATCGATCGTTCCGGCTTTTGCGATGATGTTGTAGTCTGTGTTTCCTCTCATAAAGAACTCGTCTGCTACAAAACCTTCGTTATCCCCGTGCTTAACTCCGTCTACGATACTCCATCCTCCTGCTACTGTTTCATTGTCATACTGTGCATACAGTCCGAGATCCGCAAAGGTTACTCCAAAGTCTCCTGTTGTCGCCTTGGTATTGATGCTTAGAGTGTCGGTCCAATATGCATAACCCGCTCCTGCAAGAACCAAAGATAACGACAAGATACTTCCTACTAATGATTTTCCGCCCATTCTTTTCATGATTCTTCCTCCTTTTAAAAAGTAAATGATTTTGTTTTTAAGTTCTATACTAGAACCCCTTGCTTTGTTACAACTAAAGTATATCTTTTATTTCACGATTCCAAAACCCTCTTAAGTCTTATCTTTTATTCTTTTTTTGTTCCTTATTTTCTTCTCTGCCATCCTCTATATCTCCTCCCAAAACGCTTTTGTAACTCCCACTAAAGTATATGCGGATATACTCCTTAACAGTATACTTAAGGCCATAACGTACAATTCTAAAAATCAGCATAAAATCACTATTATAAAAAAGACGAAGTTATTAAAAATACTGATGAGACAAACTTTGAACAGTTCACAAGATAAAAGGGAGGTTCCGAGTTTGCCTTTATACAGTCTTTTCTTAGATCCGTCCAAGCTTTAGGGGCATATCTCAGAATTTGGAAAATAATCCTAAAACCAGTTTTGTACGAAGGGCGAAGTTCTTAAAAAGATTGGTATGAGAAGAATTTGTGTTTTATAAAATCAAAGTAACATGAGAAGTTTCCTCGGTCGTATTTTCTTAGTATGTGTAAAAAACTTTTATACAAAAAAAAGCATAGTAGCCAACGGCTGCTATGCTGAAAATCCGGTACTTTAAAAGAATTTCCTTGTAATAAATACCTTTTCTATATAGTTTTTCGCCCCTGTAAAAAGCTCTGCTTTCAGACCGGCACTTTTATCTCGAGACCCTTGCTACATCCTTCACTTTTAAAAACTGCTGTCATCCTTTTTGAACTTCAGCATATAGATATACTCTTTTCCCAAGACACAGAAGGTACCGTCCTTAGGAAGATCATCTTCTCCCAGACAATAGAGTACAGGTTCCCTTACTTCCTCAGCAAGCTCCACCATACTTCTCATGTTTTTAAGGAACAAAACTCTTCGATCTCCTATCTCCGGCAATTCCTCTAAGCAAACCATTCGACTTCCGTATTTTTTCATAACCTTCCACAGGTTTGCTTTCCAAATTTCATCCTCTCGCAAGTCTCTGGTAAAAACAGCTGTTGCAATTAAAAGCACAAGACCTAGCAAGGCAAGAAGCAAAAACACGATATACTTGGACAAAGAGGGCATCACTTTTACTGTAGAAGTTTCGGTGATCTCGCCATTTTCCGATACAGGCTCAGGCTTTTGTATCTCATAGAACTCTTCACCTTCTACCGGAATAGGGAGTTTATACGAAATCTTTTTTTCTTGACCTCCTATAAGAAAAGTTCCATCCAACAAGATATACAGGCCTCGCGAAGTTCTTCCTCCAAGGATAGCTTCCGCTTCCTCCGCGAATTTTACGTGAGCGGAAGGGGTAATTCGAACTACTTCTTCCAATGACATATGATTTGTTGTACTTTCTTCTACCTTCCCTTTTTTCAAGGAGTAGCGTCTTTCATAAATCGTTTTTTTCGCTTCCGAACGCACTTGGAAACCTTCCAGCAATGCGCTAACTTCATATTCTCCGGATATTTTCTGCTCTTTTGTGAGTACGCCTTCAACATTCAAGTTGATCTCCACAAAGTCTGACAATCGATTCGGATATAAAAGTCCTTCTTCCATCCATTCATTGGAAAGTAAAGTATTGGGCTTTAAGTGTACCCTGTGTGTAGAATCTATAGTTATTTTGTAGGTTGCTACATTTACCTGTTGCTCCTCCTCTTTAGGAAGCGCAAACATTATCAAACCGATACCGCCGATAACAAGGAGCAATATACCTATCAGAAGTGAAATACGCCTTTTCCTCTTTTGAATTCCGAGCTTGGCTATCCCTTTATGAGCGTGAGTACCGTGGTCTTTTTTTTCATTTTGACCACCTTCTTGCCCCATATCGATATTTTGAGTTTGTGCATTCTCACTTTCCATTATTTCCTTCTTCATAGTCAATAACTCCTTCCGGTATCGCCTCTCCACTTTTAACCAACAGAATAGGTATTCCTATCTTCGGTACTACCTGCACCACAATCCCCTTAACATCATTAGGTAATACGATCTGTTCATCCCTACTCTTATTATTATCTCCCTTGGTAACAAACGATATATTCCCCGCCTCATCCTTTAAGACCTCTTCGACCCTATGTGTGATTGTGATCTTTCCGCGCTGAAAGTTAATAACGTCTCCCTTTTTCAAGGACTCGACATCCTCTTCTTTCAACATCTTTTGAATCAAAATCACATCTCCGGGATAGATCATAGGCTCCATACTCCCTGTCAACACGGTAGATGGATACACATTGAAGACACCTACACTGAACCACGAAAACAAAATAGATATCGTTAAAATTGCAATGTAGCCGAAATCTCCCTTGGGATCTTCCTGCCTTTTTTCTGCCTTCTCAATCGCGCTTCGCTCAGCAAGGTAAGTTCCAAAAAATATCGGAAACATGATCCCTATCGCTCCTGTAGCGATCCACGGAATCTCAGGCAAAAACGGAAAACATTTCTCAAACAATCGCAATATACCGAAGTAAAGTATAGATGCTTGACTCCCGCCATAGAATACAAGTACCGACATCAAATAGTTTCTTGCAAAAATCACCAAAACATCACACAAAAGATACATCACTATATCCTCTGTGCTACCAAGTTTCAGCACCTTTCCCAAATGAACTTCTGTCAATGCCATGAACAGAGTGAATACAACTACGGCGAACCTCCTATACTTTGATGTTCGCCAAATCGTTCCAAGACCATAGGCTCTTATTTTTTCTCTTGCAAGCAAACCGGGAATGATAATCATAAGATTAAGGAGGATCCCCTTAGGCGATATATCATAAGGGGTAGCTTTCAACTGTTTTAAAAGCACTCCGATAATAAAATTGATGGCAATATACACAATTGCACCCATAATCGCATAGCCGCGAATAGAGCTTCTTATTGTCTCCCTTCCGGGTATATGAATACCCGGAACTACGGTCGACATCATAAATAGTATAGAGCCCCAATAAAACAACGATACATAGAAGACATTATTCAGCTGCGTTCTCCACACAGGAACCGCCGAAACCGCCAAAACCATAAGAAGGAGAACAAAAAACTTCCTATAGTTCCTATCTCCGCTTATACTGACTACACTTCTTTTATGGGCCTGCCACTTCAGAGACTGCATCATGATTAACTTCCTCCTGCTCGGTCTCCACTTCTTCTTCTACAACCGGCTGAGAATCAACGTCCTGAACCGGAGCTGTATCCTCATCGGGTTTTGCTAAGTCTTCACCTTCAACAATGGGCTGTAATAAATCTTCACCTTCAACCACAGGAGTTTGTTCATTGGTTTGATTCTGCTCGGATGATCCTCCGCCCTCGATCACCTCTGCACCTTCTTCCAACGGCAAAATCGGATTGAGGTTATGAAGCTGTTCGTCTTCTTCCACAAGAATCTGAGTCGGATGGATAAACATGGCGGTAAGATCTACATCCAATCTATCATTCCAATATGCATATGCCGTTGTAAGGGGCATTGCAACCAAAAGTGTTGCAACGAAAAAAGCAATACTTCGTTTCATCTTTAAAATCCTCCTTGATCTCTACTCTTCGATAGAAAATACCTCGGCATCCTTCTGTTCTAAATAAAACGGAATTTCGCAGGTATATGTGGCTATAATTCCATCTTGTTGAAATTCTTGCCTTTCCTCATCGGTCAAAGTAGTCATCTTCTCCAGCTCAGACTGTTTGAACGTAAGAGTCTGAGGAAGATCTCCCAATTTTTGAATACTCTCGCTTCGAAGTTTTAACAATATACTTCCTATTGCCGCGCCTTTTTCCGCTCCATTCTCGGGATTGACAGTACGATACAAATCAAACTTCAAGTCTTGTGTGAAAATATCTCCTAAAACATCAGTAGAATATAGTTCGGAGTTAGAGAGTACCATCGTTCTATCACACTTCATCTCAACAAGTTCTCCCTCTTTGACCAAGTCAATTTCTCTGTTTGCAAGTGTTTTGATCGTACTTTCAGGTGAAGGGATCAAAGGAAAGTCAATTCTTATCATATCTCCCTGTATAAGATCACTTAGGGGCAAACCCGTCTTAAAGGAGATCTTCACCTTTTTCCCCTCTTCTTCCATAACAAAGTCCGCGTTCAACTTTGCCTTTTCCTGTCCCATCATATCTACCAAAGATGCCTGATACTTTTCATGAACATGGTCTCTAAAGAGAAAGTCCAAGCTTCCTGTAGCAATCTTAGCATTTACACTAAGACTGGAATTCCAAGCCGCATAACTGGCCCCTACTGTTACCATCCCCACCATCAGCACCGAAGCAATCAAGAACCTCTTTGCCCTGGTCCTTCCCACTTTTCTCATAACTTAACCTCCTGTTGCTTTATCTTTTAAGTAAGAACTTATTTTTAAGATTAATATAATCCTGTTTAGCCGGAGAACTCTCTAATTGTTTCCTCTCCAAATTTTACCATCAATTCCAACTTCTCACTATTCCTGCTTGAAAAAAGTCCGGCTTCCATTCTGTTTTCAAGCCCAAGTTTTCCCAAAAGATTCGAGATGTGTTTTTTGACGGTCCCCTCCGAAACAAACAACTCTTCTCCGATCTTGGCATTGGAGTGTCCTTGATTTAAAAAGAACAGTACCTCCAATTCCCTTTTGGTAAGAGTATCCAGCAATTTTTCCTCTTCGCTTACCTGACCCATCTGAGCGATCAGATCCGAGGAATAAAACTTTCCGCCTCTTTCTATAACCTTAAGACTATAGACAATATCATCAATAAATGCATCTTTTAAAAGATAGGCATCTACTCCCAAAGCTCTCGCATGTAAAAAATCACTTTCGCTCGAAGATGATGTGATCATAAACACCTTTACTTCTTTTTTCTCGGGTCGTAACCATTCCAAAAAATCAAAACCGCTCTCCTGACCCAAGTTGATATCTACAAAAACCATATCGGGTTTTTGTGTTTCCATTATACTCATTGCCTCTCTCACTGTTCCTGCTTGGACGATATCTTCTTGAGGCTTGTACATTTTGATGATTGCTTCCAGACCTTGTCTTGCAATAGGATGATCATCTAAAATTAGTATCATAGTTCCTCCCCTCCTATCTGGGTAAAACCAACTCTACTTTCATACCGGTTTTACTTTGAGTATCAAGCACCAATCTCCCCTTCAAGAGTTCCGCTATATTCTTCATGTTCTTCAAACCGTTGCCTTCATACAATCCTTCCTGTTTCTTGATAAATCCGTCTCCATTATCCTCAACTTTTAAAACAATCTGCTCAGGAAACAACTTAAGGTTGATGTTGACTAAACTTGCATTTCCGTGACGAATAGCATTGTTGACCGCTTCACAAGAAATGCGATATACTGCAATCTTTTGTGCCGGAGACATGTAATCCGAATTCGCATCGATATCCATACAAATCTTCGTATTGCTGAGCCTCTCCGCCTCTTCCATATACAACTTCATCGTTCCTATAAAAGTATGGAAGGTGTCTTTAAACCTTCTTCCATAGATGCTCTCTCTAAGCTCCGTCATCGTAAGTTCTATTGAACGTTTCAACATGATGATATGTTCTTTAAACTCATCGTCTTCTTTGCTGCTCGCCTTACTCTCCATCACTTTGAGACTGCACACTACACCAAACAACTTTTGGATCACCGTATCATGGATCTCGTTCGCAATCCGATTCTGTTCTTCCATCGTGATAAAGCGCTCCAATTGAGTGTGGATATCAAGGTTCGTAAAGATAATATCGATCAGTTTCCAGTAGAATTCTTCTTTTTCCTGCTCTATATCTTCAGAATGTCTGATAAACAGACCTTTCAACGAGGTATCTTCCCCTATAAATCTTGTTCTGTAACGTTCTCCCCTTGCGTAGAGGTCAAACTCATAGTTGCCACGTTTTTTAACGGATTCCAACTTATCCTTGGCGATCTCCTTCAACAATTCTTCAACAACTTCATCTTCAAGACCCAAATGTTCTATCTTCTGAGGATGAAAAGAACTGTCAAGCTTGACCAACATGCAACCCTCAGGTGCAATTGCACGCTTCAACAACTGTAGCAATTCTTTAATGATCTTTTCAGGATTCGTCATGGCAAAGAGATTAAACGTTTCATAAACTCCGGTCAACTTTAAAAATGCCGCTTCACTCTTTTCTTTTTCTTCTTCCAGTTTCTCGTTCAGAGCAAGCAACTCTGTTTTTTGTTCATTGATTCGCCCGATATAAAAACGAAGAACATAGAAACCGCCTATTACAATGATAATCCCTAAAGCCACATTGAGCTCCTGATAAGTGAGCCCGCTCTCGATCTTTCCTGCAACCACAGTGAAAAAGCACCACGCCGAAGCCATAATCGTTACTCCAATATATTTTTCCAGTGTGATCATAAGCAGGATGCAGTTCATCTGATACCATAGATACGGACTGGAAAAACCTCCGCTTACCATCGTAAAAATACCGTAAGCAAACACTTCCAACGCAAACATGATACGAAGCCACGGTTCTCGATTCCCTATCTTCTTATAGAGCCAAGAGCTTAGGAAACACGATACAGCCATTCCCATGACGACAAACTGATAGCCGGCCTTATCCTTGTAATAGATCGACATAGCGACATAGACTATCGTCGAAAACAATAGTGTTACTATCCGATAAGCAATGCATAGGTCTATATACTCGGGCCAATCTTTTTCCGCCATGGAAAACACCCCTTTTTTTCGAATAAATTTTCCTCAATGCTTCTTTACTTACTTATTTTTGTTAAACTCTTGATAATTTCTTACAATACAGGCCTTTTCCAAACATCGAAAGCGATGTCCTTCAAAC
>JAUMWQ010000107.1 GCA_030529565.1 Filifactor alocis | reverse complement strand
AAATAGAAATTTTTTCTATAATGAGGTACTGAAAAAACAGAAGTTTTGGTATAATAAGAAATGTGCAGTGTGGATTTGTGTAAGTGGATTGTAGAAAAAGAAAGTTTCTAAAGAAAACTTACTCTTCGCTCAATGGAAAGTTAAGTGAAGGGTAGGAGAAGAACACGGAAGGAGATTTCTTGATGGGGTCGCATAATCATTCAAACGGGAAAGAATTACAGGAGTTTCTTCTCGGGATCTTACTATTGGGAGTAGGGTTGTTCCTCTTTACACAAAATGTTACCGTGACGGGAGGTTACGGAAGTTTTTGGCTCGGCTCAATGAATGTTCCGAGCGGAGTAACGACGATTCCCTTTATTGTAGGGGTGGTGTGGTACTTCATCGACAAGTCTTTCTTTTCCAAGGTTCTGATATGGCTGGGACTGATCTTCATCATTTTGGGTGTAGTGATGAGTATTCGCATCTATTTTGAGAGAGCGTCGCTGTTTTTCTACATTATTACGGTCATGTTTTCAGCATCAGGCTTCGGTCTGCTTGTAAAAACTTTGTTTAAAAAGAGATAAGGAGGATGCGGCATGGGTATTTTTGATAGGGTTTCGGACCTACTTAAGGCGAATGTAAACGATTTGATTGACAGGGCGGAACAGCCCGACAAGATGGTCAAGCAGATCATCATCGATATGGAGGCACAGGTCGCTAAGGCGACACAGGGACTGGGAGTAGCTATGGGAAGCTACAATCAGGTCAAGAAGCAACTTGAACAGGCTCAGGAAGATGAGAGAAAGTGGACGGAAAAGGCGAAGGCGTGTCTGTCTCAAGGAGAAGAGGAGCTGGCGAAGAAGGCTCTGGAAAACAAGGTAAAAGCTGAGGCTCAGAAAAACCAATATCAAGAGATGGTCAATTCTATGGGGGAACAAGTACAGTCCATCAAGGATCAGATCATGGTTTTGAAACAAAAGTTGGAAGAGGCGAGATCCAAACAGGCGATGTTGATCGCAAGGGATCAGATGGCGGATGCAAAGAGCAAGATGTCCAAGGCTTTCAGTGGAGTGGATCCCGGTAGTGCCTTCAAAAAGATGGAGAAGATGGAGCAGAAGATCGCGGCAAAAGAAGCTCAGGCCGATGCATTCAGCGAGATTGGAGGAATGGAGTCGAGCGAGTTCGATGAGTTTGAAAGAGTCGAGAAAAATGCCGCGGTAGACAGTGAATTGGAAAAACTCAAGAGAGAAATGGGGTTGTAGACTATGTTGATCATCAGCTTGCTTCTAATCATAGGAGGCTTGGTGTCAATCTTCTACCTCTACCCCAAAAAGAAGAACCAGGTCATGGAAATGCAGTTTATGCAGACCAAACCGATCAGAGAACTGCGAGAGATGTTCAATACTATGAGGGAGAGCGGTTTGGAGGACAGCTATACTGAGTTCGTCGAATTGAAAGGCAGGATCGTTACCGAAGGCATCAAAACTCCTTTTTCAGGCAGGGAGGTTGCCTACTTCGAATCGACGGTATCCTCGGTAAATGAGGTCGAGAAGGTCGAGTACGACGATAAGGGAAACCGAAGAACCACTATGGTAAAGGAAGAACATCTTATTTCAAACGAAGAGTCTTCGCATACCGTAGGTTTGAGGGATGCGAGTACGGATGAGGTCATCATGCTCGAGATCAATTCCTCCGGCTGTACTTTAGATATTCCGAAAACCTGGGATCGACTGGATCCGAACTTCAATTTTGCAGATTACGAAACAAGACGCTCCTATCGCTCTCAGATCAACAGAATGGGTTCGGGACGGTTTTTGGGTTACAGAACGACCGAGAGGACGATCGACAAAAATGCCCAGCTCTACGTGCTTGGAGAGGCGTTTAAATCGGGGGATACCATCCATATCGGAAAACCCAAGGATCCCAAAAAACCCTTCCTCGTTACGACTAAGTCCGAAGAAAATATGGTAAAGGAAACGCAATCTTCTTCCAAGGTGCTTCTCTTTGGAGGAATAGGAGCTGTCGTGGTCGGGATATTGCTGTTTTTTGTCAGATAGCGGAATTTAAAACAATCGCTCTTGCAAACAGAGAAGGGGCGGTTGTTTTTTTGTATCGTAGAATAGTATAAGACGACGGTAAAGGAGTTTTTGTGATTTTGTTTTGGAGTTTTAGATAGAACCTGAACTCCGATGAGAACGTATGTTGTTATACTTTACTTTATTATACGAGGCAATACTGCATAATTTGAGAAATTGGCATAGAATTCATGTTATACGTAGGATGAAATCGTCGAAAAACTTGATATGACAAATTTTTGTATTTTATAAACTCAAAAAATAAGAAACGTTCTTTTGTGTGGAGTTTTCCTAATTAAAATGTCGGGTTGGATGCTTTGAAATATCTCATTATTCAAGAGGTTTTTCGGTGATGATAATTTTGTATATTGGATATTTCAAATGTAGAAGTAGTAGTATTTAGCATTTTCCTGTAATAGTCGGCAGGGAGGAAGTACAAAAGACGGCTAGGGGCTCTCCATAACAGTTGGAAGGGAAAAGAGTTTTAGTGAACGCGTACAGTGTAGAAGTGTTTAGGTGAGCAATAGTATTCAAAATAAGAAATAGGAGAAGACTATGTATCGATTGATCAGTTTGGTAGGGTATCGGGATACCCTCTGTGAATACAAGTACAGTAAAGACTTGGAGGCCTTCTACGAGGAGTACGGTTTGGACGGCATCGAGCTGATCCGTTGCGGAGAGGTCGATACCTCCTACATCCGGGACGAGAAGACGGTGGGAGTCCACCTTCCCTATTACAGTGATTGGATGGATTTTTGGCTGGGGAAGGAAGAAAGGTTGCTTCGGGAATACGGCGACAGATCGGTGTGGGAAGGTTTCTACGGGGGCGGTGACAGGCAGGCCCTGCTCGATTTTTACAAGAGGGATCTGGACTACGCGCACAGTGTAGGGGCGAAGTACGTGGTCTTTCACGTCTGCAATGTATCGGTGACCGAGACCTTTACCCGCGACTTTGCCTATACGGATGAGGAGGTCATCGCTGCGACCTGCGAGATCGTCAATACCTTGATGGAGGGCGAGGACTATCAGTTCGAATTTTTGTTCGAAAACCTGTATTGGAGGGGGCTGACCTTCACTTCGGCGGAGATTGCGCGAAGACTGCTCGAGGGGACGTCCTATGCCAAAAAAGGATTTATGCTCGATACGGGCCATATGATGTGTACGAACCTCGACTTGAAGACGGTCGAGGAAGGGGTGGCCTATGTCGGAGACTTCTTCAGGAAGGAGAAGGACCTTGTCTCCTATGTGAGGGGCATCCACCTCCACAAGAGCATATCGGGAGACTATGTCAAAAGGGCCCTCAAACAACCCCCCGTTCTCAAAAAGGACTTCTATGAAAGGTTTGCCCAGTGCTACGAACACGTCTTTCAAATCGACAGGCATGAGATCCTGACCTGCAAGGGTACAAGGGAACTCATCGAGTACTTGGACCCCGCCTACCTCGTCTTTGAGTTTCGGGCGAGCAACCGAGAGGATAGGGAGAAGAAGTTGGCGGAGCAGTTGAAGATCTTTTTGTAGAAGAATAAGAACGGCTCGATCTCGAACCTTATACGATTCCCCAATAGGAAAATACTGCATAATTCGGAAAATCAGCATAAAATCGATGTTATATGAAGGATGAAATTCTTAAATGTGTTGATTTGGCAAACTTTCGCATTTTGCAAACTCAAAAGAGAATCAGGAGTTTGCCTTTGTGCGGTGCTTCCATAGAAGTATGGATATATTTATTCTGCGGCCGCGAACATCCGTGTTATTTTCCATAAAGTACACATCGTTTATATTCATCTCTCAAATGAATGATCGTATCAGTCCACATCCCTAAAGCAGAAGCGTCTCGTAAGGGTGGTGGAGATAAGGAAGAGGACTGCAAAAATCGAGGCCGAGATAAGCAGGAGACCGATCTTGGGTCTTATCAGACTTGTAACTACGGAAGCCGTATGTTCCCCAAAGGTCCTTGTCAGGATCCCGGGAAGAACGCAGATCATGATCCAAACGAAGACGTAGAGGGAATCCACCTTGGAATTTCTCAGAAATTCGGTGGGCAACATAAGGGACTCGGTGATACCGACGATCAGCAGTCCCATGACAAAGCTCTCGATATGGGGGAGTTTGCCCAGTGTCAGGCTGAAACAAAGGGAGAGCAGAAAGGCGATCCCCAGCCAGAGAACCGAAAACGAGATATTGTCAGCGAAGGTCCCGTAGACGATGTCTTTCGGATCGACGGGAAGGCTTCGATACAAGGTCATCTGTCTGCGATCCCTTTTTCTGTCCCTGTAGTAGGCTGTGATAAAGGCGGCGTAGATCGCCATCATATCGAAGATAAGGATACTGCCCTCACTGACGGCATCGAGCCCCATGATAATGAAGGAGGCAAAGGCCATAAGGAGGATGACGGTGATCATAAGAGGTCTTTTTTTGAAAAGACCCATGTGGATAAATGCGTGTAACATCAAATAACACCTGCTTTCTTATCGGTTTTTTGTGGAAGTATGAAGGAAGGGTTTTTGCCTTGTATGAAGTCTCCTCCATCCTTCGGAGGATATATCGGCAACTCCTACTACCCTTCGATAGAAGTATGGTCGTATCTATTCTGTGATTACGAAAACTTATTCCATCTCCTGTGCAGTGCAAATCGCGGATATCAATTCGGATAGTAGGATCGCTCTACTCTCCGATCATATTGTAGGCACCTGCAAGGCCGATCCCGATCCAAACTATGGAGAGGAAGCAGGCTCCGAGAAGGAAGGGAAGCTCCGCGCAAGAGAGCAGACGAAACAGAGCCAGAATGACAAAGATATTAAGGCTCGAGATGGTATAAAAGGTCCTCTCCGACACATAGAACATAAACAGGGAACAGAGACCCGTTTGGGCGCCGTACATAACAAAGAAGAGGAGGGCTTCCCTTGTAAGATCCGGCGATAGGGCGTTTGCGTCGTTGAAGAGGAGGGCGATCCCTGTCGAGAGCAGAAAGCTCAAAGTCGCTATGACGAGCGAGCTCGCAAGGGGACGGACCACTACCTTGTATCTCTCCAGGGGGAGGGACAAGAGGAGGAGTTTGTCCTGTGCCGCTCTCTCGTAGAGGGAAGAGTAGGAGACCATAAAAAACAGGATAAAGGCGATGGAGGAAGGGGAGGTAAAAGGACTGTCCTTTAATATAAGGCGAAAAATGATCACAACGAGGACCAGTGCCTTCGGTAGGATCTTCTTCTCCTTGATTTCACACTCCCAAAACACCGTAACGTCTTTTTTGAATAAGGCATACATCAGAGTTCTCCTCCCTTTTTTCTGTCATAGAAGTACATGATATCCTCTATGGAGGGGATCTCCACCATCAGGGAACTCAGGTCGAAACTTGACAGCTCCTGTTTGTCCGCCAGGGCGGAGAAGCCCAAGGATGTTTGTTCATACCCCTTACATAGCTTTCTGAGCCTTTCATCGAACCGAGCATTGCTGCCTTTGATCAGGATGAAGGTCTCCTGCACTTCCAAGGTGGACTTGGAGAAGATAAGCCTGCCGTCCTTGATAAAGGTCAGGTGATCCGCGACCTTGTCGAGGTCCGAGGTCAGATGGGTGGAAAATAAGATGGAAGACTTCTCCTTCTCCAGATACTCTTGAAAGAGGTGGAGGACCTCCCGACGTACTACGGGGTCAAGACCCGCTGTCGGCTCGTCCATCAGGATCAGCCTTGCGTGATGGCAGAGGGCGGTAACAATGGAATACTTCATCTTCATTCCCTTGGAGAGGTTCTTTATTTTATCGTCTTCGTTGAGCTCCATCCTTTGCAGCAGATCACGATAGACCTCCCAGTCCCATTGACTGTAGAACTTGCTCAGGATCTTGCTCATACTTTTGATGCTCAAGTATTCGTAAAAACAGTTTTCGTCATAGACAAAGCCGATTTGGTCCTTGATCTTCTTCTCATCCTTGACATTGTCCAAACCGAAGATCTCGATCTTGCCGGTATGCTTGTTCAGCAGGTTCATGATCAGATGGATCAAGGTGGTCTTTCCGGCACCGTTGGCTCCGATCAGTCCCATAATATAACCTTCGGGAAGATGGAAGGAGATGTTCTCCAAACCGAAGGTCCCCCTGTATTTCGTTACTTGTTCCAGTTTCAGCATAACTTTGTGCCTCCTTTTGAAAATTCGGTCTTATCGGTTCTTCCCAACCTGTGTGTCCTTCCTATTTTTCGTAGAGAAGATCCAGCATTTCGATCAACTGTTCCCGAGCTACTCCGATACTCTCCGCCCTGTCGATGGCGGTCTGAAGAAGTTCTTCGATCTCACATAATTTTTGTTCCCTCAAACGTTCGGTGTTTCTTCCGAGAACGTAGGAACCCTTGCCCTGCATGGTCGCGATATAGCCCTCGACCTCCAGATCGTCATAGGCTCGCTTGGTCGTGATCACCGACACCCCCAATTCTTTGGCAAGGGAACGGATGGATGGGAGAAGATCTCCCTCTCGGATGTCTCCGAGAAGGATCTGTTTTTTGAGCTGATTCTTGATCTGCTCATAAATGGGCTCCTTGGAAATATTTGAAATAATAAGGTTCATCGTTTATTCGGCTGTTGGGCCGAGATTCGTCCCTCCCTTCTGTGGAAAATAAGCTGTATTATCACCTGTTATACGATTCACCGTTTGAAATTTTAGGGAGTGTATATCGAAAAACAATACGGATGACCATATAGCTCGAAGTAGCAACCTTCCAATTTAAACGGATAGAAGATGATGGACAAGGCAAACTTTACCTTGCCGACAGTTCGATCAGATGATCAGGAAAATCAAGATTGTTTATACTGTATATATATTATATATACAGTATAAACAATTGTCAAGAATAATTTCATATAAAAAAGACGGTGAAGTTACCGCCTTTTATATCTTATGCTGTTATTTATGTTGATATCGATGTCCTTTGCTCTACCGAAGATAGTACTATTATCTATTAAAATTGACAGGTTGGATGCTTTGAAGTATAGAACACTCCAAATTGTTTTTTATTATACATACCCGGTAGTTCTATCTGAGAATAGTATGATGTTTAAGTTATCGATATCAAGGATCTGTATCTCGTAGGAGGTGAAACGATGTTTCACGGTTGCACGGTTGCACGGTT
>JAUMWQ010000106.1 GCA_030529565.1 Filifactor alocis | reverse complement strand
TCCTCTCATACAAGGTGTCGATTGACGTATTCGAATGGTTGAGTACGATGTTCGCCTTCTTATCGAGCATGCGACAGATCCCATACACCCCCATCGCCGAACCCAAGGCATCCAGATCCGCAAAGGTATGTCCCATGATCAATACATGGTCGGCAGAGTGAACCAGATCCTTCAAAGCATAGGCAATGATCCTCGCCTTGACCCGTGTCTTCTTCTCCACAGCCTTGGTCTTACCTCCATAAATGGCAAACCTCTCTCCTCGCTTGATCACACACTGATCTCCTCCTCGTCCCTGAGCCAGATCCAGGGCCGAAACCGCACCTTCATGTGTCTTTTGCAAGGTCTTCATCCTTGGGGAGGCTCCGATCGATAAGGTCACGGGAAGGGTGCTTTTAAAGTCGCTCTTCCTAATCTCATCAAGAATCGAAAATTTATTGTCCTCCATTCCTTCAAGATTCTGCTCGTCGACTAAAACAAAGTACCTATCCTTGCTTACCTTTCGGATAGCGGCATCGTAGTTCTCCGCCCAAACCTTGAGTTTTCTTTCAACCTCCGCTTCCATCAGAGGCCTATCGGTATCCTTCACCGTATCCAGGACCTCGTCGAAACTGTCCACCTGGATCAAAATGATCCCCGTCCTGGTATTTTTATATTCTTCCATCAGATTTTCATAACGAGTCTCATCTATAAAATACAGCATGATCATCCCGTTGTCCTTCTTGGAATTGGGAACCACATAGTACACGATCTTGTACTTCTTGGGCCCGATCTCCATAAAGGTCGAGGGATTGTCCCCCTTGAGCGAAATGTTTTCTATGCTGATCTCCTCAAAAACGGTGTCGATGTGTTGACCGATCAGACCGCTCTTCATCGCCACAGCCGAAAACTTCTTGTTATACCAGGTGATCGTCCCGTCCATCCTGCACATACACAAAGGTATCGGAAGGTTCGTGATCGCCTGCTTTGTACTATGATCCATACTTAGCGACAAAGTCTCCAAGTACTGGGTCCACTCTGCATCCTTCTTGCGTCGTTCCAGACGCTCGAGAAAAAACATCGCAATAACGAGAACGAGTCCCGCTGCGGTGATCCAATAATTATATTTCAAAAACAGAATCGAACCGACCAAGAGTGCAATCGGATAGACGAGGTTCATCTTCTGCCTATACCCCATACTGTCATCACTCCTCCATTTCTTTTTCTTCTCGTAGACCGGAGACAAAGTCGATCGCTCCGATCACAGCTGCTACCATTGGGAACACCAGTCCCACCCCTAGAATCAACAGGTTGGAAAGAAAAGACGAAAACACCCTCTTTATTCCGAAAGTAAGTGTCGCAAGCCCCTGAATATAGAAGATAAAGCAGAGAGTAATCAACATGGTTATACTTATCTCTATGGGATAGTGTTCACCCATAATCAATTGAGCGAACATCACAAAAAGGAAGATCCCCAATATCACAAAGGGACTTCCGGGCATACGAAACTCACGAAACTTGGGGAAAATATCCCTCTTCGTATAACGATTCAAGGTGCGTCCGGTGAAATAAAAAGTCGTCAAAGCCAAAACAAAAGACAGACACAAGATCCCCGCCGGAAGAAAGTACAAGGTCCTACTCACAAAGGCACGGATCTCTATACCGCTAAGCATTTCGATCTGACTTTCCAAGTCCCTATTGTGAGTAAAGAGCTTTTGATATCCAAGTACGATCGTCCTGGTGATCTTCTCTCCCGTAACCTTATAATAATGGTGACTCCATATTGAAAACAAGGCTCCCGAAAACACTGTAATCCAAAGCATCGTCTCCTCAGGACTCTTCCTTCGAACGATCCCGTAAGCAGTAAGCAAGCCGACCATCGATAAGAATAACATCAGTTCAAAAGGAACCGACAACAACGATACTAAAACGCTGATCGATATCAAAGCTCCTGCAACAACAGCCGCATACTTCAAAGAAGAAACCACTCCCGTGATCGCGATCAAAATCGGCATTACAAACAGCAATAGTTCAAACATTCCTATGGAACCGCTCACCAAAAGAACGAGAACTCCCACAAAAAACATCCTGATCGCATAGGAAATTCGACCTGCCTCCAACTGC
Organism: Filifactor alocis; assembly: GCA_030529565.1. Lineage (GTDB taxonomy): Bacteria > Bacillota > Clostridia > Peptostreptococcales > Filifactoraceae > Filifactor > Filifactor alocis_A. The sequence goes on along the minus strand of JAUMWQ010000106.1, from coordinate 5,132 downwards.
GCACTCTCTCTTGTGTTTTGCAATCTGATCCCCCTTTACATACATCCCCTTTTATTTACAGGGATAATTTTTTTATTCTCACTACTATTTTCTTTTTAAACTATCATCTCATATGACTGTATCTCGGAATCAATCCCTTAGTTCAGCCGTTCACATCGTTTCTGTATGCAGCCTTTTTATCGAAGGACGACACAGTCCACTTCTATGCCTAAAGGTTGCACAAAATCTCAAAACGGTCTTAGCATCTCTGAAATACAAGTCTCGACACACGCATCCTACAAAGGTAACAGAGCATTAAACGCTCTAACGTTTATCTATCATTATAACCCATCTTTCTCTTTTTTTACAGTTATTTTTCATCATCCCGGGAAATGCACGGTTTCGCCGCCAAAGGGAAGAGACACAGATACAAAAAAATACATCCGGGTCTATGTGGCGATATCCCCGGATGTATTTGACTGCAATCCTTAGAATCCGTCTTCGTCGTAGTCGGGCTCATAAAAGTCCTCTTCATAGTCGTACTGAAACTTCCTTTGATTGTTACGAAAATTGTCAGAAGGCTTAGGATCGAAATGCTTGCGATTTTCTCCCTGCAAAAAAAGTTCCAACTCCGCTTCGATCTCCTGCGGTGTCTTTCGAAGTTTACTTACCTTCTTATCCTTAGGTTGATCCGTCCCCTTTTGCTTCTGCATCCCGCGCAACTTCTCATCGTCAAAGTCCTTCATAGCCTCCAACCGTCCTTTCTTCCTCCTGCACCTTGGATCAATGATGTTTGTCCAACGTGCCAAAAATCTCCTCCAGACCTTCGATCGGTTCCTGTCATCGATATCACAAAAGCAGCATCCTTATTTTACCGTTGCTTTATACAACATAACTCTCTTGTGAAATGAAGACTTTTAAGAATTTCGTTTTTTGAATGAAACCGGTTTCGCTCCAATTTGTAGAATTATATGGTGTTTTTCTTAATATACCCACTGTCCCCATCAAAAAAACAGGACGGAATCAGCGACAAAAAAGATCCGTATCTTAATCTTTGATACCCTTCTTCACAAACACGATCATATCTATTCTGCAACTACAAAAACCCATTTCATCTTGCGCACAGCGCAATTCGTTAATATCAAGGTTTTAAATAAATAATAGCATGAAGCTTCGATCCGGATGCTGCTTCATGAGCAACTTGGATCACAGTCCTATTGACCAAAGATGCGATCTGAATTCTCATACCTCCCAAAACCTTCTCGTAAGATAGAATTCATCCTCCCGGTTTTTCTACCACAAAAAACACTCCATCGTAATCACGGCATCTCCTCCTATAACGATGGTAGAGCCTCGATATCGGCTCTTGATCACCGATGCTCTTCCCATGCTCTCCCCTTGGACAAAGGTGTTTTCGCCTGCCCTGTCAATCAAGCCTTCCAAGTCAAGATAGTGGGTCAGAGCTCCGTTGGAGGTGCCCGTCGCACATTCTTCATCGATGCCTACGAGAGGTGCGACGTTCCTGCAATAGGCGGTTACTTTACCCTCGAGGTCGAGAGCGAAGAGATGCATCCCTATGACCTCGTACTTTTCAGAAAGAGCCACAACTCTCTCCCTGTCCATAACAAAGCCATCCAAGGCCTTCTTGCTCGCCACGGGCACCATAATATCAGGCAGTCCCGTACTGATGATCTTGGGAAGAAGCTCGGGTCGGTCGCCCTCTCCCAGACCGAAGGCCTCGTAAAGTTCCCTGCTCTCCTCCCTCGAAAATTCTCGGAACAAACAGGGGACCGCCATATCCATCCAAACACCGCGATCTTCGACTGCGATTTCAAGCTCTCCCGCCAAGGTAAGAGCCTTGTACATACCCTCTTGGATCCACCCTTCTTCCCTGAGGGTCGAAAAAGTCGCTATGGTCGCATGTCCACAGAGGTCGACCTCCTCCGTCGGGGTAAAATATCTGAGGCGAAAGACCCCTTCTCCCTCCTGCTTTACAAATACGGTCTCGGAATGCTTGAGCTCCGCCGCCAACTTCTTCATAAACTCCTCCCCGGGATAATCCTCCCCCTTCTCCAGGAGGACGATCCCCGCTTGATTTCCCGAAAACTTCTCCGACGTAAACGCGTCCGCAACAAAAACTCTCATCTCTCTTCTCCTTTCCGCTCTTTACTATCCCCTGTCAGGGCAATACCGCACAAATGTCAAATCTTGATCTTCTTATGAATTTGAAAAAAATGGAGTTTTGTCAAATCAATACTTTCAAGAAACCTGTCATTCCTATACATTGATTTTACGGTGTTTTTTTGAATTGTGCGGTGCTTCCTTAAATACTTTGAACTGTTATCCTCCAAATTGTTTTTCGATAAGAAATATTACATAATGCTATTCTCTATTTAAACTTACTTCTTGAATACTTCGAAGTATACGATCATCTAAATTGTTTTCCGGTAATAATATATTCTATGACCCGACATTTCATACTATTATTCATTTGAACTGTGAATATCGCCGATTTATACTCCGTAAGAGATAAGAGGAACTTGTGTGGCTCCAAAGTAAATACAATCATACTTCTATCGGAGAATAGTATCAAACGGAGGATGGTATCATACTGTCGCTCATTTGGATTATGCATATCGGCGATCTACATTCAACAGAAGATAAAACGAATTTTCGTAATCACAAAACAGACATAACCGTCATTCTATTAAAAAATAGTATAAACAGCATTATAAAAGCGACAAAGCGGAAAGGCATTGCCTTCCCGCTTTGTATCTTGTTCCATATCGAAGATGCTTACATCCTCTTCACACAAGGAGCTTATTCCTCCGTTTTTGCCTGCGCAACGATCTTCTCCGCCATTTGAGCAGGAACTTCCTCGTAGCGAACAAACTCCATCTCAAAATAGCCCTTTCCTTGAGTCATTGCCTTCAAGTCGATCGCATATTTGAAGGTCTCCGCCTGAGGAGCTTCCGCCTTGATCAATTGCTTACGGTTCTTGTAGGCCTCCATACCCAAGACCTTTCCGCGTTTCTTATTGATATCTCCCATGATGTCTCCCATGTATTCTTCAGGAACAACGATGGATAATCTCATGATCGGCTCGAGAAGGACCGGTCTCGCCTCTTCCATCCCCTTTTTGAAGGCGAGGTTAGCAGCCAGTTTAAACGCCATCTCCGAAGAGTCGACATCGTGGTAGGAGCCGTCATACAGGGTCGCCTTGATATGGGTCACGGGATAACCTGCAAGGATACCGTGTTCCATCGACTCTCTAAGACCTTTTTCGACTGCCGGGATGTAGGACTTGGGCACCGAGCCTCCGAAGATCTCTTCCGCAAACTCAAACTCTTCTCTCGAAGGTTCGAAACGGATCTTGACATCTCCGTACTGTCCGTGTCCTCCCGATTGTTTCTTGTGCTTGCCTTGCACATCGGACTTTCCTTTTATCGTCTCACGGTAAGGCACCTTCAGGTCATGCAACTCGACTGCCACACCGAACTTGTCTTTTAGCTTGTCCTTGAGCGCATTGACGTGAATGTCTCCCTGCACTCCGAGGACCGTCTGTTTGGTCTCCGCATTTCTCTCCCAAGTAAAGGAAGGATCTTCTTCCATCAGTCTTTGAAGTCCTGTGGAGATCTTGTCTTCATCTCCCTTATTTGCCGGCTCTATCGCAACGAGCATCTGCGGTTTCGGAAACTCCAAAGGTTCTATCGGAGTCTTATCTTTCGAAGTTGCCAAAGTATCTCCTGTAAAAGTGTCGGAGAGCTTGGTCAACACCACAATGTCTCCGGCTACTCCTCCGTCCATCTCCTTGAGCTCGCCGTTGACCACCGTATACATCTTGGTAACCTTCTCTTTGGAATCTCGGTTGAGGTTGAAGAGTTCGACCTCAGGATCGACGTCTCCTTCGACGATCTTCGCATAGGAAATCCTTCCGATGAAGGGGTCGACCACCGTCTTGAACACTCGGATGATAAAGTCCGTGGAATATCTGGTCGCCAAAATATCGACCGGCGACGGAAGGAAGTCTATCATTGAATCAAGCAGGGTGTGGATACCGATGTTCTTCGCTGTCGAACCGCAGAGCACAGGGATGATGTCCCCGTTGAGGACCCCTGCACGCAGACCGCGACGGATCTCATCGTTGGTAAACTCTTCTCCGTTGAAATACTTGTCCATCAAAGCCTCATCGGACTCTGCAACGGACTCAAGGAGCATCTCGCGCACCGGAGCAGCTTCTTCACGGTACTCTTCCGGGAAGGGTACGGTTACGCACTCCTTACCGTTATACTCTCTGGAGAACATCCCTACTACGTTGATAAAACCTTTGAAACTGTCTCCCTTGCCCCAAGGAATGTGGAAGGGAGCGATCTTCTTGCCGTATCTCTCTCTCAATTGCTCCAATATCTTGTCGTACTCCGCCTTCTCGCTGTCGATCTTGTTGACGAAAATCAATCTGGGCACATTGAAATCATCGGTGATCTCCAGAGCCTTGTCGGTTCCGACCTGCAGATCCGTCGTTCCATCTACCACGATGATCGCTCCGGATGCAGCTCCCATCGCCGAGATGACCTCTCCCGAGAAATCAAAGTAGCCCGGTGTATCCAGAATGTTGTATTTATTGTTATGGTACTCTACGGAAAAGAGTTTCATAGAAGATGTGAGATTGACCGCATCTGTCGGTTTCGAAATCTTGTTATTCAATCCCGCGGTAAAGTGGATCGCCTCGATAAGATTACTCTTTCCTGAACCGCTGTGTCCCAAAATCGCTACATTTCTGATTTTTTCGCTTTCATATTTTCTCATCTTTTACCCCTCTCCAGCTATGTACTTTGAGTTTTAATTTTCTCAAAATAATATCGCCTTAATAGATATTTTTTTAGAAAAGTTTTGACTATTCCTAGAGACATTATAATACAAAAAACAGATAAAAGGCAATGTTTTCCTTAAATTATTCCAAATCCTTATCCAAGGAAAACTCTCATCCTGATCGGAATATAGAAATATTCGTTTTGCAGCTTGTTTTCAATGCTATTGCACAAATACCGGTAATACTTGCCATTCTCCGATACATCAAACTCTCCCTATACCGGCAATAAAAATACCCGACCATGATCCGACCGGGTTATTTTTATGTGTGTGTTTTGTGTGTT
>JAUMWQ010000105.1 GCA_030529565.1 Filifactor alocis | reverse complement strand
ATCTGTTCTTACTTGCCTTCTCCAACCGAAGTCTCTACATGAGTTTGATCACCGAACACCATGCTCCAACCTTTGCAAAAGATACCCTCTACCGATTTATGAAGAGTGCTCAGATCCATTGGATGCGTTTTACAACCTTAGTTGCTTCTCGCATCATCTGCAATGCCATTGTCCCTCTGAACAACGAGGATCGTGTGAATGTGCTGATCGTAGATGATTCCTTGGTGGAAAGAAACCGCTCTCAAAAAGTGGAACTTCTTGCCAAGACCTTTGATCATTCAAAAAACAGATACTGTTTCGGCTTTCGTATGCTTACCCTCGGATGGTCCGACGGAAGTACGTTTCTTCCGGTCAACTTCTCCCTTCTCTCCTCCCAACAAAAGAAGAATCGAGTCAGAGAAGCACAGGAAATGGATAAGAGAAGTCTCGGATACAAGAGAAGGAAACGTTCTATGCAAAAAGCAACCGAAGTGATGCTTGAACTTCTTCGCTTCTCCAAGAATGCCTCCATTCCCGCCAAGTATGTTCTGTTTGACCGTTGGTTTACTTCTCCAAGCAGCCTTCATTCGGTCAAAGCCATCGGCTATGAGGTGATCGCCATGGTACGAAAGAGTTCTAAGATGTTCTTTCGCTATCAAGGACAAGATCTTCCTCTAACCAAGATCTATGAGCAGAGCAAAAAGAGGAGAGGTCGAAGCCGATACCTACTTTCTGTGGATGTTGAGGTTGTCAAAGATGCAGAAGTTCTTCCTGCCAAAGTGGTATACGTTCGTAACCGAAACAAGAGAAACCAATATCTGTGTCTGATCTCTACCGATACCGCCTTAGAGGAAGAAGAGATCATCCGTATCTATGGCAAGCGTTGGGACATCGAAGTATTCTTCAAAGTGTGTAAGAGTTCCTTAAAACTTGGTAAGGAATGTCGCTCTTTGTCTTACGATGCCATGACTGCTCACACGGCAGTTGTGTTTGTACGCTACATGATGCTTTCTCTCGAGAGGAGAGAAGATCAGGATAAGCGTTCGTTCGGGGAGCTGTTTCTATTGATTTACGATGAACTTTCCGATATTACATGGATCGAAGCCTTTCAACATTTACTTGAGATGTTTGAGGCTCTTTTTCGCGAGCATACTACTCTTTGTGAAGAACACATAGAAGAATTGTTGCATACATTTATAGATACTCTACCTGCGTTTATCAAATCGTTTTTTGAGCCGATACCTCGACAGAATTTCGATAACTGAGAGAAGTCAAATATTGATGTTCCAATATGTTTGCAGGATAATCTATGTGCGAAGTTTGAGTTATACTTTTTCATCATGCGATATCTCCCGTCTTATACAACTCTACCTCTCATCCGCGGAAATATCGTACTTATACATTTTTCTCTGGAGGGTCTGCCTCGGAACATCGAGCAGTCTCGCCGTCGCCGACACATTCCATTCCTGTTTTCGTAAGGCCCGGCATATCAGATGCTTTTCATATTTTTCGACCATTTCTTTCAAAGAAGATATCTGAGCCTCACCTGTCATACTCATGGGCTCAAACTCGCAATTATCCGAGAACTTTTCTTCGACATCCTTCCACTCCAGGACACTGCTGTCCTTGTGGACCACGCTCATTCCGTAGACGATGATATGTTCCAGTTCTCTTACGTTTCCCGGCCAGTCATAAGCTTTCAGTCTGTCGAGCAACTCCTTCGATATATACTGTATGTTCTTTTGAAAGGTCTTGTTGTGTTTGTTGATATAATACTTTACAAAGTGTTCGATATCTTTTTTTCTCTTACGAAGGGGAGGTATCTCAATGGACATCATGCTTAATCTATGATAGATATCCCTCCTTATCCTGCCCTCCTCTATCGCCCTCAGGGGATCTATGTTCATCGAGGTGATGATCTTGACATCGACACTCTTTGACTCCTCATCTCCCAAGCTCCTGAAACAACCGTCCTGAACGACTCGCAAGAGTTTGGACTGAAGATAAAGAGGCATGGAGTTCAATTCATCGAGAAACAGTGTTCCTCCGTCAGCCAATTCCAACAGTCCCTTGTTATCCGTTGCTCCGGTAAATGCCCCTTTAGAAGTCCCGAACAAAACACTTTCAAGAAGAGTGTCCGGAATCGCCGCACAATTTTGGGCAATAAACGCCTTGTCCGCCCTGGCACTCGCATTATGGATCGCTTGAGCAAAGACCTCCTTGCCCGTTCCGGTCTCTCCGTATATCATCACGGGAAGATCGCAAGAAGCGACGACGGGAATGTATTCCTTTGCAAGTTTCATCCTCTCATCCCTTGCAATAATGTCCTCCATAGTAAAGTTGGCCCGATTTTGAGCGAGAAACTTTCCGGAGCCGGTGATAGGGAAGTCTTCACAGTTCAAATTGATCTTTTCGATCCGTTTCGATGAAGGCTCCTGCGTTTCTTCCACAGACAGATCAATAGCTCCAACGATCCTCCCACCGCTTTTGATCGGAATGGACAGAGCTGAAATACGGATCTGATCCTCCCCCTTTACTTTGATGTCCTGATTTTCGATATAGATGGGCATCCCTAGCTCCATCGCCTTAATGATCGTACTGTTCTGTGGATTCAGATTCTCGTAGATGTCCAAAAATTTTTTTCCGACCCAGCGGTACGAGTCCTCACGTCCCGACAGCTTTCGGTTCAACTTTGCAGTAAACAGTACTTCTCCCTCCAAATTGATTATCGTTATGCCATCGATATATCCCTTGCCCTGAAAAAGTTTACCCCACAGTTCCATGTATTCCCTCTTTTCTCATTCTGCCAATTCGATAGTGAACGCAATGGTCTTATGTTGCAACCGAGTATGTCGTTTTCCACAGTATTTCGAGATCGATCCTAAGCCTTATACAGAAATCCTATCAAACTATGAAGATAAAAGCAAGTTCTTATATCTCCCCTTCCGCAGGTCTGTCAAGAGTAAGTTTCAGCCACCACCACTTAAATACAATATTTACAATAACACAGGCCGCCATAATGACGAGATAAATCCCGATAAACTTCCAATGTGCACCGTTCAAAAGCATCATAGGTCCCATCGACCAGGCAAACATCTCGATCGGCGTGGTAAACGGCGCTGCAAAGGCCGTATCGTTCAAGGTCTTGGACAAATTCTCCGGATCGACGATCCTAAGCAGGATAAAACCGATGGCAAAGACTCCCGTGGAGTATCCGAACACAAAAATGGAACGTTCAAACCAACTTCCCTTGTTCATCGCGGGGCCGAAGAACATCAGGGTCAGAACCACAATGACCATACCGCATAACAACAGCAACAACAAGGGTATTGCATATTTTACAATGACGGCGATCTTGATCGAAGCGATCCCGAAGAACACGAGATAATCCGTAGATGTTCCTGAGATCCTATTCACTACATTCTCATCAATATACTCGCTTACCCCCGCCTTCTTGAATACCAGGAACATGGCAATGGCGATCAGGAAGGAGACCAAATATGTCGGGAGATCCAATCCCGTCACATCAAAGATCCAATTGTTCAACAACATACCTGCCCCCGAAGCCAGCAGAAGGATCGCAAGATGCCAAGCCAAGGGATCCAAAACCATAGAAGATATGGGTTCCGCACCCATCGACTTTCTGTTTTGTTTCGGGATCAAACCCGTCTTCAGATCTCCGGAGATCGTCTGGAAACCGGAGATATACTTCGTCCATCCCTTCTTCGTTGCCATTTTGATAAAGAAGAGACCTCCGAAGATCCCTGACAGAATCCCTACCGTAGCACAGGTCATGGCGATATCCATCGCCTCTACATCCCCAAGCTTTTCAAAGGTCGATCCCACCGCAGCGGCAGTTCCGTGTCCTCCTGTAAAACCCGCCGCCAATAACAGCCCGAAACCGTAGTTGATCTTCGGGAACAACTTCGATATTACCACAATAGAAAACAGAGGTGCCAAACTGAACTGTATTACCTGTGCCAAGACCTTGTAAGAAAAATACGATCCTACCCTATTGATCTCGGATTTAAAATCCGCCTTAGAAAACGAAAATCCGTTGATCCCTACAGCGGCAAAAATAACGATGATGAGCACTCCCGCATAGGAGCCTATCTCCTCGGAGAAAGGCAGGATATTAAGTCCCTGTCTTCCAAGAGCCAATGCCATAAAGCCCGCGATCATACTTGCAGGTACAAAAAACTTCTGAACGAAGCTCACCTTTGCCCGAATAAGCTGTCCCACCATAATAAATAAAGATGCTATTGCAAAATCGAGTAGAAAATCCTTTGCACTCATGATATCCTCCTATTCTAAACAATAGTTTGTCTATCCTGACAATGTTATCCCCAAAAATTCAATCTTGTCCCGATGTTTCTTTTCAATGCATTTTGATAGATCTCATAAGCCCAGGCCACATCCTCCACCGGCATACCGTCCATGATGAATACCGTTCTGTCCTTTTTACAAAGATGATCCCTGTTCTTATTACAGACGAGCTCGCTGATATCAACAATATCCGCCCTCGATATCTTTTTCTCCCAAACCAGGTCCATCAGATAGCCGCAAATCCCGCTCAGATTGTCGGCGAAACTCCCTTCTTCCTTCTCAAGTTCCTGTGCATAGGCTTCGTACATCTTCCAATTATCCACAACGATGTTTGACGATGTCATAATACTCTCTTCGATATTGGCATCCGACACAAAGATGAGAAGAGCCCTCCTCTTTATCCATTCTTGTCTTATGTAGGGCGAATCTCCTCCCGATGTCGCAAGATTTATGACATCTCCCTTCCTGACCGCTTCTTCGACATCCTCGGTCACCTTTACCGAGATGCCCCACCTCTTTTCCAACTCCTGTGCATAGGCCTCGCAAGCCTTCTTGTCGATATCAAAGAGGTACACCTCCTCTACTGTCTCGAGAACATGTAAGGCTGCATCCAGACAGCTCCTTCCGATCACGCCCAAGCCTACCGCAGACACAGTCTTGGCAGAGATGTCGGAGAGGTGCTTTGCCCCCACTCCCGCAACCGCTCCGGTACGAGTTGCACTAAGAGAATTTGCAGACATTAGAACCTTTACGATCCCGGTATCCGCATCATTGAGCAAAACCGTCAAAATCGATCTCGGCAAACCCTTGTCCTTATTTTTGACATTGGAACCGTACCACTTTTCTCCGCAGATATTGAACCTTCCTCCAAGATAAGCTACAAGAGCCATGAACCTTCTGTCCGGTCCTTTCAAGGGCATATTGGGAAACCTGCTTTCTTTCGGAAAATAGATTTTGATCCCGTGAGCGTTTCGGTTCGGAGATCCCATAAGGTAGTCTCCCTCTGCCATCAACTCAAACATCTCTTCCATGACCTCGATGCAACGCTTCATATCTTTGGAGCCACACTCCACCGTCTCCGCCTCGTTCAAAAATAAGCACTCAAACCTTTCATCCATAACACGGACCTCCTCTTCCTATCCTTTGAGGAAATTACTCGATCTCGTTCCCGTAGCCGGAGGTGCAACATCGAGGTCGCAGTCGGCGATCTTCAAGACATCCTCAGGTCTGATCCAAGGAAGACCTTGGAGCGCACTCGTTTCCTCATGTGTCAATCTCCCCTTATACACGGTAAGACTTCTTCTCAAAAAACCGTCTTCAATACACGCCTGTTCAACACCCTTGTTCAGAATACGTCGAAAATGCGGGAGTACCGATGCCGCATAAGCAATGGAAGTCGACTGCGAGATGGCACTTGGGATATTGCTTACGCAGTAGTGTACAACACCTTCCTCAACATATCTCGGATTATTGTGCGTCGTCTCACGGAAGGTCTCGATCGCTCCGACATCGTTGCTGATATCTACAATGACGGATCCCTTCTCCATCGATGCCACCATTTCTCTGCTGATCAAAAACTCCTTGGATTCCTTAGGCCACTTTACACAATTGTATACAACATCGACCTCCGGAAGGATCTTCTCAATATTATAGCGGTTCGATATCTCCGTATTGACCTCCTCGTTAAACTGTCTTCCTATCTCTCTGAGGGTCCCGATATTGATATCCATCACCGTTACCCACGCCCCTAAAGCATGCAGCACCGATACCGCTGCCCTTCCTACCGTACCTCCTCCAAGAACCAAAGCTTTGACTCCCGGAGCACCTCCAAGGCCGTTTACGAACTTTCCCTTGCCTCCATGTATGGACAACAGGGATTCCAATCCCATCAAAGCACCTTGTTTTCCTGCAGCCTCACAGTTCGGAGAACCGTAACGATGAGAATCTTCGGCGGTAAATGCAATACAGCCGCTCTTGAGAAGAGCCTGTACCTCCTGAGGATGTGCTGCGGGATGAATACAGGTGAACACGATTTGATCTTGCCTTAACAAGGGAAACTCCTCTTCTTCGATCTCCTTTACCTTCGCCACAAAGTCCGATTTTTCATAGATCTCTTCTCTTGTCTCCAAAAGGATTGCACCTTCTCTGAGGTAGTCTTCATCCTTAAAGCCGGATCCTTCTCCCGCTCCCTTCTGGACGTATACCGTGTGTCCGTCCCTCAAGATCATACTTGTTTCCGCAGGAGTGGCAATGACCCTGTATTCCCCCTCTTTTGTGTCTTTTAATACTCCAAACTTCATGTTCCATCCTCCTTCTCAACACTTGTTCGTTCGAAATGCCGATAAGACACCCTCACAAAGTCGGAAAGCGTTTCAAACGCGATCATAGAATTCGAAGTATACCTATCGCAATCCAAACATCTAACAGAATAACGGATTTATATGAATATAGTTCCCACATATTCACCTTAAATGTATGCAAGTTGTATGCCAATTTCTCTTCCATTACTTTCCAAATTCGATAGAAGAGAAGTTCGACGGGAAGCTCAAAATTTTTTCAAACCCTCTTTCCATCCGTATCCCTTCTCAAATATGCAAAAAAACCTGCCCGTTTTTGACAGATGTACCAAAAACGGGCAGGTTTTTTGTATAATACTTTTATCTATTAAAATTGACCGGTCGAACTCTTTGAACCATCGTCCTCCAAATCGTTTTTTTGCTGATACTCTATGTTTTATATCCGGCATTTCAAACGGAGAATAGTATAAACATTTTTTATTTGAAAGATATGGTGTTTCAAAGCCTTCCAAAGCAATAACCGCTACCAAGAGGATACCGTACAATTCGCAAAACAAAACTGAACCGGTATTCTAGACGGGGATATAGTTCTTAAAAACATCGGTTTCACAAGCTTCTTATATTTTGTAAAACGATGGAAAGAACATTGTGTTTTTGTGAGGGGTTTGCTTGAGGAGTCACCGCACAAAT
>JAUMWQ010000104.1 GCA_030529565.1 Filifactor alocis | reverse complement strand
TCGCTCTTACACAAAAGTAGGCTTTTAACTTGGGCTCGGTCCCCGAGGGACGGACTGTGAGAGAGGATCCTTCCTCCAAGATATACTTAAGTACATCGGACTTGGGAAGAGCGCCGATCCCATTTGCATAATCGAGGACTTGCAGGATTTTTCTTCCTGCGATTTCGCCGATCCCTTTTCGGAAGGTCTCCATAATACCCTTCATCTTCTCAAAACCGTCAATTCCCTCAAACTCATAGGAATGAAGAGTGTTGAGACAATATCCGTACTTGTCGTAGAGTTGCTTCAACTTCTCTGAGAGAGAGATCCCCCTCGTCTTGTAGAAGGCGAACATCTCGCAGGTAAGAAAGGCCGCATTGACGGCATCCTTGTCCCTCACATACGTACCGCTCAAATATCCGCAACTTTCTTCAAAACCGAAGATATAGTCGTTTTCTCTTCCTTCTTCTTCCATGTATCCTATCTGTTCCCCGATGAACTTAAAGCCCGTAAGAACGTTTATTGTCTCCACAGCGTAGTTTCGTGCGATCTTCTCCGCCATGTCCGTCGTTACGATGGTCTTGATCATCACAGGAGAACTCGGCATAGTTCCAAGATCTTTTCTTACGGCACAGATATAATCAAATAGCAGTACCCCGATCTCATTTCCCGTTAAGAGGGTATAGTCTTCTCCTTCTTTGACCGCGACTCCCAACCTGTCACAGTCCGGATCGGTCGCCAAAAATAATTCAGCCTTCAGCTCTTGAGCATACTTCACTCCCAACTTCATCGCTTCTTCTATCTCAGGGTTGGGATAGGGGCAGGTCGGAAAGGTTCCGTCCGGTTCAGCCTGTTCTTTGACTACGCTGACCTTTTTGTAACCGCTTTCACGCAGAACCCTCGTCACAGTCTCCAAGCCCGCTCCGTGCAAAGGAGAGTATACGATGGACACGTCCTTGTCCACCGCGGTGCTTTCATCCAAAACAGAACGTTTTTTTACTTCCTCGATAAAATTCGTAATGACTTTTTCGCCGATAAATTCGATTTTTCCCAACTCTTTTGCCTTGTCAAACTGCAACCTCAACACATCTTGGAAGATATCCAAGGCCTCTATCTCACCAAAGATCTCATCGGCAACACTCGTTGTGATCTGACAACCTTGAGAGTTGTACACCTTATAACCGTTGTACTTCGACGGGTTGTGTGAAGCGGTAACCATGACACCCGCACAGCAACCCAGATCCCGAACGGCAAAAGAAACACAGGGAGTAGGCATCAGGCGATTGAAAAGGAAGACCTTGATTCCGTTTACAGCAAAAACCTCCGCCGCCGTTCTTGCAAACACCTCGGACTTGATCCTCGAATCGTAGCCGATCGCCACTCGACGTTCTTCTTGAGGCACCTGCTTTAAGATATAGTTGGCAAGTCCCTGAGATGCTTTTGCTACAGTGTAGATGTTGACACGAGCACTTCCCGCTCCGATCACTCCGCGAAGACCTCCCGTACCGAATTCCAGATTTTTATAGAAGGCTTCGCGGATTTCTTCTTCCTTCCACGAAGCCATCTCGTTTATCAGATCCGAATCTTCTTTTGCGTGTTTCAGCCACAGTTCATACTGCTGAGTAATTTCCTGTCTATCCATGTTTATTCTCCTTATTTCTTGTCTTGCAATCCGCTTTCACTACTTGGTTTTCAATTCCAAAAACACAGTATTGGCTCCGACCGTCACTTTATTTATCATAACCCGCAGTTCACAATGCTACATCGTATTGACCGGGCCTTCTGATTAAGGCAATACCGCACAATTCGAAAAAACACGGAAACTCCGGTTTCGTATGCAAAAAAGTATTTGTAGACCTTGACTTTATATGTTCTCTATCTTGTGTATAACAATAGTAAGAGCACGATATCCACTTGTGCAGCGATCCTTGAGGTTTTAACACAAAGATAGCTCATCCTTCCTTTTCAACAACTCACCTTGAGCATTTGGAGTTTACCGTGGATCTTCATCAGCACGGAGCTTGCAGGCACAAAGATGCAGTCTCCCTTAAAGAAGTGGATGTACTTCTCTTCACCAAAGATTAAGACCCCGCATCCATCAATACAGAGAAGGGACTGAAAGGAGTCCGATCCGCTTTGAAACTCCGCCATCTGTCTGTTTCTCTCCGTGTTGATAAGCAGGCGTTCCACTTGAAAATACTTGCATCTGCAAAGAAGCTCCGATGCACAGCCTCTTCTGTATTTAAGGACTCTCATAGGTTGAACGGGTTCCTTCTGCGCTGACATGTCCGCAACATCCAAGGCCTTTTCAATATGAAGTTCCCTTAACTTTCCGTCTTTATCGACCCTATTGTAGTCATAGAGACGATAGGTCAGGTTGGAGCTCTGTTGGATCTCAGCGATCAAAGAGCCCGCTCCGATGGCATGTACCGTTCCCGCTTTGATAAAAAAAACATCGTCTTTCTCAATCTTCTTCTTCTGCAAATACTTCTCGATCCTCTTGTTCTCTATACTCTCTCTGATCTGCTGTTTGGTTACCTCAGTGTGAAAACCGTAGATCAGCCTGGAATTTTTTTTGGCATCGAGGACATACCACATCTCCGTCTTCCCCTGCGAGCCGTTCTCATACCGATATGCGTACTCATCATCGGGATGTACTTGGACGGAGAGGTCCTTAGCGGCATCAATCAACTTGATCAGTATAGGCAGTTCTCCGCCGGTTTGTACATCGCTCCCCAAAAAAGAAGGGTTCTCCTTCAAAACTTCGAGCAAGGTCCTCCCTCGATATCCTCCGCTGTCCACTATGGACAGTCCGTCGGGATGAGTGGAGCACTCCCAGGTCTCCGCCAAAGGGTAGGCCTCTATACCCTTAGAAAAGTCGTCGTTCAAGCGTCTTCCTCCCCAAAGGTAATCCTTGTAAGCCGGCTTGAGAAGAAAGGGTTCGTTCTTTGAAGGACTCGCCTGTAAGTTTTTATTCTTCCAATTCAAATTTTTGTTTATCATCGACACTAATCTCCTTACCTAACTGCACTTCAATTAGTTTCAGTTCCGTTTCGGCAATGATCGTGTGTCTGCACCCTGCCTCCATAGTGATGACATCGCCTGCTTGGACCATCTGCTGCATCCCGTCTACAATTGTTTTTCCCTTTCCGGAGATAACGGTCCATACCTCATTTCGTCTATCGTGACTGTGATAGTTCATTCGATGGCCCGGACGTAGGGTAACCTTAATGGTCAAACTCTCCTCTTCTATGTCCAGAACACGAAAACTCCCCCAAGACTTATCTGCAAACATAATCCTTCCACTTATATCATCAACAAAAGGCTTAATATAGCTCGACTGTTGTTTGTCCGAGACGAGGATACCTTCCGGACTTGCGGATATGACCGCATCCTTCAGCCCCATACAGAGAATCGGCACATCCAACTCATTGATGACATGTACATTGTCACAGCTCTCATTGAGGATCGCTTCTCCGACCTTGATCTCCTCCATGGCTTCCGTAAGGGTATTCCAAGTTCCAAGATCCTTCCACTGCCCCGAAAATCGAAGGACTTCAATCTCCTCTTCTTTTTCTGCCACAGCGTAGTCAAAACTGATCTTGGTCATATCCTCATACCTATCATAGAGATCCTCGTAATCCTTAAAATCGATCAACTCATGAGCCTTATCGAGCATATAACCAACTTTATAGGCAAAGACCCCTCCGTTCCACAAGGCTCCCGCATCGATATAAGTTTGAGCGGTCTTAGCGTCAGGTTTCTCCTTGAAACTCTCCACCTTACTGACATCCTCCTTGTTCTCGGGAAGGATGTAGCCGTATTTTTCACTCGGATAAGTCGGTTCAATACCCATGAGATACAAGTTGGAATCTCCGCGCTTCGCCAACTCGCCCAGTTTCTTTATCGTCTTGAAGTATTCTTCATCGACATAAGGATCGACGGGACAAACGACGACAGAATCCTCTTTCTTTACTCCCCTTACATCATGTAAGTAGGCCGTGGCAAGCGCAATAGCCGGAAAAGTGTCCCTTCTGCAAGGTTCGACGCAAATATTTACCTTGTCGCCGATCTGGTTGTGGATCGAAGATACTTGAGACTTGGAAGTCGCGACCGTAATCTGCGCATCCTCATCTACCTGTTTGATCTGTCTGTACATTCTTTGTACCATCGATTCATAACTTCCGTCTTCTTTCTTAAATATTTTGATAAACTGTTTGGAACGCACGTCATTGGAAAGAGGCCACAGTCTCTTCCCCGAACCTCCCGACAGCAAAATAATATTCATGAGAATCTCTCCTTCTCTGATTTCTCTCCCCCCGAAAAAATTCGCTTCTTACCTCTGAGCTCTGTTGGGATTGTTCAAAAAATCTTCATACGCCAATCGGATCCCATCTTTCAGTTCCGTCTTGTATTTCCAACCCAAACCTTCCAACTTGGATACATCGAGGAGCTTTCTCGGAGTTCCGTCCGGCTTATCCGTATCCCAAACGATGGAGCCTTCGTAGCCTACGATTTCCGAAACGAGTTGGGTGAGATTTTTTATCGTGATTTCTTTTCCGGTTCCCACATTGACTGTCTGATTTCCCGAATAGTTGTTCATCAAGAACACACAGGCATCCGCCAAATCATCCACATAGAGGAACTCTCTTAGAGGAGTACCCGTTCCCCAGCAAGCTACCTCTGAGACACCGCCTTCCTTCGCTTCGTGAAAGCGACGGATCAAGGCCGGAAGAACATGACTGTTTGTCGGATGATAATTGTCATTTGGACCGTAAAGGTTCGTAGGCATCACGGATATATAGTCGGTCCCATACTGTCTGTTCAAGTATTCACAGTATTTAAGACCCGATATCTTAGCCAAGGCATAGGCTTCATTCGTCTCTTCCAGAGAACCTGTCAGCAAACAGGACTCCGGCATAGGTTGAGGTGCAAACTTCGGATAGATGCACGAAGATCCCAAAAATTCGAGTTTCTTACATCCATTCTTCCACGCGCTGTGGATCACATTCATCTCCATCATCATATTCTCATACATAAAGTCTGCTAAGGCGGAGCTGTTTGCTACGATCCCTCCGACCTTTGCCGCAGCCAAAAAGACGTAGTCGGGCCTTTCCTTCTCAAAAAAGGTCTCCACTTCTTCCTGTCGGCACAAGTCGAGTTCTTTATGTGTCTTGGTTACAATATTGTTGTAGCCCTCCGCCTCCAATCTTCTTACAATGGCGGAACCCACCATACCCCTATGTCCTGCAACATAGATTTTATCGTTTTGTTTCATCATTTCTTTCAACTTCCTTCCGACTTTTCAGGTCATCCGCTTTGTTTTTTGAATACAGGTTTGTCTCATAAGCCGGCTCTTCTCTCGTCCTTATTTAAAAGGGCGAAGAAGAGACTGCTTTCGTTCTTTGCATTTTCTAAACTCTTTTTCCGCTCTTGTTTAGATCCTTCCCCTTTTTCTCGCTTCTTCTTTGGCAAGATTCCGGTCATGTTCAGCCATCAACCTGATCAACTCTTCATAGCTCGTCTTCTGAGGATTCCAACCCAAAACGCTCTTCGCCTTGCTCGGATCTCCCCAGAGATTGTCCACATCTGTCGGTCTGAACCAGGCAGGATTCACGCATACAAGCATCTTGCCCGTCTTGGCATCATAGCCTTTTTCATCCAATCCGCTGCCTTCCCATCGAAGTGTGATCCCGTTTACTGCAAAGGCTTTTTCGGTGAAGTCCCTGACCGTATGCTGTTCTCCTGTCGCGATCACAAAATCCTCGGGTACATCGTGCTGGAGCATGAGCCACATACATTCGACATAGTCCTTAGCATAACCCCAATCTCTCAAAGAATCCATATTTCCAAGTTCGAGATGATCTTGAAGCCCCTCTGCGATCCTTCCGGCAGCAAGAGTGATCTTTCTCGTTACAAAATTCTCTCCGCGACGCTCGGACTCGTGGTTGAACAGGATCCCATTTACCGCAAACATACCATACGCTTCCCGGTACTCCTTGGTGATCCAAAAACCGTACTGTTTTGCCACTGCGTACGGACTATAAGGATGAAACGGTGTTGTCTCTTTTTGAGGAACTTCTTCGACCTTCCCGTACAATTCCGATGTCGACGCCTGATATATTCTTGTCTTGTCAGTCAAATTCAAGATCCTGACCGCCTCAAGGACACGTAGAACTCCTATGGCATCGATGTCTCCCGAATACTCCGGTACATCGAAGGAGACCTGAACGTGGGACTGCGCCGCCAAATTGTAGATCTCGTCCGGTTGGACCATGTTTATGATCCGAATCAAAGATGAGGAGTCCGAAAGATCTCCATCGTGCAGTCTAATAGAACCCGCTTCGATCAAATGATCTATCCTCTGTGTGTTGGACACGGAGGCTCTTCTTACCATTCCGTGTACCTCATAACCCTTCTCCAAAAGGAATTCGGCCAGATAAGAACCGTCCTGACCTGTAATTCCGGTTATCAAAGCTATCTTCTTCATAATATCCTCCAAATCAAAATCTTATCGAAACGTCGCTTGATCATAAAAACAAATACAGTGTAATCGGACAAAACTCTTCAAACGGATAAGGCGGTTTTTAAAGAAATGTCTCACAAAGATACACAACGCCCTTTTCGTGATTTTACAAAACACAGAAAGTCTACGAAATAAACAGTTTCAAGAATGTACCCTTCACGAAAAACGATCCTGTTTTTTTGAATGTTCACTCTCTCATCAACGTTTTGCCTACATCGGGTAAAAGAAATGATAGGACATGCTCTCTTGTATCGCTTGTTCTCAGTTCCATGAGATAATCCTTGTCCAACGTTGTCTCTAATGTCTATAAAATCATCTCATCTCCTAAGATCCGTTCATATTCAACCGGAGAAAAAGGCATGTATCCCGCACTGGGAGTAAAAGTAAACTCCGAAAAATAGATCTCCTCGTTGATCTGATACAGATCTACTCGCAAAAATCTGTGTCCTTTTGAGAACAAACGTGCCAGCTCAACCATCTCGTCAAAGCGAGAAGGCTTCTTCGGAAGTTCTTCCAGCCCCTTGTAATCTGCACGTCCAAAAGGTGCAAACTTCCAGTCCATATCCAAAAAACTGATTCGAGTTTCCCCTTCGTCCGAAAAAGCACTCCCCGAAAAACCTAGCGATATATACAGATACTTAGGCTCTCCGTTAAAACAGTAAAACTTATAATCCATTAGTCCTATCTCCTCGGTATCCGCATCATCTTTCATCAGTTTTTCTGCGATAATACGAGGTTTTACATTTTTATAAGGCCATTCTCTATGAGAATAATAATAATTTGTCTTTATTAGTTTA
>JAUMWQ010000103.1 GCA_030529565.1 Filifactor alocis | reverse complement strand
GTCCCGCTAAAGTACCACACGACCGATCACTTCGATGTACCAAATAGCAGGCGCCAAAGCGGGTGCATAGGGTTTGATGTATGTAGGTACCAACATGGTGGCCATTGTAAAAGTGGGGAACACGCTTGCGATCACCGGATTTTCAAGCGCCTCTGACAGCTTGGCGTCAAATACGATCAGATAGATCAGATACAAAATTCCTCCGATCAATCCCAAAACAGTCCTCAAACCTTCCCCATAAGGTTTCAGCAGATTGCCGAGGGCGAGGATCACCAAAATCAAGCCTGAGATGGGAAGGGGATATTTCTTCAAAAAAGCCATACAACACTCTCCTTTTCTTTGTGCTTAACTGTTGTTCGATCAAAATGTTCCCGGTTCGAAATGCGAAAGACTGCAGGCATAGAAACGATTCCAAAATCCGGATCATACCAAGCAGTGCATCCAACAACAGTATAGAAATACAGAGATCAAATTCTCAAACTCTCCTCCTGATGAGATTATCTGTTAAAATTAATCGTTTGAATGCTTTGAACCCTCCTCCAAATTATTTTTCGATGATGATATATTCCATGTATACCATTTGAAACAGATAATACTATAAACTCCTCCAAAGAACACAGGTACAGGAAGAGGAAATAAGAGAAATTCCAAGGATTATCCTCCCATCTTTTCCGGAAAGTCAAAAATATGATCCCTAAACTTTAACAGGATTATATCTTTTCAATATTTATTAAAAATATAATAAATTAAGACTCCATCTCAACTGATATTAAAATCCGATCGAAGAATTTGTATATGATAATCTAATACTACTATTCTTTTGAATAGTGGATATAAACAATCTGTGACCCGGGGAAAATAAAACGATTTTTCGCGGTCAAAAAACAGATATATCCATACTTCTATTGGAGAATAGTATGAATAATCCTATGCTTTCAAAGCATTCAACCTTTCCATTCCAACAGATACCAGTATTACATTTGTACGGTGTTTCCCAAAATATACAAAAGGGAGGGTCGCAAACGATATTCCTGTTATTTTGCAACTCTCCCTTTTATTAAATTCTTACGGAAACTATTCATCATTCAAAAAATCATCCTAAAACGGCAGTTCCTCCTGCTCAAAACACGTCTGTTTCATCATCTTCAGTTTTTCGTTTAAAGAAGAATAACGCGGTTGCAAGTTGACATTGCGGATCATCTTGTCCACGTAATAGGTCTCTCCGACGAGGACGAGAGCCTTCTTCGCCCTTGTGATCGCCGTATAGAGGATGTTCCTGTTCTGAAGCATGGGCGGCAGAGAAAGGATGGGGATGATCACGACGTCGAACTCGCTCCCCTGACTTTTGTGCACGGTGATCGCATAAGCGTGCTCGATATTGTCCGCCTCGGCAAACTCATAGCGACATCTGCGATTGTCGTCGAAGGTGATATAGAACTGTTTCAAGTCGGTGTCGACCGCATCGATATAGCCGATGTCCCCGTTGAACACTCCCTCTCCCTCCTCGTAGGTAAGGGTACTTCGATACTTCTTTTGGTAGTTGTTCTTGATCTGCATCACCTTATCGCCCTCCCGAAACACAACGTCCATAGCGCGAAACTCCGGTTTGTCCTTCGATTCGGGGTTGAGGACCTGTTGGATCTGTCTATTGAACTCATAGACCCCGACATCTCCCTTGCGTATCGGTGTCAATATCTGGATCTCGTGAGGCTTGAGGTCGTAGTACTCGGGCAGTCGCTGTGTGATCAGCTCCAGTACCAGTTCGCGTACCTGATGTTTCTCCCTTCTTTTCATAAAGAAGAAGTCTCTGCTCCCCTTCTCCAGCACCAGGCTCTCGCCTTTGTTGACCCGGTGTGCATTGATGATGATCCCGCTCTCTTCCTTTTGGCGAAAGATCTCGGTCAAGGTAACGGTCGGGATCAGACCGCTGTCTATCATATCCCGAAGCACATTGCCCGCTCCTACCGAGGGCAGCTGATCGGCATCGCCTATCATAACCAGTCTCGCTCCCGTAGGCAGGGCTTTAAGCAAGGCCTTCATCAAAAAGATGTCGACCATGGACATCTCGTCCACGATCACAACATCGGCTTCCAGGGGATTGCTCTCATCCCTGTTGTAGAAGTTGACTTCGTCATCGTCCGAAAATCCGACTTCCAAAAGACGGTGGATTGTCTTGGCCTCCTTGTCCGCAGATTCGCTGAGACGCTTGGCCGCCCGTCCCGTCGGAGCACAGAGAAACACCTTCTTCTTCATATCCTCGAAACAACGCAGGATAAATTTGACGACGGTCGTCTTTCCCGTTCCGGGACCTCCCGTCAATATCATGACCTTGTGTCCGAGAGCAAGAGAAACCGCCTGTTTTTGCTTGTCTGCAAGAGAGATCCCCGTCTTGTCTTCCATCGCCTGTATCAAGTCTTCCGACTGCATACCCTCTATCTCGTCTTCCGTTCCGAGGAGGTGGACCAGCGCATTGGCGATCGCATTCTCCGTTTCGTGATAATGCTCGAGATAGAGCCTTCTCTCCTCCTCCGCGACCTGCATGACTACAAAGCCCTGAACGCAGAGTTCGTAGATCGCCTCGTCGATCTTCTCCTCCTCTGTCCGGAGCAGATCTCTTGCCAAGTAGATCAACTCGCCCTCGGGAAGGTAGGTGTGACCTCGCCCTCCCGCTTCCTGGAGCAGATAGACGATCCCCTGCATAAGACGGTTGATATCGTCTGTTTCGATACCGATCCTCCTTGCGATCTCATCCGCCTTGCGAAATCCGATCCCCTTAATATCCCGGCAGAGGCAGTAGGGGTTCTCCTCGATGATCTCAATGGCATGTTCTCCGTAGAAACGATGGATCTTCATCGCCATCGCCGAACTGATCCCGTACTGCGAAAACTTGAGAATGGCAAGGTTGAGATCCCTCTTGGCACGATAGCTCTCAAGCAGTCTCTCCAACTTTCTCCTGCCAATCCCCTCCACTTCGATCAGACGTTCGGGCTCGTTATCCATCACGTCCAGGGTATTCAGGCCGAATTTCTCAAAGATCCTCTCCGCCATCTTGCGTCCGACTCCCTCCAAAACACCCGAACACAAAAATGCCATGATCGCTTCTTCCGAGGCGGGAGCCTTGTGCTCCGCAAACGTCACCTTAAACTGCACCCCGTAAGAAGGGTGGATCGTCCTTTCTCCCTTGACTTCGAGATGGTCTCCGATCTCAAGAGAAACGAAGTTGCCCGTGATCGTCAGCGGTTCGTTTTCACGCACGGACATCACGGCGACGGTATAACCGTTGCTCTCATTGCGAAAGATGATATCTTCAATTGTTCCCTCATAGATCTCGTACTGTCCCTGCATCCGAAAAAAACTCTCCCCCCTTCTTCCTACAACGGTTTTGCTATACTGTTATCATCACGGATCGATACGAAAGATCCTTCGCACCGCCTCTTCGGTCGCCAAGTAGTCTCCGATATCGACCCTGTGTCTGCTGAAGGAGCCGTGGTAGTCCGATCCTCCCGTAAAAAAGAGGTCTCTGCCTTCACAATGACGTTTTATCTCCTTCATCGCCTCTTCATCGTTCCATCTGTGATGAAGTTCCACCCCGTCCAAACCCAAGGGATGGAGTTTGTCGATCAAAACATAGTTCTTCTGCTGCCCGGGGTGTGCAAGCACGGCGAGACCTCCCACCTTCTTGATCGCCTTGAGCGCGGACACCGTGTCGATGTCCTCACACCGAAAGGCGCAGGCTCCCCCGCCCGAAAAATACTTCTTGTAAAACTCTCCGTAGATCTCATCCGCATAGCCCTTCTCCACCAAGTAGGCGAGCAAGTTCTGCTTGTAGATGATCTTATATACCCTGCTTTTGAGCTCGTCGATGTCGATGTCGTAGCCCTCGTCCCGAAGGACGGCGATCTGTTTCAGGGCATTCTCGTGCCTCCTTTTCAACATGGGATCCGTAAGTGCACGGATCGGTCCCTCGTCTTGAATATCATAGCCCAGAAGATGGGCCTTCAGGCCCGTATCCCTATCATAGGTCGTCATCTCAATGCTTTTGACGGTCTTGATCCCGTAGTGCTCACAAAGGTTCTTTATCTCCTCAAATCCGTCCATATCGTCATGGTTGGTGATGGCCATATGTGTCAACTTCTTCTTTGCGCACCTTGTAACCACGACCTCTATACTGTCCGCACCGTCCGAAACGGTGGTGTGCATATGCAAGTCCGCTCTTATCATCCTGTCTTCTCCATTCAAACGTTCTATCTCCGCTTCTTAACTTCAGATCTTCTATGATCATCCACTCGAATTATGGAAAGACCGCACAAAGCGATCTCTTAAAAAATATCACACAAAGGCAAACTTCCGATGTTTCTTCGATTTTATAAAACACAAAAGTTTGTCATATCAATGTTTTCAAAAATTTCATCCTTCGTGCAAAATTAATGTTGGGCCAGTTTTCCAAATTATGCAGTATCCGCCTTACTTTATCTGTTGTTTTGTACGACACAAAAACATTCTGAAATGAATCCCTTCAAGAATGGTGTCCTCTGTGCAAAACCGGTTTCGCTCTGTTTTTAGAAAGCAGCATACAAAGACACAAAACGATTTTCCCTTTGTTTTACAAGATATAGAAATCCTCTAAAATGAGGGATTTCAGAACTTGTGGTTGTCCAAGAAAAACAGTATTTCTTCCGTTTTTGGGAACGATGCGGGGTTTTCTTTACAATTTATGTGCTACCTCCCTAACAACAGCTCTCTAAGATAAGTCATCAGAGGTTTCTTCCTATTTTATCACGTTTTGATTTTTTTGTTAAGAAAGGCTGAAGATATGACCACCCGCTTTTTTTCTTCGGACGGATATCCGAAACACGGAGGAGGAAAGGTCATCTCATATTATTCCTCAATAGAAGTATGGATGTATCTGTGTTTCGACTGCGAAAATTTTGTTTTATCTTCTATTGCTCAAAGATCGTTGATATCGACAACTCAGAGAGGAATAACAGTATTCAACAGTACCGTCTCATACTGCCACCCGTTTAAATCGTCCGCTCGCCTATATAAGAGTTTTTTACTCAAATTATGCTTCGTATCCATACATCGCATAGACCTGATATTTTTATTAGGAAAATACCGTACAAATGGAGGCTTCCGATTTTTTTTCGATTTTATAACATGCAAAAGTTTATCATATCAACATTTTTAAGAATTTTACCCCTCGTGCAAAATCGATTCTTAGTTGATTTTGCAAATTATGCGGTATCGCCTTAGGTTTCAGTATCAAAACTTCTCCATCTGCGATACTATTCTCCGTTTGAAATTCCGGACATACAGCCTCATTACCAAGAAACCGTTCGGATGTTCCTAGCTTTCAAAACATTCAACCCATCAATTTTAACAGATATTAGGATATGATCAGTCGATCCCGATCAACACCGATCCTCCGTGAATCTTTCCATTGAAGGCGAGTCCGAACATAGACTCCTCTTTGTTCCTGCGCATCTCTTTTTTGGAATATTTTCTTAAAATTATATTTTATGATATCGAAATTGTAACATAATTGTAAAAAATTTTTTCTTGTGCGGACATTTGTACTTCTAACC
Organism: Filifactor alocis; assembly: GCA_030529565.1. Classification (GTDB taxonomy): domain Bacteria; phylum Bacillota; class Clostridia; order Peptostreptococcales; family Filifactoraceae; genus Filifactor; species Filifactor alocis_A. The sequence goes on along the minus strand of JAUMWQ010000103.1, from coordinate 1,760 downwards.
TGTATAATAAAAGTAGAGTATACGGGGAACGGAAAAATAAAAACACTGCATAGAACGATGGATCCTTTTATCTCAAACCATTTAAAGGAGGCGGTATTATTTGAAAAACACGAGCTCAAAAATTACTGTTGTAAGCTCCGTATATGTATTACTCTTACTTTTGGCAAAATTCTTTTATTCTTCACGTCCCGTATATCTTGTAAACAAACGCATGAACGGTATCAATCTAATACCTTCACAGACTATAGCGGAATATATCACCTACTTCGACAGGTATGACACCTCTATATTGATCGGCGGTATCCTGTCTCTGCTTATCTTCATCCCGTTATCGGTCTATATCTTCTTTTTGTTGAGAGAGGTCTTACCCGGAAACTCTAAACTCGTCTTTGCCTACTCTCTATCGGTTTCATTTATGTATTCCTTTTTATCCAGATTGCTTGCCGTCGGTACGTTTGATGTGGACACCCTTATTTTGAGAACTCTGTTTATGATGTGCACGTTTTGGACGTTGAACCGAATCGCTCCCAAACCTGCCTGCCACGTAGCAGCTTGATCCAAACGGATCGAAAACGTAAAGGAGAGAAGCAATATGCGAAATTTCTACAAAAATCTTCTTATTTTCAGCTTCGTATCGAGTGCAGCCCTACTTTGTTTTATCTTCTATATCAATCACACCGGAAGCCGAACGGACTTTAACGAACTTGCTTTCTCCGATTTTTCACTCACGGATACATCATTCTATGCAAAGGTTTCTTTTGTATCAAGCGGCAAGAGCCTTCGCTCCCTCTCCCACTCTATAGAGGACGAATCTCTCTATATCACGGTTTTGGGAGGCCTTGTAAATAAAAAATACCCCGAAGGCTGCTTTAATATTGACATTCGCACCGATCTCAGTTCGGTCAGCGATGTCTATCTGATGGAAGAGGATGAACCCATCCTTATCTTCAGTCGAAATCACCGTTAACGCGCTCTTTAAGCAAGTTTCTATGTAATAGTGTCATCCATTCGAAAGGTGGAAGTCTACGGTTCAGTTATCACAAAAAAGCATTTTATAAAACACTCTTGATATAAACAGATGGATAGTAGCATGAATTTCGATTTCGAGAGACAAAAAGTTTCGCTTTGAATCTTATCGGAGGTGGAGAAGATGGCAACGGCTAATGTCAAGGTAACCTTTATATGCCCAATCAAAGAGGTATGGATGACCATAACAGATATTTCGGATTTTGAATGGAGGAGCGATATTCTCGACATCGAAATCATCGATGAAGATACCTTTATCGAATACGCAAAAGACGGCCTTAAAACCCGGTTTCAAGTTGTGAAAAAACAGCCCCTCAAGTTCTTGGAGATCGAAGTTGAAAACGAGAAATTCAAAGGTATGGTAACAGGAAGATTCTTTAGGCACGGAAACAACACTACCTTGGACTTTACCGAAATTGCAAGCGCTAAAAGACCAGATTTGAAACTTCTGATCAATTCCTATCTGCTCGAACGACAGAGACAGTACTTTATTGATCTGAAAAAGAAGTTGGGATGCGAGGAAGCAAGCAAGATACAAGTTTTCTGATCAAAGTTGTTTCAAAGGAGATCTCGAAGTCAGCAGATCGATCGAGATATGCTCCCGAAACATCAGAAAACTTTTTTATAACGCAGGCTTTGAAAATAGACAAAGAGAGGGCTAAGCAACAGTTTCGATAAGAAAAGGAGGGAGCGGTTCTCCGACAGTTTCGTTTTTTGCGGGAAGTTCTTTTTTG
>JAUMWQ010000102.1 GCA_030529565.1 Filifactor alocis | reverse complement strand
ATACCGGGTCTTCAAATAATTTCAAAAAAATATGCATTTGCTATTGCAATTTAGGTTTCTAAATTTATTTGAACAACAAGCCCTCGCCTGTTCCATAGTTCTGATAGACGAAGTCGATGTCCTTATCTCCCCTTCCCGAAAGATTGACGAGGATGTCCTTTTCCTCTCCGTCGTGTGAACATTTGAGTGCGTAGGCCAGGGCATGTGCGCTTTCGATCGCAGGAATGATGCCTTCGTGGCGAGACAGAAGGAAGAAGGCCTCCATCGCCTGCTCGTCCCCGACGGTTTTGTAACTTACCCTCTTACTGTCTCGAAGGTAGGCGTGTTCAGGCCCTACCGAAGGATAATCCAGACCGCTTGCGATCGAATAGACGGGAAGGGCCTCGCCCTCCCGATCTTGAAGGACGATGCTCCTGAACCCGTGCAATATCCCCTTGGTACCGAAGGTCATGCTCGCCGCGTGATCCCCCACCGCTTCTCCTCTTCCGAGCGGTTCGATCCCCACCAGTTCGACTTCTTCCGGCAGAAAGGCCTCAAACATCCCTATCGCGTTGGAGCCTCCTCCTACGCAGGCACAGACCGTATCGGGCAGCCTTCCCGTTCTCTCCCGAAACTGCTCCTTGGCTTCATAGCCGATGACCGACTGAAAGTCTCTTACCATCATCGGAAACGGATGGGGACCTACCGCCGAACCGATACAGTAGATCGCGTCTTCATACTCCCTCGTATAGGCCTCAAACGCGGCATCGACGGCTTCTTTTAAGGTCTTGAGACCCTTGCTCACCGCAATGACATTTGCTCCCAGCATCTTCATACGGATCACATTGGGATGCTGTTTTCGGATATCGACCTCTCCCATATAGATGTCACATTCCAGCCCGAAGTACGCCGCCGCAGTCGCCAGAGCAACTCCGTGCTGTCCCGCTCCCGTCTCGGCGATCATCTTCTTCTTGCCCATATACTTCGCCAGAAGACCCTCTCCCATACAGTGGTTGATCTTGTGAGCACCCGTATGATTCAGGTCCTCCCTTTTGAGATAGATCCTCGATCTTCCCGCCAGCTCGGACAATCTCTCGCAGAAGTAGATCGGTGTCGGCCTTCCCTGAAACTCCCTTCGTATCTTCCTGAGCTCCTCTATGAACTCCTCCTTGGAACATATCTCTGCATAAGCCTTTGTGATCTCACGAAAGGCGGGCTCCAACTCCTTGGGAAGAAAGGCCCCTCCATACTCTCCGAAATAACCTTCCTTATCGGGAAGAGTTGTTAAACCTTGTTGAAATCTTCTATACCCCTTCATTTTCATACCTCCTCTTATTTCCATAAAAAAACGTCCTGTCTCATAAAAACTATGAGACAGGACGAACTGTCCTGCGGTACCACTCAAATTGGTGCAAAGCACCCTCCTCGCCCACGTACTTTCATACGCTCCGCTTGATAACGACTGCGGTTGCCGTCGATTGCTACTCGGGTCTCCCCTTTCGTTCGCCCTCCTAAGTCCATTCAACCTATGTTCCGTCGTCCCTGCTCTCACCGCCGCAAGACTCTCTGTGCACATCCCATAGGCCTACTCACTCTTATTCAAAGGTTTGTATCCTCAAATTTTAACCAGTCTACCACGGTCCCGCCTCTTTGTCAAGACTTATCGCAAAAAATTCTGAAAATATGCAAAACTCCTATGCCTCTCGGCAGGGCGGTCCTGCCCTCCTCCATAATTTGCAGGAGGGTTTCATCCTGTTTGATTTTTATTTGTTTTTCAATCTTTTTCCACTTTCTTCTACGCGAAACCGCAATAACTGTTTTGCTTATAGACCTCCGACGGAACATTCTTATCCAAACATATTGCAAATTTTTTCTCCAACCTGTCCATAGATCCGAGATCGTATAGCTTCATTTCCGCTTCATCGTCAAACTGCGTTATATCCGCTCAACAGTCGATCCGAGATGGAGTTTGTCATTATCGGTCAAGATATGACGCGCATACTTTTCCGGCACGACATAAAAGCTTTGCTCCATCGAGTTGTTTTGACCGATCAAACTCCGACAGTTCCCATTATCCCAACTTATCCCCGTTCTTCACATCCTTATCCGGGGTGATCAACACGACTCCGCCCTCGCTGTAAGTGCCGAGCACCAAGACTTCCGACATAAAGTCCGCGATCTGCCGGGGAGGGAAGTTCACGACCGCAAGCACCTGTTTGCCTATAAGGTCTTCGATCGTATAGAGCTCTGTGATCTGCGCCGAAGAGTTCTTCACTCTCAACTCCGGCCCGAAGTCGATCCCCAGCTTATAGGCGGGTTTTCTCGCCTTTTCAAAGACCCTTGCTTCCACGATCGTTCCCACCCTGATATCCAGTTTCAAAAAATCGTCAAAAACAGCCATCTCCATACCTCCCGACTTCTTCACTCTTCATTTTCGCCTTTACAGGGTCATCCGACAGCAACCTTGTCATATCGATCCTGCAATATTCTCCTCTGTATCGCACGGAAGGGACGAACATCTTGTGTCTTAATCTTCGAGGATCCGCTCGCTCCTCTTCCAATCGTCTATCTTCTCCCTTTCCTTTTCGGTGATGTTTGCCCCCTCCAAGAGATCGGGACGGTTTCGGAGGGTCTTTTTGAGCGACTCCTCCCTCCTCCACTCATCGATGTTCTTGTGATTGCCGGACAAAAGCACCTCGGGCACTTCCAAGTTCAAGAATTCCCGCGGCCTCGTATACTGCGGATATTCGAGCAGGGAATTGTAAAAACTCTCCTCCTGATAGGATTCCGTTGAGGAAAGCACCCCTTCGACCATCCTCGAAATGCTGTCGATAAGCACGAGGGCTCCCAGCTCTCCTCCGGTCAGTACATAGTCCCCTATCGAGATCTCCTCGGCTGAGAGAAGTTCGATCGCTCTTTCGTCGATCCCCTCATAATGTCCGCACAGCAGGATGAGGTTGTCCAAGGAAGACAGCTCCATTGCCTTCTTCTGGGTATGCGTCCTTCCTCTGGGCGAAAGGTAGAGGGTTCGGAAGGTTTCTCCCTCGGGGATCAGGGAGAGGATATGCCGGAAACAATCGTAGATGGGCTGCACCGTCATCACCATCCCCTGCCCTCCTCCGAAGGGGTAGTCGTCCGTCTTCCTGTGTTTGTTTGTCGAAAAATCACGGATGTTGTAACAGGACACCTCGATCATCCCCTTCTCCTGTGCAAGCTTCAATATGCTTTCATCCGTGTAGGAGCGTATCACATCGGGAAACAAGGTCATAATATGGAACTTCATTCTCCGATCATTCCTTCGATCGGTGTTATGATGACCCTTCCCTCCTCGAGGTCGACAACGGGAACGAACTCGTCGACAAAGGGGATCATCCACTCCTTCCTATCTTTGTTTTCGATGACCATAATATCATTGGCGGGATAGGAGAGGAGGTCCTTTATGACACCGACCGGCTCCCCATCCTCCAAGAAGACCTCCAAACCGATCAGACTGTCTACCATATATTCGTTCTCATCGAGTTCGCGCAGATTGTTCTCGTCTGCAAAAACCTCTTTTTGCAAGTACTTCTGCACGTCCTCGATCTTGTCCTTTCCCTTGAACTTGAGATAGACCATATTCTTTTGGTACCTTGAGCGTTCAATATAAAGCTTCTCCTCCGTATCGCCCACGACAAGATAGTCCACCTCATCAAAACGTCCGATATCATCCGTATGCGGATAGACCTTGACCTCGCCCTTCAAGGCGTGGGTGTTGACGATGGTTCCCATTCTATACTTCTTCATCTTTCTTCCTCTCACTTCTCTGCTATTTGTTTATATCGTCTTCCCATAAGAATTGTATTTTCAGAACCGAAGACCCTACATACTCGATCCGTCGAAGATCACCGGCGCTGTTCTCCGTTTAAAACATCAGGGAAACAGGATTATCGTTGCCGAAAAAAGTATAAACGATCCCAGGATCAAAATGATACGATCTGTCGATTGAAACAGGCACCCGTATAGCAATAAACCTTCAAACAAACGGTATCAAAAACCGTTTCATCCTCCCCTAGGATAGGAAGGATCGATCCCAACCGCGCACAAACCTCTTTGTTTGTCCGTATTTTCCTGTTTTAAGGAAGTGCCTCACAAAGACACAAGATGATTTTCCTTTTGTTTTACCTCATATGGAAAGCCTTTCAAATACACACGTTTGGGAATGGCTTTGTTTAAGAAAAACGGATTTTTCTCCTACGTTTCCGCGGTGTTTTCTTAAGTGTACCAAATTCCCCCCTCCTTTACAAGCGAGGAGGAAAAAATTGCTTTTCGGACCCTTGTGCGATCGAGATCGCGACAGTGCAAGCTGTCCAAAGGCGACATATGTGGAACGGTATCCAAACCGCGATATGCCTTTGGATCTTGTTTCCGGGCACAAAAAAATCAGAAGTTTCCTTCTGACTTTTTTGCTAGTCTATAATCTCTATAATGACTTTTTTGTTTTCTTTTGTAGCAATGGCTCTTACAACGGTTCGAATCGCTTTGGCGATCCTTCCTTGCTTTCCGATTACCTTTCCCATATCTTCCGGAGCTACTTTCAGCTCGATAATAATCGATTGTTGTCCAAAGGTCTCCGATACCTCAACCGCCTCGGGGTTGTCTACCAAAGACTTTGCTATATAAGCTACAATTTCTCCCATTATATATCCCTCCTAGCAGAGCGGGCAATGGTCTGATCTTATCGGACCTGCTGTCATTACCTATTTTTGTTTTCTCTCCGCCTTTGCAGTTTCGAACTTATCCAACAAACCGTTTTTCTTAAATAGAGATTTTACCGTTTCGCTTGCTTGAGCACCTGTAAGCATCCATTTCAACGCTTTTTCCTCGTTTACCTCAACCTTCTTAGGCTCGGAAACAGGGTTGTAGTATCCGATCTCCTCGATAAAACGACCGTTTCTCGGAGCTCTGGAGTCTGCTACTACGATTCTGTAAAAGGGTTTCTTGTGAGATCCCATTCTTCTCAATCTGATCTTTACCATATTTGTCACCTCCTGAAATTACAATGATCTATGTGAATGATCTCCTCGGATCATTACACCCTGCTAAAACGGGAAGTTTATTCCCTTGGGAAGTCCGGGGAAACCCTTCATTCCTTTTTTGCCCTTCATGTTCTTTGCCATCGGGCCCAGTTTCTTCATCATCTTCTTCATCTCGTTGAACTGTTTGAGCAACTTGTTGACTTCCTGAATACTCGTTCCCGAACCGTTTGCGATCCTCTTTCTTCTGCTCGCATTGATAATGTCGGGATTGCTTCTCTCCTTCTTGGTCATCGATTGGATGATGGCCTCTATTCTGACAAGGGCCTTATCATCGATCTCGGCGTCGCCGAGGTTCTTAGGCATCCCCGGTATCATCTCCAGGATGTTCTTCAAGGGCCCCATCTTCTTGATCTGCTGCATCTGCGAGAGGAAGTCGTCAAAGTCCAGCTCGGACTTCTTGAGTTTTTCTTCGAGTTTCTTTGCTTCCTTGTCGTCAAAACTCGCCTGTGCCTTCTCGATCAGGCTCAACATATCCCCCATCCCGAGAATACGGGATGCCATCCTGTCGGGATAAAACGGCTCAATATCGTCGAGTTTCTCTCCGATCGCCGAAAACTTGATCGGCTTGCCCGTTACCGCCTTTATGGAAAGAGCCGCCCCTCCTCGGGTGTCCCCATCCAGCTTTGTGAGCACGATCCCGTCGATCCCGAGCGCCTCATCGAAACTCTGAGATACGTTGACCGCATCCTGTCCCGTCATAGAGTCTACGACAAGAAGGATCTCGGTCGGCCTGACCTGTGCTTTGATCTGCTTGAGCTCGTCCATCAGAGCCTCATCTATGTGCAAACGTCCCGCCGTATCGATCAGCACCAGATCGTGTCCGAGGGTCTTTGCCCGCTCGACTCCGTTTTTTGCTATGGATACGGGATCTTTATTGCCTTCTTCCGTATAAACGGCGATACCTGCCTGCTCTCCTACCACCTGCAACTGTTTGATCGCCGCAGGTCGATAAACGTCACAGGCGATCGCCATCGGGACCTTGCCCTGGTTTTTGAACATCTTTCCGATCTTGGCGACGGTGGTCGTCTTACCTGCTCCCTGCAAGCCCGTCATCATCACGATGGTGGGCGGCTTCGAGGCAAAGGTGATCCTGCTCTGCACCGAGCCCATCAGGTTGGTCATCTCGTCGTTGACGATCTTGATCACTTGCTGCCCGGGTGTAAGACTCTCCATAACTTCCGTGCCGAGAGAACGTTCTTTTACGGTTTTGACAAAGTTCTTGACGACCTTGAAGTTTACGTCCGCCTCAAGCAAGGCCAGCTTTACTTCGCGCATCGCCTTATCGATGTCCTGCTCCGTAAGTTTTCCTTTCCCTTTCAGTCCCTTAAGCGTATTTTGAAGTTTATCCGCCAAACCTTCAAATATCATTCCGATAACCCCTCGCACTCTTGTTTCATCTTTTCCACCAAGGACTTCAATTCCCGTGGGTCCTGTTTTTCCAACTGCTTTGTAACTTCTTCCAAAAGGCTCTGGAGTTCTTGGGTATGTTCCAACTTTTTCAAAAGGTGGAGTCTCGCTTCATAGTCGTAAAGCTGAGCCTGCGTCCTCTTGATATTGTCGTGTACCGCCTGTCTGGATATTTTCATCAGGTCGCTGATCTCCGTCAGAGAATAGTCCTCCTGATAATAGTACTCCATGACCTGCCTTTGCTTTTCGGTCAAAAGCGACTGATACACCGTATAGAGACGATCTATCTCGACAAAGGTTTCAATCTCCATACCCTGCTCCTCCACATCCTCTATGTTACCGACTTATCATACACGAAAAAAAATACCCTGTCAAGTATTTTTACTTGATATTTTTGTAGAACGAGCAAATAAATTGCAATTCAGAACTACGGATAGGAAATCAGTTGCAAGAACACACACCAAAAAATATAATGATAGTCCCTTTGTTCTATGGTAGAATAAAAAGGTAACAGTCCCAATATGCCCAAGAAAGTAAAGAGTGCAAATACAAAAGAAGGGTTCAGCAGACACAATATCACTCTGTTGTGTAAAAGGGTCTTATGCCGTACTTGAGTTTTTTACCGGTATTCATCCGAACCGTTGATATCAACTTCAGGCGATACCGCATAATTCGAAAATTCAGCCTAAAACCATTTTTGTACGAAGGATGAGAATCCAGAAAATATTGATATGATAAACTTTTGCGTTTTATAGAATCAAAGAACAATCGGAAAATGTCCTTTGTGCGATGTTTCCTTTATCCCATAATAAGAAAACTGTTTGAGAGGGGTATATTTGCAGATAACATTTAAAAGCCAACAAATCAGTTTATGTTGATATTGAATAAGGTGAAGAAAATAGAGTATAATAACCATGAGCATTGTCTCCTTTTTGATAATGATGGTTGTGG
>JAUMWQ010000101.1 GCA_030529565.1 Filifactor alocis | reverse complement strand
GTTTCCACTTGACTCCCCCCGCAACTCGATATTTATCCCAAACCCTGATAACCGATCCTGCCTTCTTAACACTCTGCTCATATGTAGTTTCTCTACACAAAACTGTTATCGAGTTCCCCTCAAAATCGTCTACTTTTAATACCAATAGCAATCGTCTTCATAACTTTTTTTCTTGTTTTGCGTTTGCTCTTTCTGCCTCTTCCTAAACTCATCTTCTGATATGGCTTTGTATCCGGGACATTGGGCACTCCCCGTACACTTAGTGTTCCTACGCGTACAGAGATTTGACTGATATTGATAGTAAAAACACCTCCCTTTATAGCGCCTCTCATCACCTTCCTTGCGCTTCAAAGTTCCCATATGCCACGGTGTTCCCGCAAGTCTATTGATCCCCATTCAACCCCCCTTAATCCTCTTCCATCCCTTACTGCAATGTCTAAACCCAACTTTTTCTCATATATTGTTTTGCAAAAATTTGAACAAAAAACAGAACCTTGTTTTCTTGATTCCAAAATTCCACCCCCTACTCCAAACTCCTGCTTTTTCCGGCATAGGCTCTGACAGCCACCCGATATCTCTTTAGCATCTCTTCCCTCAATTGCACGGGTGTTTCGATATAGGCGAACTTGCCGAAACGGAAGAAATACTGGATGATCTGATTGTCCGAGCAATCGAAGTAGTAGCGATCCTCTTCCACCCGGATCGGTTTGGGACGATGAAGATACACCTTCTCAAACATCAGCCTTCCGTAAGGCTCGAGACGCACGCAGACCTCCCTCTCTTTTTCAAAGGCAAACTGCGGACCGTAGGCGATCATCTTGTCAAATATGCCTTCCATCCCTTCCTTGAAACTTCTCACCTCGTTCAAAGCTATGACCTTGTCGAGCCTTGAGATCCTGAAACTGTAAGGTCTTCCGTTGTATTCGGCGATCAGGTAGTTGAACAGTTCTTCCTTCGACCCCGATATGGCATAGGGAGATACGACGTACTTGGAATCCTTGTGTTTGTGCTTGAAGTAGATCTTGCGGTCGTTGTCGATGGCGCTTCGGATCTCCTCGAACTTATCACGAAAGATGACTTCCTCCCTCTTATCCTGCGGAAGAAGGCAGTACGAAGACAACATATTGCGAAAGTAATTGGACATCGTAGTCCTGCTGAGCATACACTCCTGAATATACTGTATGACCGCCTTCGACTTCTTGGTCGGCTTGATGGAAAAAGACGAGTCCAACTTCCCCTTCTCCGATCGAAACGCCTTGTTCTCCGTATATTGCAGGATCTCGTAGGCGATATCGCCTATCTTTTGTTCGCTGCATACAAACTCCCTCTCCAAAATCCTCCTGATATATTCGAACAACTCGCTGTTGCTCTGCTGATAGCTCTCGTGGTAGTGCAAGATCAAGGTGTTGATAAAATCATTCTTGTTCAGTTGTCTGTCCTTTTTGTAGAATTCGAACAGCTCCATATCCTTGAGCAAAATATGGCTGACTTCTTCGGACACATAAACCTTTATTTTTTCTTCCATAAGACACCTCACAGCCCTTATTATACCCTTTCAGGGGACTTAAATAAATACTATTTCCCACATTTTTCAATAATTCAAGTCCCAAAAAAGGGGTCGTTTTATTTCCTGCATTTGATTATTTTTATTTGGCTTTCTCTATGCTATTCTATATCCAAGCTAAAGACACTCACAGCGACTCCATCGATCTTCAATAACTTATTGAAGGACCGGCGCACCGTTCAAAAAGAGACTTAAGAAGCTCCCTCTTCAAACAGCGAAAACGGAAAGAGCATTTTCGTTGGGAGAAGAGGCGAAGATGCAAACTCGAACTCCGTTATCAATACACCGACTTCACAAACAGCGATATCTCAAGGGACTACGATCTCCTCTACAAGACATGTTTTAATAAAAACCGCATAATTTGAAAAAATAGCAGAAAATCAGTTTTTCTTGAACAAAGACCTTTTCGAAAGCATGTATTCGTCATGTATTCTATACTTTGTAGAACAGAGAAAAAATCATTTTGTGTCTTTGCACGGTATTTCCTATAGAATACCTGTAGTCATAACACTCCAACATACCGAGATATCACTCTTACAAACTGAGAGGATATTTCAGGATCTGAAAAAACAATATTCACAAGTAAAACCCTTTTACAGTCTTAAGATATTCCGAATCGGCGCATCGGAATATAATCGTCCAAAAATACCGCCACGATCCTAAGCCTCAATATAACTATACTCAAGTATACAGACAAGGAGAGATATGAGATGAAGATGATGGAAGAAAGAAGATTCGACTCCAAGGAAGATAAGTTTGTGGACTACGCTTGTATGATCCCGCCCGATTTTGATAAAATGGAACAACTCTTGGATGAAGGTGTTGATATCAATTCCTTCAGTTCTTCCGGCGGAGAGATCACGGCCACCCTTCTATCCGAAGTGATCGAAAATCAATACATCTGCTACCTGGATTCCCTGTACTCTGATGAAGAAGAGGAGGAGGATTTCGAGGAAGAAGATCCCCTGTATGAAAACTCTGACGAAACACTCTGGCAGGAAGCCTCTGTGGAATACCCCGAGAGTGCTGAACACCTGATGTCGGTCATCGACTTCTTCTTCGACCGCGGATACGACCCCTCCGTCTTTGGAGGACAGTTTGCCGCAGTATGTATTCGTGCCCTACTCTATTATTCTTACGAAAAAACCATCCTTCCTATGGCAATGCGTTTTCTTGACTTTGAGATCTCCGAAAGGTACAGAGCCTCTCTGTTGGAAGACATCGGAAGAAAAGAGAGCTCCGCAAAATGCGTGGATAACGACCCTCTTACCGAAAACATCTTCTTTACCTTATATGAAATGACGCTGTCCTCTTTCGAAGGCAGAAACTTTCGCGACATTCGCTTCTACGATGCGGCTGTCGGAAAACGAATCGACCGCGTCCTCCTGTACGGAAGTCTCGACAGCAAGAGACCTCCTTTCTACAGCGAAGCCTGCGACGGAGAAACCGTTCACAATCGTTTTGACCTTCCCCTCATTCTCGACTGTGAAGGTCTCGCTCTTTACTTGGAGCCTCAGCTCAACCTGTGGATAAACCCCGACATCGATCTTAAAAACACGGACCTGCTCACCGATGTCAGTTCTTCGTTCAAAAAACTCATAGGTGCAAGGATCAACAACATAGACCTCGCCATCCGTACGATCGACAAAGGTTTTGCTCCTTCCTTCAACGAAAGTCTTATCCGCTTGAATTTGGACAACTCCTGCCGGCTGATCTTTACAAACAAAGCCCTCGCATCAAAACCGAAAGGAACGGCACCTTCATTCGAAATAGTAGAAGAAGCTGAATAAATACGTTTAGGAAATGTTGATTATTGAATGATCGACGTAAACTAAAGCCCATTCAATTTTCCACCTGTTATAAGCAGAAAACGTACGACAGGGGATAGTTTTATAAATCCCCATTATAGTTTCCATACAGATAAGGAGAGATCTGAGATGAAGATGATGAAAGAAAGAACATTCGAATCTAGAGAAGATAAGTTTGTAAGCTATGCCTCTGTGATCCCGCCCAATTTTGAGAAAATGGAACAGCTCCTGGATGAAGGCGTTGATATCAACGCCTACTGTTCTTTCGACAGAGAGCTTGATTCCACCCTCCTATCCGAAGTTGTTGTTTATCAATACACCCATTACTTGAATTCTATATACTCCAAAGACAGCGAAAAGGCCTTTGATGAAGAATCTCGGCACAGAGACCATCGGAAACTGATCTGGCAAGAATCCTCTGTGAAACACCCTGAAATTGCGGATCATCTGATGTCCGTTATTGACTTCTTCTTTTGTCACGGATATGATCCCTATCTTTTCGGAGGCCAATTTTCCAAGATATGTATTGATCATTTGTTGTATTTCTATTGCGAAAAAACGCTCTTTCCCTTGGCAATGCGTTTTCTTGACTTTGATATTTCCGAGGAACACCGACTCCCTCTTCTGGAACATATTGGAGCCGAAGAGAGTTACGCAAGGTGTGTAGATAAAGATCCCGTCAAAGAGCACATATTATTTACCCTTGGCGAAATAGCCCTGTCCTCTTTCGAAGGCAGAAACTTTCGCGACATTCGCTTCTACGATGCGGCTGTCGGAAAACGAATCGACCGCGTCCTCCTGTACGGAAGTCTCGACAGCAAGAGACCTCCTTTCTACAGCGAAGCCTGCGACGGAGAAACCGTTCACAATCGTTTTGACCTTCCCCTCATTCTCGACTGTGAAGGTCTCGCTCTTTACTTGGAGCCTCAGCTCAACCTGTGGATAAACCCCGACATCGATCTTAAAAACACGGACCTGCTCACCGATGTCAGTTCTTCGTTCAAAAAACTCATAGGTGCAAGGATCAACAACATAGACCTCGCCATCCGTACGATCGACAAAGGTTTTGCTCCTTCCTTCAACGAAAGTCTTATCCGCTTGAATTTGGACAACTCCTGCCGGCTGATCTTTACAAACAAAGCCCTCGCATCAAAACCGAAAGGAACGGCACCTTCATTCGAAATAGTAGAAGAGGATGAATAAATACGTTTAGAAAATAGCACTTATACAAATCCCATTTCACAGTGTCTACCCGTTAGAAAAACACAAAGATACCCGGAGCATCCATTTCCACTCCCCCTCTTACTCCGTCTATAACGGATTAAATTTTATGTTCAAATAACGAAGTTTTTGGTATAATTTATATGGTTTATTAGAGAAACACCGCACAGAGGAAAACCGTGGTTTATACTAACGTCCGGTATACAGAGGATGTCATTGCTGAAAAACAACTTGCATAATTATACGCCTCAACACATCCTGCCTGTCAACTCAAATAATATTAGTCCTCAACCGGATAATGGAGAAATATCACACAAAGGCAAATTGCCAGTTTCTCTTTGATTTTACACAATACAAAACCTTGTCATATCAACACTTTTAACAGTTTCATCCTTCGTGCAAAATTGATTTTATACCGGTTTTTTGAATTATGCGGTATGTCTATAGTACAAGAGGTGTGTTCAAATTATGCGGCAGTTTCTCGATCTGTTTATTTTTTGAATGCGATGCTTTTTGCAGACATAAGAAAACGATTTGACACAGTACAAAATCCTATCGCTTATCAAAGATGTTTGAAAATTCAAAGGAGGAAAACACATGGGTTTATTCGGTTTCGGCAAGAAAAAAGAATGGGACATGGCCAGGGTAGAAGAAGTAAAACAAAAGATGAGGACCCTCTTTAACGGAGTGGTCAAAGACGGCGATACTTGGAAGATCGTAGGAGGCTACGCTCTCGACATCAAGACCAGCAACTACATCATAGCTCGCAAGACAACCTACCAATACACGAGCCTGATCATCGGATATCGGGAAGAGGACAAGGCGGTTGCTCTGGTCCAAACAACTCCCGATCTGGAAGGCTGTAGTGAAGCGGATATCTTCCGCCCCGATACCATCAAAAAGGCGGGTATGTCCTTCGGAGAATATGTATTTTATCATCAAGGTGGAATGATGGCAGGCTACACCAAGTTCTGTGTTCCGACTGAGGCGGACGAAAAAGAACTCCTCTACCTGTATCAACCGGAAGGACAAAAAGAATTTGAAGCCCTCTTCAAAAAGATCATGGGTAAGTAGGTGCAGTTTATGACCATTATCAGCTATATTATCGTATTTCTTGTGATCTGTGTCGTCGGCTTTATTATTCGAAGGTTATGGGTAGGTCTGATCGACCTTATTATTTCCCTATTCAAAAAACTTTTTTTCCAAAATTCCGGCAAGAACGAAACGAAATGGCATTCTATGGAAGAAATTAAATCTAAAAATAAAAAATAATGTGAAACGGAGTGTTGTAAGATGATGTTTCCGTCATCATCCAACACTCCGTTTTTTTCATCAGTTCTTCCCTCTCTCGTCTTCTCCCTGATAGAGTTCTTCCGGACTCCTTCTCAAAAAGTACCCCAACACCGTCAAGGCGATAAGTCCGCTCAATCCTTCGGAGATCGCGTTCGAGAGATAGACCCCGTCCGCTCCCATAAGATTCGGGAAAATGAAAAGGGCCGGGATCAGGATCGCTCCGTATCGGAGGATGTAGAGGAGCGTCGACATCTTCGGTTGTTCGATGCTTGTAAGGTAGGTCGTCGCGATCGAGTGGATCCCCACCATCGGCAACATCGAGAGATAGATCCGTATGTTGTGCACCGTAATATCCATCAGTTCGGCCTCGTCCGTAAACAGTCCGATAAAAAACCTCGGGACTGCCTGTATAGCTACGAGGACGGTTACTGTAAATACAATGACAAACCCCAGCGAGATCTTAAGAGCCGCCTTGGTTCTATCCATCCTTCCCGCACCGTAGTTGTAACCGAAAATCGCCTGTGTCCCTTGTCCCACTCCATATACCACCATCAGGAAGAAGTGCGAGGTCGAAGTGATGATCGTAATCGAAGCCAGGTGGTAGTCCCCTCCGTAAAAGATGATATAACGGTTCAGTACGATAGCTACAACGGTTCCGAACACCTGCATATAAAGAGTAGGAAGACCGTTTTTCGTAATTTCCGCGACATTGTGCCGTAACTGTTTGCCCCTCAAATGAAAAAATCCTTCCTCTCCCACAGGATGCTTGAGGAAAAACCTTGCCACAAAAACAGTCACCAACACCTGCGAGATCACCGTCGCCACCGCCGCGCCCTTGACTCCGTAGCCCAGTTTGAGCACGAAGAGATAGTCCAGCACAATGTTCAAAATGGAGCTGACAGTGATGTAGATCATCGCCTCCTTGGCATGACCGAGGGCGCGTATACAGTTGGTCAGACAGTAACCCGACAATCCCGGCACTCCTCCCAAAAGAATAATGACGATATAGTCTCTTGCCATAGGATGGACCTCAGCCGATACCCTTAATAAGGCAAAGATCCGCTCCAAAAAGAAGAGCCCCAATATCGTCAACCCCGCAAGACTTATTACAATGTATATCGTGGCGGTCAACAAGATCCGATTAGCTCTTTCGACCTCCTTCCTTCCCATATAGATGGACATCAGAGCGGAAGATCCGACTCCTATCATCAACACAAAACTCATCTGAGCGATCTGCAAGGGCATGGTGATACCGACTGCCGTTAAAGCAAGAGGGTCTATCTGCCCTACAAAGATCCTGTCTACCAAATTATAGACCGCCGCCGCTATCATACTCAAAATAGCAGGCACGGACAACTTTAAAATCAAGGATCCTAAATGATCCTTTCCCAAATCCTTCGTCAACAACCTTCCCCCATAAACTTAAAGAAACACCGCACAAAGACACAAAATCTTCCTTCTATCGTTTTGAAAAACACATAATATCCAATATCCGGTTGCTTAGAAGACAGTCGTCGATAGCTGCGCTCCCCGGAA
>JAUMWQ010000100.1 GCA_030529565.1 Filifactor alocis | reverse complement strand
GATGTAATCGGGTATGTGTTTAGTACGGATGCGTATAAATAACTTAATAAGGCCTTTTCCTCCATCTGAAGATGGAGGAAAAGGGTCGATACAAACTGCTACATACAAGATTTTGAATAAGTAAATAAATAAGAGCGTCTTTTTGAGAAGGGAGCGCGTTTTTTGAATTTCTGTTTTTGTAAAAGCATAGAGAAAGAAGCGATTTTTGATAGAAGAAAGTGGAAGATACTATGAGCAGCCCAATTGTGAAAAGAGGAGATATATTTTATGCTGATCTGAGTCCTGTCATAGGCTCGGAACAGGGAGGAGTACGTCCGGTTTTGGTCGTTCAAAACGATATCGGGAATAAGTATTCCCCGACGATTATCGTTGTGGCGATTACTTCTCAGATCAACAAGGCGAAACTTCCTACACACCTTGAGGTCAGTGCAAAGGACTTCGGGCTCTCCAAAGATTCCGTAATTTTGTTGGAACAGGTGAGAACTATAGACAAACAAAGACTTCGAGATAAGATAGGAAAATGCAGTCCTCGTTTTATGGTGAAGGTAGATAAGGCATTGCGTATCAGTTTCGGTTTGTTGGATATGCGTGAGGTGTAATTCGCTTTGCCCGTCGAAGGATGGAGAAGCGAATTATGCTTCGATTTACATAGAAAATCAAAGTCGTTTTTAGAGGAATTTGTTGACAAAGACTGGCAGATACAGTATCATAATCTATGAAAATTGTATAGGATTTACGTCAATCAGAAATCTGTACTCTTTTAATTTAGTACGAGAGACTATTAAGGAGGAACTTGAATGAAACATTTAATTGGAATCAACGATTTTTCAATGGACGAACTTGCAGAACTTATTAAGGTAGGACAGGACATTTCCGAGCATCCCGAGAAGTATATGGACAGGATGAAGGGGAGGGTCATGGCTACCTTATTTTTTGAGCCTTCGACAAGGACCAAGTTCAGTTTTGAGGCGGCGATGCTTCGATTGGGAGGCCAAGTGATCGGTTTTTCCGAAGTGAAGAATTCATCGGTCGCAAAGGGAGAATCTTTGAAGGATACAGTGGAGACGGTCGGATGTTATTCGGATCTGATCGTTATGAGACATCCTCTGGAGGGAGCTGCCAAACTTGCAACGGAGGTTCTCGATGTACCTCTGATCAATGCCGGAGACGGAGGTCATCAGCATCCCACCCAGACTTTGACCGATCTCTTGACCATTCACAAGGAAATGGGAAGGGTGGACAACTTGAACATCGCCCTTGTCGGAGACCTCAAGTACGGAAGGACCGTACACTCCCTTGTCGATGCGATGTCCAAGTATGACAATAATACCTTCTTCTTTGTATCACCCAAGGAGTTGGAGATGCCCGAGTACATCAAGAACAGCTTGAAGGGAGGTTGCTTCTTCGAAAACACAAGTTTGGAGGAAGTTCTGCCCAAGGTCGACGTCGTCTATATGACGAGGATCCAAAAAGAGAGGTTCGATGATCTTGAAACCTATGAGAGGCTCAAGGGGATCTACATCCTGGATAAGGAGAAGATGGAGTTGGCAAAGGAGGATGCCATCATCCTTCATCCCCTGCCGAGGGTCAACGAAATCACGGAAGAGGTCGATAAGGATCCGAGAGCTAAGTATTTTCCGCAGGCGAAGAACGGGATGTATATCCGTATGGCGTTGATTCTGAAACTGGTCGAAGAGGCGGAAAAAAATCCCCAAAGACCTGTTGAAGAGGTGTATTCAACCATCTATACCAAATGTCCGAATCCCAAGTGTGTGTCCAACCATGAATATGTCGAAAGCGTGGCCTTCCACGAAAAGACGGCGGAAGATCTGGCATATTCCTGTGAGTATTGTGATAAGGTTGTTACGATATAAGTAGTAGAGGAGGAAGATTCGATGATATGGATCCAAGGAGCAAACATCCCCTATCTGAACAAGGTAGAGGATCTGTTGGTGGAAGAAGGCAAGATCAAGTGTGTCGGTAGAGAGAAGATACAGGCCCTCACTCTTGAGAAGAAGGAGGAGTATCGAATTGTCAAGGCAGAGGGACTATACCTTTTGCCTTCCTTTGTAGATAGTCATTTTCATCTGCGAAACCCCGGTTTTGAATATAAGCAGACCTATGAAGAAGCGAGCAAGGCTTGCATGAAGGGCGGATACACGGATGTGATCGCTATGGCAAACACCAAGCCCGTCGTAGACAGCTGTGAGGTGTTGAAGGAGATCGCAGAGAAGTCGAGCGCCTATCCTCTGGATGTCTACCAAGTCGGCTCGGTAACTAAGGGACTTGCAGGAAGAGAACTCGTCGATTTTGAGGCACTGATGAAGTACACGAATATCTTTTCGGACGATGGAAAAAACATTGATGACGAAGAGGTGATGAGGAAGGCTTTGATCGCATCGAAGGAGCTGGGTTTTTTGATCATGGATCACAGCGAACCTGAGACGGAGATGGTGATCCGCAACCTCAAGATCCTCGAAGAGGTCGGAGGCAATCTTCACTTTTGTCATATCAGTCGCAAGGCATCGGTGGAGGCGATCGTGAAGGCGAAGGAGAAGGATCTCAATGCGACCTTGGAGGTAACGCCGCACCACATCTTCAGCCATAGCTTGTCCTATCGGGTCAATCCTCCGATTGCGACGAGTGAAGATATGAAGTTCTTGGTGGAGGCAATCAAACGAGGATATATCGATTATATCGGAACCGATCATGCGCCTCATACCTGTGAAGATAAGAAGAAGGGCGCTCCCGGCATCATCAATATCGAGAACGCCTATGCGATGGTAAGGAAGATCTTCTACGACAACAATGTCAGTTGGAAGGAAATGGTCGAGTTGATGGCCTTTCGGCCGGCGACCCTCGTAAATAAAAAGAGAGGCTTGGATGAAGGAGATGTCGCGGATCTTGTCCTTCTGTCGGATCAAGAGTCTGTCATAGATCCTCAGGATTTCGTTACGAGGAGCAAGAATACTCCCTATGAAGGCAGAGAGGTGAGGGGAGCTGTTGAAATGACGATTGTGAAGGGAGAGATCGTGTATGATAATGAAAGAACTGCAACAAAGAGCAATTGAGAACAGTCCGCTTTGTGTAGGGATCGACCTCAGAGAGTCGCATCTTCCTCTTGAGATTGCCGACAGCGGTGCGGATCTCGGGGCCAAGTTCGTAGACTATGCGAGGGAAGTAGTCGATGCGAGTATTGAGAAGGCTGCCTGTTTCAAAGTTCAGATCGCCTGCTATGAGGCCTACGGCTTGAAGGGGCTCCTTGCCTACAAGGAGATTTTGAGTTATATTCGTAGCAAGGGAGGGATCGTCATTGCCGACATCAAACGGGGAGACATCGGTTCGACGGCGGAGATGTACGCACAGGGCCATTTTGAAGGAGATCTGGAGGCCGATATTTTGACCTTGAATCCTTATATGGGAGAAGATGCGATCACTCCATACTTCTCATATTTCAAGAAAGGGAAGGGAGCCTTCATCTTAGGTAAGACCTCCAACCCCGGCTCGAGGGATTTTCAGGATCTGAAGTTGAGAGACAGCGACAGAAAGCTTTCTCAGGAAGTGCTTGAGCGTATTGAAACGTGGGGACAAAGCTGTGGGAAGGACGATGTCTTCGGCAGCCTCGGAGCGGTCGTGGGAGTCAACAACATCGACGACATCTTGGAGATGAAGCCCTATACCGACAAACTCTTCCTGCTGGTTCCCGGCTATGGAGCACAGGGGGCAAAACTGGAAGATATCAGAGCGTTGATAAACGAGAGAAGAAACGGAGTCGTGAACGTTTCTCGGGGCTTGACGGCAAAACTTACGGAGGAAAAGGATTTTAGGGGGGAGCTGAGCCACAGGGCGGATCAGTTTGCGAAGGAGCTTAGAACGTGTTTCGAGAAGTAAAGATAGCAAAGAATAAGAAGATCACCAAGGATATTTATTTGCTCAAGGTAAGAGGGGAGTTCCGGGTCAAGCCGGGACAGTTCTTTATGATAAAGAAGGAAAACTCTTCCATGACCTTATATCGTCCGATCAGCGTCTTTGAGTGTGATGAGAAGGAACTGGGCTTTCTCTACCTTGTCAAGGGAAGAGGAACTCAGGTCTTGAAAGAACTCAGAAAGGGAGATGTCCTCTCGATCCACGGACCCTATGGAAACGGGTTTCCACAAGCGGAAGGCAAACTCTGCCTGATCGGCGGAGGGATCGGGATGGCACCGCTGTATCTCTGTGCTTTGAACAATCCCGAGGCCAAACTCTACATCGGCTTGAGGGAAGGTCTGTACAGCGATGAGGAGATCCAAAACGTCAAGAATCTCTTTCGGAATGTGGATACCCATATTAAGATCGGAGGGACCGTCATCGACGATGTTCACTTTGAGAAGTACGACACCGTGTTCACCTGCGGACCTTCGGTGATGATGAAGATCATAGGGGAACGACATCCCAAGGCCTATGTATCTCTTGAGAAGCATATGGGCTGTGCGGTGGGAGCCTGTCTTTCCTGCTCCTGCAAGACAAGCGGAGGAATGAAGAAGGTCTGTAAGGACGGTCCGGTATTTTTGGCTAAGGAGGTCGAGTGGGAATGATGGAGCAACAGCTTTGGGGATGTAACTTTAAGAATCCCTTGATCGCTGCATCGGGCACCTTCGGTTTCGGAGAAGAGTATGACAGTTTCTACGACATCTCCATTTTGGGAGGAGTCTCCACAAAGGGGATGACCCTGGAAGAACGCGAGGGGAACAAAGGTCTTCGTATCATAGAGACAAATGGAGGGATCATGAACTCCATCGGGCTTCAAAATCCGGGAGTAAGAGGTTATGTGGAAAACGAGAGCAGGTTTTTGGCAAACAAGGATCTGGTAATATTGGCAAACGTGGGAGGCTCGACCTTGGAGTCCTATCTCGAGGCCCTGTCGATATTGGAGGAAGCCAATAGACAGAGAAGGGTGATGGATATTGTCGAACTCAACATCTCCTGTCCAAACGTGAAGGCCGGAGGTATGGCTTTCGGTATGTGTGCGGCCGATGCCGCTCTGATCACGAAGGAGGCAAGATCTGTGGTCAAGGAGCCTCTTGTAGTCAAACTCTCGCCCAATGCGCACAACCTTGTCGAAGTCGCAAGGGCGGTCGAAGAGGCGGGAGCGGACGGGATCAGTTTGGTCAATACCTTCAATGCGCTTGAGATCGATATATACGGCAGAAGACCTTTGTTTGAAAATGTTACGGCAGGGCTGTCCGGACCTTGTATCCGCCCGATCGCACTGCGGATGGTAAGGGAGGTCAGTCAGGCGGTCAGCATCCCTGTGATCGGCATGGGGGGAGTCGACACCTGGGAGGATGTCGTTAAGTTCATCATGGCGGGAGCGCATCTGGTGCAATTCGGTACAGTGTCTTTTATGAATCCGATGGCAGGCAAACAACTCGTCGAGGGTCTGGAGGATTTTATGAAGAAGCAGGGGATAGTAAGCTTTGATGAGATAAGAGGAATCATTTGATGTCGTAGTATGGACAGGTTAGACCTTGAACCTTTTGCGAGTATTCATTCTGTGATACGTTCCGACAGGATGCGGGGGTCAATTCGATCCGAGGGTAAGGAAAGGATATAAGGATGAAAAACGGTTAGGCACTCATAGAGCACAAACCGTATCGGCGACAAGTTGACAGGCAATGGTCTAACTTGGGATGAGGAGGATGTTATGATAGAGATCTTGAAAGAAACGGGAGCTTTGCTGGACGGGCATTTTTTGTTAACTTCGGGCAAACACTCCAAACAGTATGTGCAGTGTGCAAAGATATTGAGATATCCGGATAAGGCGGAGCAGGTGCTGAAGCCGGTCGCTGAGAAACTCAAAGAGTTGAACTTGGATCTCTTGGTAGGGCCTGCGATGGGAGGGATCATCGTCGCCTACGAGCTCGGTCGTCAGCTCGGTTTGGAGTCGATTTTCACCGAGAGGGTCGACGGAAAGATGGAACTTCGAAGAGGGTTTGAGATCAAGGAAGGTACAAGGATCGCCATCTGCGAAGATGTTGTAACTACGGCAAAGTCTTCCATGGAGGTCAAGGAACTCCTTGAGTCCATGGGAGGAAAGGTGCTTGCCATCGCCTCCATCATCGACAGAACTACGGGAAATGTCGATATCGATGTCATCAGTGCGATCAAGCTGGAGATCGAGACCTTCGAACAGGAGAACTGTCCTCTTTGTGAAGCGGGAGAGCCCTATGTGAAGCCCGGAAGCAGAAAGATCAAGTAGAAGCAGGGGCGGGGTGTATGCAGGGGAATTCCCTCTCCTGTGGAAGAGGTAAAAGCTGTGGAAGAAGATCACAAAACGAGGGATCGTGATTTTATGCTCGCTCCACAAAGAGGGCGGCTTTTGACGAGAGGTTTTCAAGACCTTTATCGTTCGGACAAACAGGACTTTACACTCTTAGCTGTTCAGGTTGATGAGTTGAACACTTTTGAAGCATATAATCATCCAAATTGTTTTGTTGAGAGCCATACATTCTGTATGTCTGACATCACATCGGTATGTTGAGAGGTGGAAGATCCATAAATGATTGAGAGTAGAGGAGGACGAGATGAAGAAGGTAGCTGTTTTGTTTGCAAACGGATTTGAAGAAGTGGAAGCGCTTACGGTAGTGGATTATTTGAGAAGGGTTTCTCTTCATGTGGATATGGTATCGATCGGAGATGAAAAGAACGTCAAAGGAGCCTCGGGGGTTGAGGTGATAGCCGACAAACTCCTCGACGAGATCATAGGAAGCATCGACTATGACTGCGTGGTATTGCCGGGAGGACTTCCGGGTTCGACCAACCTCAGAAAAGATGAGAGGGTCATCGACTACATTCGGAAGATGGATGAAGCCAACAAGTATGTCGCTGCGATCTGTGCAGCTCCCATCGTTCTGCATCGGGCAGGATTGACTGCAAAGGCGAAGATCACCTCCTATCCGGGAGTTGAAAAACAGATGAAGGGGATCGACTACAGCGAGGATATCGTAACGGTTGATAAGAACATCGTTACTTCTCGCGGACCTGCAACGGCTGTGTTGTTTGCACTGAAGTTGGCGGAACTTCTTACGGATGAACAGACGGCAAGGGGCTTGAAGGAGCAGATACTCTTTCCTTTGATCAGTGATCTGTAGAATAGAGATGTTTAAATCGTTTTTTGGGAAGTGTGTAAGAAACATGTATCCTGTGAAACTCAAACAGGACTCGACCTCTTTTTATAGAAAAGCAATACCGCACGATTAGAAAAATCAGCATAAAACGACTTTTGTACGAAGGGTGAAGTTCTTGGAAATGTTGATTTGACAAGCACTAGTATTTTGTAAAACGCAATAAAAGTCAGAATCCTGTCTTTGTGCGATGTTCCCTTATACACTCTTCCTTCTTGATTTAATTTCTCTTTTGATGTATCATATTTTGTTGTAAAGATAAAAAAGGCCGAATAGGGGAGGAGATCCGTTCATCCCCTCGGAACAATAAAACTACAAATACAAGAGATATTTAAGGAGGAAGTTTGATGGGATTGTTTAAAACTTGGGAGAAGATGGCCTATGAGCCCAAGACACAACAGGAGTACGAAACGTTTTGGAACGAGTATCTTCCGAAAGAGACCGACATCTATCAGTTTCTTTTGGCGAATAAGGACGAGGTGATCTCGGGAACGATAGTTGAATTGGCAGAGAAGTTCAAGATCGACAGTGTTACCATGGTCGG
>JAUMWQ010000099.1 GCA_030529565.1 Filifactor alocis | reverse complement strand
ACCGATCGTAAGCCATACTCTCTCACCGGAACAGAGATGATCATTCTTCCTTCTTCAGGCTATGTCAAAGAAAATAATTTCTATAGACCCCAACTATGGTCAATGGATACTTTCAGATGGCAATTCAAATATAAAAAATTGATCCATAAGCCTCTCCCGTTTTTCAGCCCGGTGTAATGACACGTTGAACTTCATAATAATCTCGACTTTGGTTTATAAGATAAAATTAAAGGCAACTATACATCTGTCGAAACACCGGCTGTTGACAATAGATCTAATTAGATATATAATAGACTTGTAACCAACAATAATCGGTCTTACAAAAGGAGGAAGAAGATTGAGCACCACGGAAGAAAAACTTTTAATTTCAGTAAGTCGTATGAGAAACCTTTTATTTAGAGACTTGGATTCTATTTTTTCTTCAAACGGATTGACAACAACTCAATTTGCGGTACTGGAAGTTCTCTACCACAAAGGAAACCTCTGCGTCGGAGACATACAGCGCCTCATCCTCGGAACGAGCGGAAATGTTCCTCTCGTGATCAAAAACTTGGAAAAAGAGGGGCTTGTCTTACGAAAAAAATCTGAAACGGATAAACGAATATCTATGATCGAATTGACTGAAAAAGGACTTCTGCTTATTAAAAAAGTATATCCCCTTCAAAAACAGCGCTTATCCGAACTTTTTAGAGACGTGCCTATAGAAGAAAAAAAAGCTATCACCAAAAATCTGTTAGAAATGTACCGAATTGTACTTTCTACCAAAAAAAAGATTTGACAAGACCGATATAACTCCAGCTTTTGCCACCTGCCTTTTTATCAACAAAGAGAATATTGCTCAGTCGGTGTTTATATTATGATCTATTCAAGCTGTTGATATCAAGACCTCGTATCCCGAGGCACTGAAACTATCATTTGTGCTTGCAAGGGCGGGAATATCCGTTCTTCTAAACACGAAACAGGATCAGGCATACAAGAAGCCGCATTATTGAAAAATGAAAAGAGGAATTTTAATGGATTTCAGAAAGATCGAATGTATTTTCAAAAATGATCATGCACATTGGGTAGGAAACGGTTTTCGTGTAAAACAATATTTTCCTGCATCGAACAAAGAAGATTTTTTCAATAGATTCTCCCCCTTCATCCTTATGGATTACAATGAACCCTATTTTTTCAAGGCAACTCCCTTTGAAACGGGGGTCGGCGCTCATCCACACAGAGGATTTGAAACCGTCACCTTCGCTTTCGCAGGAAAAATTGAACACGGTGACAACAAAGGGAATACAGGAATTATAGAACCCGGAGACATCCAATGGATGACTGCAGGCTCGGGTATATTGCACAAGGAGTTCCACGAAAAAGAATTTGCAAAAAAAGACAGGGTCCTGCATATGATCCAACTGTGGGTAAACCTTCCTAAAGAACACAAAATGACCGAGCCGAATTATCAGGCGATCAAGGCAGATCAAATGGGTAAATATCATTCTGAGAACAGGAAGGTGGAACTGACGGTCTATGCCGGCAAAGTGATGGACACAATGGGTCCTGCTTCCACCTTTTCTCCGATGAACATCTATAAGCTGGATCTATCCAAGGGAGGAATCCTTACTCTTGAAGAACCCTCCGATTTCAACACAGGTCTTCTCGTTCTTTCGGGTGAAGTCCGCATCAACGAAGCATATCTCGCGAAAAGCTCCGACTTCGTTTTGTTTGAGAACGACGGCAAGCCCTTTTGTATAACAAGTGCTGAAGAACACTCCGAAGTCTTTGTTCTCAGCGGTCAACCCCTGAACGAACCTGTAGTTGCCGGGGGTCCCTTTGTGATGAACACACAAGAAGAGCTCCTTCAAGCCAATCTTGATTTTAGAAATGGGGCCTTCGGAGATATAAACTTCTAAAGATACGCCGAACAAAGGTGAACTTCCGACCTTCTTTGAATTAACTAAGTACAAAAGTTTGTCACGTGAGCATTTTCAACGATTTCATTCTTCATATAAGACTGATTTTGTGATGATTTTTCGGATCACAGACAACAAAAAACGGAAAAACCATCTGCTGAAATAAACTCTTTATTCCGGCAGATGGTTTTCAACTTTGTAATACTATTTTCCATTTAAAATGTCAGGTAAACAGAATATGTATTTAATCAAAAACGTTTTTTGGGTAATCGTGGAATTTAAACTTCTCCACCGGACAATTTTAATAGATAATGGTATGATAGGTGTCGCCTTTTGTTTCAAATACTTTTGATTTTTCCTCCTTTACTAGGGTTCGAACCGTTCTCTCGCAAACTTGAAGAAGGTCCGGATGTTCTTGTTTTAATCGATCATAGATCCTTTTTGCTGTATGTCTTCGTTTGTGATGTCTTGACCGGTCTTCACAAAGCCATTGATGAATAATGGGTCGGATGGCATCGGATTTTCTTGTTCTCTTACGAGGTTGTTCTTTTTCGTTGAAATCCTCCATTTCTATATATTTTTTGATGGTCCGGTAATTTCTTTCCGTGAGTTTCATGATTTCACTGAGCGATTTTCCTTCCCTAAAATACAATTCTCGTATATACTTAATAGTGATAATTGTCAGCACTTCCTCTCTTGCCCCCTTCTAAGTTTTTGCATCTCTTAAAAGGGTAACAGATTTTGGTAGTGCCGGCAATTATTTTTTGTATTTTTCATTTCCTTTTTTTGTAGTTTTGTATTACCATAAACAATCAAAAGCCTATCCTTAACAGCAATAATTTTTATCCTAACTGTTTCAGGATATAGCTGTGCAAAAAAAGAAACAACCTTACCAAAAATCTGTTGGAGATCTATCGATACACACTGTTTCCAATGAGAGGATTTGATCGCAGCATGGAGGCCTCGGTACTTCGATCATCCGATATTTCCCGAATTCTTCTCAACAAAATCATCCAAGGCCTGAGACAAAGTTTCCAAAAAGGCTTCCTCTCCCCAAGTGTTGATCTTCCAAAACATCGCTTGGCTTCCTCCCGATGTGATCGCAGATACACAAATCCTTTGTTCATTGGCTACAACTGTAAGATTCAAACTAACACGGTTCCCACCAATTCCACTGTAGCGCTCGTATACCCGAACCGCCACTCTTGTATCTCCGAATTCAAAATCACTACCACCCTCAAAGCTTGAAGTCATACTTTCTTCCATCACAATCTTTTCGCAAAACGATAACACATCCTCAATCCTTCCTTGAAAACATCTTTCATACTTCGCCACGATCTGTTCTCCTTTCTGTTTTCTCTAAAACTCAAACGATCTTTATCCACTGTTGTCAAAAATCCGGTCGAACTGTCAATAAAGTTGACCATCTGACTGCTACAGATGGTTTAAGTAATTATATACTTTCACGAGAAATCATGATTCATACTTATATTATTATTCATTCGAACTATTGATATCAATGACCCTTGTTCTATAAGTGATATAAAACATATTTTTGTACTTGTGAGTGTCTCTATAAGCACGCATCTATCGGAAAATAGGATCTTACATCCCATAAACCCGATATTTTTATTAGGTTTTGGTACCATACTAATGTCTATTAAAATCGACATGTTTAACTCTTTGACTCCTCGTCCTCCAAATTGTTTTTTCGGCAATGATAGATGTTTCATGCCCCGCATTTTAAATGGAGAATAGGATAGTAATTAGCAGGAAAGGATATCCTTCTATTTCTATTCTATCATTTCAAAAGACAAAAAAAAATAAAAAAACATCTGCTGAAGCAAGTTTTTCCCGTTTCAACAGATGTTTTTTCTATTCAAGTTCTATTCGGATTTCTGTTCTTCTCCCTCATCTTTCTTGCCTATAGGTTTCATCGTCGGAAAGGGGATTACATCACGGATCGATGCGGAGTCGGTCAACAGCATAATTACCCTGTCTATTCCTATTCCGAGTCCTCCGGTAGGCGGTAAGCCCACTTCGATGGCATTTAAAAAGTCTTCGTCCATCTCATGTGCTTCATCATCTCCCAGTTCCTTCTGCTTCATCTGAGCCTCAAACCTCTCCCTCTGATCGATCGGGTCATTGAGCTCTGAGAAGGCATTTGCGATCTCCCAAGTATTTGCAAAGGCCTCAAATCTGTTTGTAAGTCTTGGATCGTCAGGATTCCTCTTAGACAGAGGAGAGATTTCGACCGGATGTCCGGTAACAAAAGTAGGCTCATGGAGATGTTCCTCACAGAATTCCTCGAACATCAAACTGATGATATGCCCCCTCGTCATGGTCGCAGGGGTCAGTTCGATCCCCTTCTCTTTTGCAACTGCAATAGCCTCTTCATCCGTATCGATGTTGTTGAAGTCCACTCCGGAATACTCCTTAACCGCATCGATCATTGAAATTCTCTTCCATGGAGGTGTAAAATCGATGACCTTTCCCTGATAATTGACTACCATGCTTCCGGTCGCAACCTGTGCCATATTCGCCACGATGTTTTCGGTGATCTCCATAATGTCCTGATAATCCGCATAAGCCCAATAAAGTTCCATTGCAGTATATTCAGGATTGTGCTTGATGGACATCCCCTCGTTACGGAACATTCTTCCCATCTCATAGACTTTTTCGAAACCTCCTACGATCAACCTCTTCAGGTAGAGCTCATTGGCGATCCTCAGATACATATCGATGTCCAGAGTATTGTGATGCGTTACAAACGGACGGGCATTTGCTCCTCCCGCGATCGTTCCTAAGATGGGTGTATCCATCTCGATAAATCCTTGTTCGTCAAGGTAGGATCTCATAGCCTTGATCGCCTTATTTCGAATTAAAAATGCCTGTTTCACTTCCGGATTTACGATCAGATCCACATATCTCTGGCGATATCTCAAATCGGGATCTTTTAAGCCTGCATGCTTGTCCGGGAGAGGATGAAGGGATTTCGATAAGAGAACCACTTCACTTGCCTTAACCGAGATCTCTCCCTTCTGTGTCTTAAAGATATTTCCCGAAATCCCGACGATATCTCCTATATCATAGGTAACAAAATCTTCATACGCCTCATCTCCAATTGCATCCTGGCGAACATAGACTTGGATCCTGCTCTCACTGTCCTGCACGGTGATAAACGAAGCCTTTCCGTGTCCTCGGATCAGCATAATTCGTCCTGCGATCTTCGTATCTGTCCCTTCAAGTTCCTCGAATTTGTCGATGATGTCCGTACTGTGATGAGTAAAATCAAACTTCTCGTGAAGGAACGGGTTCTTGCCTTTTTCCTGCAATGCTTTCAGTTTCTCAAGTCTGATTCTCGTAAACTCATTTCGGGTCAACGGATGTTGTTCCATGACAATTCCTCCTCTAATCTCTTCTTACTTCAAGTATCTTAATGGAAGCTGTCCCATTAGGCACTTCCACATCAAAACTTTCCCCGACCTTTCTCCCCATCAAAGCTCTTCCTATCGGTGCTTCGTTTGAAATCTTTGAATGAGACGGATCCGCTTCTGCTGAGCCCACTACCGTATATTCTTCGATATCTCCATCATAATCGATCTTTACCCATGATCCGATATTAACGACATCGTGATCCAGCTTGCTCTCATCGACAATAACAGCAGTCCTCAAAATATTCTCAAGCTTGGAGATCCTCTCTTCCAACTGCGCCTGCTCATTCTTAGCCTCATCATATTCCGCATTCTCCGAAATATCACCGAAGGACAAGGCTACCTTGATACGCTCCGCCACTTCCAATCTCTTCGTCGCCTTTAGAAACTCCAGCTCCTCTTCGATCTTCTCATAGCCCGACTGCGTGATCAGCGCCTCTTCGTTATTGATAATCTCTTGGCTCATTCTTCCTCTTCCTCCCACTCATACTTTTTTATTATATCTACTTATTGTAACGTGTAAGCACAAAGTTTTCAATTGATTTAGATGAATAAATTTATTTTAAAACATTTGCTTTCTCGAATTGTTTCTCAAATAATCAAAGTACTCTTCCAAAACTTGAAGTACAGAAGTTTTGTCCGTCATCTGATTGACTTGATTTCTTACCTTTGCGGCCAGAGGAAGAGATTTGATATACCAGCAGATATGCTTCCTCATCTCCTTTACCGCCTTGTCCTCTCCCTTGTAAGAGATCTCCATTTCATAGTGTTCCCTTATCGTCCTCTCGATCAACTCGTAGGATCTGTCCGCCTTATCCTTTTCCTGTATCTCTTCAAAAATAAACGGATTCCCTTGAGCGCCCCTGCCTATCATCACGGCATCCACTCCGGAGAAATCCATCCTTTCGGTATAAGACTGATAACTGACAATATCACCGTTACCTATTACCGGTATCGACAAGATCTCCTTGATCTTTTTAATAATCTCCCAATCCGCCTGTCCCGAATAATATTCTTCACGCGTTCTCCCATGGACCGTTACGGCATCGGCTCCCGCTCTCTCCGCCATCTTTGCAAAGTCCAAGGCATTGACTGATTCAGCATCCCAACCTTTTCGAAATTTGACCGTAACCGGCAAGGTAGCAGCCTCCTTTGCTGCAGTTATGATCTCTCCTGCCAAGGCCGGATCCTTCATCAAAGCAGAACCCTCTAGATTCTTCACGATCTTGGGAGCCGGACACCCCATGTTGATATCGATCAATACAAATCGCTCCAACTCTTCCAGGATTCGGATCGCCTTAGCGATAAACTCCTTCTCGTTCCCGAAGATCTGAACAGCTACGTCCCCTTCATCGGGGTGGGTCTGCAACATCTTCCAAGTCGTTTCATCTCCGTAGCACAGAGCCTTCGCATTGATCATTTCCGTATACACCAACGAAGCCCCATACTTCTTGCATATCACACGAAATGGAAGATCCGTGATTCCGGCCATAGGAGCCAAAAAAACATTTCCTTTACTTACATAATTCCCTATCTTCAAAAAAACTTCCTCTTTCAACTCTATTTTTTTCAACCTCTTGCCTAAGAACTCATCTCACAAGGATAAATCGACCTCTATGTCATCTATTACTAAAATAAGCGACACTGAAGACCGCCGAGCCAACCTTTATTCTGCCGTCTATCAAGCACTTTTGTACTTATACTGTTCCTGCAGATGAGATTTCGAACAGGTAATAATACCAAATTACCAAAAAAAGATCTATCTCCCGGTGTTCTTAAGGTAAATAAGCCTAAGGCCTTCCAAGGTCAAATTCTTGTCGATATGATCGACCAAATCCATCTCCGAACATATCAAAGAAGCTAAGCCCCCTGTAGCCACTACCGTAGCATGTTCCCCAACTTCCCTCTTCATCATCCTGACGATATGTTCCACTAATCCCACATAACCGAAAAAGATACCCGATTGCATCGATGAGACCGTTGTCTTGCCGATCACTGTCTTGGGTTCGATGATCTCGACTTTGGGCAATTTTGAAGCTCTAGCAAATAAAGCCTCACTCGAGATCTTAACCCCCGGTGCAATAGCCCCTCCTAAGTACTCTTTATTTTCATTGATAGCACAAAAAGTTGTTGCTGTTCCAAAATCGATTATGACCAGAGGAGCCGAATACTTATGCAGAGCCGCTACCGCATTGACGATCCTGTCCGCACCAACTTCCTGAGGATTTTCGTACTTGATATTGACTCCTGTCTTTACCCCCGGTCCCACTATGATGGGAGTACACTTGCAATAACGAATCGAAAAACTCTCCAAAGCATGCATCACGTCCGGAACGACCGACGAAATGATGACGTTCTTCACAGCCGCAAGAGCATAGCCGTTCATATCGATCAAGTCTTTGATCAAAGCTCCA
>JAUMWQ010000098.1 GCA_030529565.1 Filifactor alocis | reverse complement strand
ACTTTGAGAAAGGGAACCGCTGCCGCTCACTATGTACTTGGAGGACCTCAAGGAAACAACACCAACGCCTTCTCCTTGGGTACGGCTGCGACAGAGATCTACGTTATGTCGGGAGAGACTGCATCGGTTGCAATGTACTCCAGACGTTTGGTAAAAGATCATAAGGCGGGCAAGGATCTGAAACCGACCATCGATAAGATGAACGAGTTGATCCAAGACTATACCGACCGCTCCAGACCTGCATATTGTGCAAAACATGGTATGGTTGATGAGATCATCGATATGAACCAAATCCGTAACTATATTTGGGCCTTTACCAATTCGGCTTACCAAAATCCGCGTTCCATCTGTGCGATGCATCAGATGTTGACACCGCGTGTGATGAGAGATTTCGACACCTTACACAACAAATAAATAGGAAACCTTTCTTTGTCCTGTACCTATGGTGCAGGACAAAGATTTGTCGAAAAACAGCTGACAGAAAGCCTTGTTTTTCAAATGAAGCTAAACCGAGCTCTATTAGTTGAAATAAGGCTCGGTTTATGTTAGCATAAAGAAGAAGTGAGGCAATGTTTTTCAAGAAGTTGCCTTAGCTTAAAAAAATCCGTATATATAGGAGTTCAGTATGAGTGATGTAATTTATACTATGGGGGTTGACATCGGTTCAACCGCATCCAAGAGTATTATTTTGGAAAATGGGAAAAAAATCGTAGCAACTGCGACCATCGATGTCGGAGCCGGAACTTCGGGGCCGTCCAGGGCGATCAAGGCGGTACTTGAAAATGCAAACCTCAACCAGGAGGATATCCAATATGTCGTAGCGACAGGATATGGAAGAAACACCTTGGAAGAGGCGGATTTTCAGATGTCGGAGCTTTCCTGTCATGCAAAGGGAGCATATTTTTTGTTCCCGAGGGTCCACACCATTATCGATATCGGAGGACAGGATGCAAAGGCGTTGAAGATTGGAGATAACGGTATGCTTGAGAACTTCGTTATGAACGATAAGTGTGCCGCAGGAACCGGACGCTTCCTCGATGTGATCGCAAAGGTCTTGGAAGTGGATGTAAACAACTTGCAAGAGCTGGACGAAAAGGCTACAAAAGAAGTAGCGATCAGCTCGACCTGTACGGTATTTGCAGAGTCGGAGGTTATTTCTCAGCTTGCAAAGGGAACCAAGATCGAGGACATCGTCAGAGGAATCCATGTATCCATCGCAAGTAGGGTAGGAAGTCTTGCAAAGCGGGTAGGGGTTCGAGATGATGTTATTATGACGGGAGGAGTCGCATTAAACAAAGGCATGGTGAGGGCCCTGGAGAAGAATATAGGCCATAAAATCCATACGAGTCCCTACTGTCAGCTGAATGGAGCACTTGGTGCTTCCCTGTTCGCATATCAGAAGTATCAGAACGAAAAGAGAAAAGCCGGAAAATAAAATGGTAAGCAATTGTCAAAACAGAAGTAAGGAGGTAATGAAATGGCTAAGAAAGTATTGGAAAAAATTCCGGGAAAAACACCCAGGCCGATAGAAGGACATAAACCGGCTGCAGCGATCCTTAGGGGAGTTGTAGACATGGTCTACGGTAACGCTTGGGAAGCAAAAAAGAGGGGGGAACTTGTAGGATGGAGCTCTTCCAAGTTTCCGATCGAGTTGGCGAAGGCCTTTGATCTCAACGTTGTATATCCGGAGAACCATGCGGCGACGACCGCGGCAAAGAAGGACGGACTCAGACTCTGTCAAGCGGCGGAGGATATGGGTTATGACAACGACATCTGCGGATATGCAAGAATCAGTTTGGCTTATGCAGCAGGAGAGCCTACCGATGCGAGGAAGATGCCTCAACCTGACTTTTTGCTCTGCTGCAACAACATCTGTAATATGATGACCAAGTGGTATGAAAATATCGCCAGGATGCACAACATTCCCTTGATTATGATCGACATCCCCTTCTCCAACACGGTAGATACTCCGGAGGAAAAAGTCGACTATTTGATCGGACAGTTCGATTATGCGATCAAACAGTTGGAAGAACTCACAGGCAAGAAGTTCGACGAGCAGAAGTTTGAGCAGGCCTGCCAAAGAGCCAACCGAACAGCTGCAGCGTGGCTAAAAGCGTGTTCTTATATGTCTTACAAGCCTTCTCCGCTCAGCGGTTTCGATCTGTTCAATCACATGGCGGATATCGTCGCTGCAAGATGTGAGGAAGAGGCTGCAATCGGATTTGAGCTTCTGGCGGAAGAGTTCGAACAATCCGTTAAAGAAAACACCTCCACTTGGGAATATCCGGAGGAACATAGGATCCTGTTCGAGGGGATCCCGTGCTGGCCGGGACTTCGTCCTCTGTTTGAACCCTTGAAAAACAGTGGGGTTAACGTAACGGCTGTCGTGTATGCACCTGCCTTCGGTTTCAGATATGAAAATATTAGGGAGATGGCTGCGGCTTATTGTAAGGCTCCATGTTCGGTATGTATCGAGACGGGTGTCGAGTGGCGTGAGACCATGGCAAAGGAGAACGGTATCAGCGGTGCGCTCGTAAACTACAACCGCAGTTGTAAACCTTGGAGTGGAGCTATGCCCGAAATCGAGCGAAGATGGAAGGAAGACCTCGGTATCCCGGTAGTACACTTTGACGGCGACCAGGCGGACGAGAGAAACTTCTCTACAGAGCAGTATAATACAAGGGTACAAGGTTTGGTTGAGATCATGGAAGAAAGAAAGGCCGATCGCATTGAAAAAGGCGAAGAGATCTATACCAACTTTGAAAATACGAAAGAAACCGATTGGTCAAAACCGACTATCTAAGGGGGGAGAATTATGAGTGGAGTAAGAGAATTACTGGAACAGTTCAAACACTATGCCAACCATCCGAGAGAGCAATTGGACAAGTATTTGGCACAAGGCAAGAAGGCGGTAGGGATATTTCCTTACTATGCTCCGGAAGAGATTGTACACGCGGGAGGAATGGTACCTTTTGGAGTATGGGGAGGACAGGGACCCATCGAAAAAGCGAAGGAGTATTTCCCGACCTTTTACTACTCTTTGGCGCTCCGATGCTTGGAAATGGCACTTGACGGAAGTCTGGACGGATTATCCGCATCGATGATCACGACCTTGGATGATACCTTGAGACCCTTCTCTCAAAACTACAAGGTGAGTGCTGGCCGTAAGATCCCCATGGTTTTTTTGAACCACGGACAACATAGAAAAGAAGACTTCGGGAAGATCTACAATGCAAGGATCTTTGCAAAGGCGAAGAAGGAACTTGAGGAGATCTGCGAGGTCGAGATCACCGATGAGAACCTCAAGAAGACCTTTGAGATCTACAACGAAAACAGGGCGGAAAAGAGAAGATTTATCAAGTTGGTGGGCGATCACGCACAGACGGTGAAAGCATCCGACAGATGCCATGTGCTAAAAAGCTCTTACTTTATGTTGAAAGAAGAGCATACGGCTCTGCTCAAGGAGCTCAACGATAAGTTGGAAGCGATGCCTAAGGAAGAGTGGAACGGTGCAAGAGTTGTAACCAGCGGGATTATTGCGGACAATCCCGGCTTGCTTGAAGTCTTTGACAAGTATGATATCTGTGTTGTAGCCGATGACGTGGCACACGAATCCAGAGCTCTTAAGGTCGATATCGATCTTTCGATCGAAGATCCTATGATGGCTTTGGCGGATCAGTTTGGAAGGATGGATGAGGACCCCATCCTCTACGATCCCGATATTACAAAGAGACCGAAGTATGTGGTCGATTTGGCGAAGGACAACGACGCGGACGGCTGTCTGCTCTTTATGATGAACTTCAACGATACGGAAGAGATGGAATATCCTTCCTTGAAGCAAGCTTTTGAAGCGGAAGGCATCCCGTTGATCAAGATGGGATACGACCAACAGATGGTGGACTTTGGACAGGTAAAAACTCAACTTGAGACCTTTAATGAGATCGTTCAAATGAACCGATTTTAGTATATTGAGCATCGATATTTTGCTTCATTCCTTATCTTTGATGTACATCAAAGGGATGTATACGATTATTCTTTTGAGCTGTGGATATAAACCATCTGTGAGCAATGGAAGATAGAACAATTTTTCGTAATCAAAAAATAGATATATCCATACTTTTATTGGAGAATAGTGTTATATCAAAGTCGAGGTTACTATAATTTCAATCTGCCATCACATCGGTTTTGATAAAAGAAATACAGGAAGAAAAAACGGCCCTTCGGATGCGTGGCATCCGGGGCCTTTTTGTACGTTGTAAAACAAAACTATGCCATTCTAGGGAGAACAGAGTCTGCTGTTTAGCTTTGAAGGGTTATCCTTATAATTCCAAAGAAACAGAGCGAAACCGGTTTCGGTAAAAGGGTATAGTTTGTGAATATACATAAAATATAGGACTTGACGAATTTCCGGTGTAATGGCATATTGATGTATATCTTCATTATAATTGTAAAAAGGGTAATACTATGTTGTTCTGTAAATGGAAATAGGCTGGAGAGAACATGTAGGTCTAACTATGAGATTGTTATAAGGGAGGTGTTGGAGTGAGGATTTTGTTGGCTGAAGATGAAAAAAGAATGGCTGCTGCGCTTGTGGCTTTGTTAAAACAGGAGAAATACGATGTTGACCATATGGACGACGGAGTTTCCGCACTTATCGCATTGGAGAGCGGTATTTACGATATTGCCATCCTCGACGTGATGATGCCGGAGATGAACGGCTTTGAAGTTGCTCGTCGAGCAAGAAATAAAGGGATCCATACCACGATCTTGATGTTGACGGCGAAGAGCCAGTTGGATGATAAGGTTGAGGGTCTCGACAGCGGAGCGGACGATTATCTGACAAAACCGTTTCAGACCGAAGAATTACTGGCAAGGCTTCGAGCACTTAGTCGTCGCAGTACCGTCTTCCAAGATGGGAACCTTTGTTACGGAGACCTGTCCCTTGATACAACAAACGCAACCCTTACTTGTGAGGTGACTGCACAAAGTGTTCGACTCAGTGAAAAGGAGTTGCGGATTTTGGAGTATATGTTTGGAAATCAGGGTCAAATCATGACAAGAGAACAGCTTGCCATAAAGATTTGGGGCTTTGAAAACGAAGCGGAATATAACAATGTGGAAGTATATATGTCCTTTACACGCAAAAAACTGTCATTTGTAGGATCCAAGGTTGAAATCAAGGCAGTACGAGGGCTTGGATACGAACTGAGGGAGAAAGATGTTTAACAGATCCAGAAGAAAAATTATACTGTCGATCATGGGATCTCTGATCCTGTTGTTTGCTATTACGTTGACTGTGATCCTGCTTGCCAGTTTCAGGGAAGTTCGAAAAAAAAACAGGGATATGTTGGAACGTTATATAGAGATGTATTCTCTTGATCCAAGGTGGGAGAATCATGTGGAACCGGGACCTCCCCCGAAGAGAGAACCTCCGATGGACGCAGGACCTGATTTCGAACTTTTGACGTTCTATGCGGTTTCCATCGCTTATGACGGCTCAATTCTTGCGGTAGATGACGGTGGAAAAGAGGTTTATGATGTAGATGAACTGATTCGATTTGCAAGGGAAATTTTAAATGAGAACAAGCGATCCGGAAGGTCGGGCAATCTTACCTATGCAGTGGCTGAACGAGACGGATATACCCTGGTTGCTTTTATGGATAATACGGTATCAGAAGGCGGGCTTCGAACACTTCTACGGTACGTGTTGATTGTAGGAAGTTTTGCAATTGCCGTATTGTTTTTTATCTCACTGGTTCTTTCTAAGCGTATCATAAGACCGTTGGAGGAAAACGACCGGCAACAAAAACAGTTTATCTCAGATGCGAGTCACGAACTGAAAACTCCAGTGGCTGTGATTGCTACAAGTGCAGACATCCTTTCACGAGAGATTGGAGACAACGAGTGGCTGGCAAATATCCGGTATGAGAATGAACGCATGGGAGAGCTTGTGAAACAGCTACTGGAACTCTCCCGTGCAGAAAATGCTGAAGTTCCGATGGAACGGATTGATTATTCCCGGCTGATTACAGGAGAAATCCTGGCGTTTGAGAGTCTGGCCTTTGATAGAGGGAAGATACTTCAAACCGTTATTGAAGAGGGTATCGTTTTGACCGGGAATCAAGCACAACTCACACAACTTTCATCTATTCTGCTTGACAACGCAATCAGACATTCTACGGGTTCAAAGATAGAGGTATCACTTTCGTGTCGTGCCCACACGGCTGTACTCAGTGTGGTCAATGATGGGGAAGAGATTCCACGACAAAATCTGGAACATCTCTTTGACCGATTTTACAGGATCGATCAAGCCAGAAACGATGCGGGACATCATTATGGACTTGGTCTTTCCATCGCAAAGGCAGTTGTTGAAAAGCACGGCGGAGTCATTGAGACTTCCTGCCGAAATGGAAAAATTAAATTTGGAGTTACGCTGCCGATAAAAAATAAAATTTAAAAACTTCAATCTTGTTTCAATCAATCTCCCTTACAATGAGATCATCAAATGTAAGGGAGGTTTTTTTAATGAAGAAACTTAGAAATGTCATTGTGTTACCGATGGCGACGATCTTGGCTTTAAGCCTGTGCGCTTGCGAAAATGGCACAATGAATACATCTACAAACATCAATGCTACAAGAGAACAGATCGAGGAAGGAAATTTCGAAAAAAATTCCAACATAAAAGACGGGAATATGTCCGGTGAAGCTCCTAAGGGGACGCCTCCTGAAGGAGCACCCCCTGAAGGAGTCTCTTCAAAGAAGGCGGATAATAACGGAAATTCCAACGCTTCCACATCAAAGAAGACAGATGACAATGGGAATTCCGGCAGTACTCCGCCGAATGGAGCGCCCCCTGAAGGGGCATCTCCCGGGGGAAATCCCCCAAAGAAACCGGATGGTAACTGAGGTCTCGGAGGAAGGAGTGTGCTTTATGTCAATACAATACAGACACGAATGGAAATATGTTTTGAATACCGGAGATTTGATGATGTTGCGTCAACGACTAGAGAGTATCATGGAGAACGATCCGCATGCTATTGACGGAAGATATCAGATTCGCAGCCTGTACTTCGATAATCTCGATGATAAGGCCCTCAGAGAAAAAATTAACGGTGTCAACATGCGAGAAAAATTCAGAATCCGGTTATATAACTACGA
This sequence comes from Filifactor alocis, assembly GCA_030529565.1. Taxonomy (GTDB): domain Bacteria; phylum Bacillota; class Clostridia; order Peptostreptococcales; family Filifactoraceae; genus Filifactor; species Filifactor alocis_A. The sequence continues at coordinate 629 of JAUMWQ010000098.1, read as the reverse complement.
TATCTCTGTAATACGGCTGGAGAAGAAGAGCAAGCGAAACGGCCTTGGAACCAAGTATTCTGCAAATCTGAGCGTTGAGGAGGTACAAAAGATTATGGATGGAGATCTTGACTGGATGTTGGGCTCTGATCGACCCTTGGTACAGGAACTGTACTGCAAGATGCGGTATCAGGGAATAATTCCGAAGACGGTTGTGGACTATACCAGAGAACCTTTTATCTTTAGACCCGGAAATGTACGTGTTACATTGGATTATGATCTCCGCACAGGGTTGGATTGCGCGGACTTTCTTGATCCGGAGGCTATTACAATCCCGGCGGGGGATGCACCGATCTTACTTGAAGTCAAATGGGATGAGTTTCTTCCGTCGATCATTCGTGGTGCAGTTTCAGTATCGAATAGGCGTGTCGACTCCTTTTCTAAATATGCACAGTGTCGCATTTACGGCTGATTCAATACTGTGATCTGTAAAGCGTAGAAGGATTCACTTTACAGATCGAAAAAAATCGCTTTATCGCTTATAAAGTGCAAATCATTGATACGATCAGAACGTGTCTGAAAGTGGAAGATAGTTTCATATATCGTATCCGATGTAAAATAAAAGTGTATGGGATAGATAAGCTTAACTG
>JAUMWQ010000097.1 GCA_030529565.1 Filifactor alocis | reverse complement strand
CTGCTCCACCGACACCGCCTACACCACCGACACCGCCCACTCCTCCTGTAACGCCTACACCGCCTACGAATCCGAGTCCGGGACAAGACAAGGAGGATAGAGACGACAGGGAAGACAGAGAAGACAAAGGTTCCCAAAGATCTTCGCAGACATCTGAGACAGACTCGAACAGGACCGCTCCTACAACGGAGGTTCGAAAAGAAGTTCCCGTCTCCAAGGAAGATCAAACGCCTTCCACAGAAACGAAAAACTCCGCTCCTCAGATCCTGACCTTCCTTATGAAGTCTTCAACGAAGAAGGCGGATCAGGCAAGCGTGTTTATAGAGAAGGGGCGTGCAATGTTGCCTTTGAGGGCGATCGCTGAATCCTTAGGTTTTCAGGTAACATGGAACAAAAAATCCATCCTCTTGACCAACGGAGACTTAAAAGTCGAGCTGCCCTTAAACAGTAAGGTGATCAAGGTCGGAGACAAGGTCTACACCTCCGACATCGCTCCTATGGTAAGAGACGGAAAAACCTATCTTTCCATCAGCAATCTTGCAAAGGCCTTAGGCTTGAAAGTGGGAGAAGATATCGTATGGAATAACCAAACGAAGGAACTGTCCGTCAAAAAGCCTCAAAAATAAGAATTTCTCGGATTCGATGTTGTTTCCCGATCAAACTGTCGGACAAACAAAATATGTAATACTATTTTCCGTTTGAAATATAGGGTATACGGAGCATATCATCCACGAAAAACAGTTCGGGGGAGGATATGCTCCAAAGCACTCAACCTGTCAATTTCAACAGATAAGGGTGTAATTAGCGGAAACATCCCGAGAGATCACGCAATGGAAGCTGTTCGACCGGACAATTCGAACAGATAGCAGTATAATACTGTTATTCCTTTGAGTTGTGGATATAAATAATCTGTTCCCCATAGAAAATAAAACCGTTTTTCGTGGTCGACAAATAGATATAACCATACTTCATCGAAGAATAATATAAAACCTTATCGGATCCCGGTATATATGAATATCCGGACTACGTTCGTTAAGTGATATCATCGGACGATCCGAAAATCTGTCCGCGTAGAAGAGAACATAGCGGATCATCTGAAGAAAGAGCCATGTAGAAGGTCATTCCCTCTATATGGCTCTTTTCTATTGCACGTTTATATTATATTTTCTGATCAAGCTCTGGTTATATCTATACCCGCAATCACAACGATTCATTTTGTAGTCCCCAGAATAAGGCTGTTGATATCAACAGTATACATCAATAGTGGAATTATATCACTGTTCGTTTAAATCGTCGATATTCATGATTTGTATTTAAGACAAAATGACGTTCCCTGATCGCAGCCTCGATATGACGTTCCTTCTGCCGAATAACAGTATATCTTCTACATTTCGCTCGATTTCTTCGCACAGGAGATCATCGCTTCGATCACGGCACTGCGAAAGCCCCTTTCTTCCAAGACGCGCACCGCCTCTATGGTCGTGCCTCCCGGAGAGCAGACCCCGTCCTTGAGTTTTGCCGGATGAAGACCGGACTCCAGGACCATCTTGGCGGAACCCAAGACCGCCTGTGAGGCGAAACGGTAGGCCTGATCTCTGCTCATCCCTTCCAAAACGGCGGCATCCGCCATCGCTTCGATCAGTACAAAGATATAGGCGGGAGAAGAACCGCTGACTGCGACCACCGCATCCATCTTGTCTTCCGACACCTCTTCCACTCTTCCGCAGGCCTCAAAGAAGGACTTAACCTCCGAGACCTCCTTGGGATCGAGCCTGTCATTAAAGCATATTGCCGTCATCCCCTCGCCCACCGTACAGGGAGTGTTGGGCATGGTACGCACCAGCTTGACTTCTCTTCCAAACCACTCTTTCAACTGCTTGAGCGTCTTGCCCGGGGCAATGCTGACAATGATCTTACTTTTATCAACAACCGGAGATATCTCGTGGATGACCTCCTCATAGAGATGAGGCTTCACTGCCAAAATGACGCAGTCCACATTTTCCACCACTTCCCTGTTATCTCCGCTTGTACGCACTCCGAATCTCCGCTTTGCTTCTTCGAGGGTGGAAGAATGAAGAGCTGACACTATGATATCTTCCTTGGAAAGAAGTTCGGATGAGAGTATCCCTTCTATGATGGCCTTCGCCATATTTCCACAACCGATAAATCCCAGTTTCAAACCGATACCTCCTTACATCGAACTCTTGGGATCTCGTCGTCCTCCCATACCGCTGAAGGCGGAGAAAGCCGTTAGGACGATCGAGCAGAGAGCCGCAGGAACGAACCAATTAAAGCCGATCTCAGCAAGAGGAAGTCCCTTCACTGTATCCGACAGCGAGCCCATGATACCGAAGGCCATATTCAAACTCGGAATAATACTCACTGCAAGAGTTCCTATCACAGCTCCCGTATAGGTCCAATCGTATTTGATATATCTGTCGAACAATGTCATCAATGTCAGTACGATAAAGATCGGATAGATGGCGAGCAACACGGGGATCGCAAGGTTAATCAAGCCTTCCACCCCTTTCAGAGAGAGGAAGAAACTTATGGTTACAGAGGTCAGAACAATATACTTGTACTTCAACTTGCCCTGAGAGATCTCTTCGAAGAAGTTTCCGCAGGTCGCTGTAAGTCCGACTGAAGTCGTCAAGCAAGCCAGAGCTACGACCAGTCCAATACAGAGTTTGCCTATACTTCCAAAGAGGTGATAGATCACTCCGATCAAAAGTTCGACCCTTGGAGTGTCGGGAGTAAAGTACTCTCCCGCTGTTGCTCCGACATAGGTCAGACCGCCGTACACAAAAGAAAGCAGAACAAAGGCCACGATCCCTACCCCGACCATCATACGAAATTGTTCCTTGCTGTCCTTATATCCCCTTCTTACAATATCGGACATCACGATCCCTGCAAGGAGGGAAGAACCGACCGCATCCATCGTCTGATATCCTTCCGTAAATCCTCGCAGGAAAAAGTTCTGAGCAGGCATTTCCTGAATTTTTCCGATCGGCTTCACGATACAAGTCACGATAATGGCTGTCAGCACGATCAACAGACCCGGTGTCAGATACTTTCCAATCTTGTCGATGGCCCTCCCCGGATTGAGCACCAAAAAGGCCGTGATCGCAAAAAACACTGCCGAAGTCGCAACGAGGGGAACTCCCGGGAAAAGTTGCTGCGTTGCTATCTCATGAGTTGTTGCAGATGTTCTGGGTACAGCAAAAAATGGTCCTATGATCAAGATCGCCATCGCACAGAGCACCTTGGAGAATACGGGGCTCACTCGCTTTCCCATATCGTCCGCCTTTCCTCCAACTGTAGCTGTTACGATAACTCCCAAGATGGGAAGCACCGGATCGGTCACAAGAAAGCCGAACATAACCTCATACCATTGTTTGCCCGCAACGATCCCTATATACGGAGGAAAAATAAGGTTCCCTGCCCCGAAGAAGATCGCGAATAAGGCAAATCCCATAACAATAACATCCTGTATTTTTTTTGTCTTCGTCATCTTTACCACCATCCTAAAACTACATGTCTTCCGTAAAATAATCCATATCTACTCTTTTTACTTTATACTCGTTGACAACGGATACACCGACCCCATATTCGATCAAAAGTTCTGCCAACTTCTCGGAATCAATTAATATTACCTTTGCCGTATGCTGACGTTTTGCATATTCAATTGCTTCTTTAGTAAAATATGCAGTTGTTATGAATAATCCTTTTGCCGCTCCTTGACCGACCAAAGCTCCTACAAACTTTTGGATTTCAGGTCTTCCCACTTTTTTATTTGAATTCCATTTTTTCGCTTGGATATAGATATGTTCAAAACCCAACTTGTCCTCTTTTATAACCCCGTCAATTCCTTCGTCTCCCGTATATTTTGTAACATATCCTTCTCCAATGCCTCCATATCCCATTTTCTCGAGCAAATCTATTACCATTCTTTCAAAGAATTCAGGACTCTGGTTCATTACTTCCTCCAACAAGTCATCAATCAGTTTCTCACGGATCTGTCTCAATACTCTATCCAATGTATCTTGAGGAGTTTCTCCTCTTTCTCGAAGTTGCTCATCCTTGACACTGCTTCTCACTTTTTTAAATAACGAAAAAGACGGATACCTCATCAGAACATCATCTGTAATAACAACTCCTTCTGAAAGCAGGATACTTCCTTCTCTTGTGATTTGAAACTCCGCTCTTTTGGGACTGACAATCAAACCTGCTTTTTTCAAATAAGTTGAACACCAACCCACCCTATTTCGAAAAAAAGTTCCGTTTCCGCTCGGAAGCTTTTCCTCCTGCTCTTCATGAGTAATATTCATCTCTTTTACAATTGATTTCTGGATTTCCTTTAAACCGTGAACCTTTCCGTCACTCAAAATTTCTAAAAACACATTATACATCTCATAATATTTCGGTATCATATAAACTCTCCTAAGCGGTCTCCTCCGAATTTTTCCTGATATATTCGATCACGCCTATAATATTTTGCGCAGTCTTCATATCATCCTTAAACAGATGGGCGATGCTCCCCACGCTTCTGAAGGGCTCTTCCGTCAAGACCCTGTTGTCTTCTATATTGCCGTTTTGTACAATGTAATCCACAATCAGTTTCACAAACCTTATCTGTTGAAGATTGAGTTTCTCTTCCGAGAGAAATTCTCCAAATGCGATATTGACCACTTCTCTCTCCACACCCACAACTCTTCTGACAAGCCTTCCAATCGGAGTATCTCCATATTCACGCTGATAATCCGACTTTGTTCCCAACTCGAACCACAGGATCCTCTCGAGCTCTTTGAGATCCGACTTCGTCAAGCGCTTGTTCTGTCTGAGTTTGTATACGGCAATATTATCCTTGTGCTTTTTGAGATAAAACTCAACCTTCTTTTTGTAATTCTCAAGGTCGTGCTCCACATAGACAGGTTCACCTTCTTTAATGGATATGATCTCATCCGAAAAATTCGTATAGTAGATCTGCTGATTCTCCCTCTCGAGGAACCGGACCAGGTTTCGGAAAGACTCCCTCACCGCCTCCATATCCGCCAAGCCGGCTCCTTCCCAAAAAGCACTGTCCCTCGCCTTTTCTATCATCGATCTTTCCTGTTCCACTTGAGGAATACGAATCCTCGACAACTTTTCGGCAGTGCGACTGATCTCGTTGACATACTTGGTCATCTTCTTATCTTGAAGGAAGGCCAACTCTATATAGTACATCAGTTTATCAAAGCGTCTGGCAAGCTCGTTTTCCTTTTCGGGAGCGATCAAGGGAGCAATGTGTTCTCTCAGTTCGGACACCGAGCCCGACTCCAAATGAAGCCACGACTCCTCTTGTCTGTATTTTTCGACCTGACGAAGATGCAACCTGACCCTATAGCTTGCGTTATCCAAACGACATACCTCTCGATGTAGCTCTCGAACCAACTCTTCTCTATAACTCGCATATTCTTCCGAAGAATATTTCGCAGATTGCAGTTCCCGAATAAGACTGATCTTGCAGTTGAAAATCGATTCAGCCAACGACTCCCCTATCTTCGCTTCATATCCCTGCGTATTGATACGGAAAAACTCAAAGTTGTTGCAAAAATCGAGGATAAGAAACTCTTCCTTGTCCCTTCCCGCTCCGAACAGATCCTTGCACAACCTCGTGCCTCTGCCTATCATCTGCCAAAACTTGGAGAAACTTCTGACAGGCTTAAAAAATACCAAGTTCAGTATCTCGGGAATATCGATCCCCGTATCGAGCATATCGACCGATACGGCAATTTGAGGATTCTTGTCTTTGGTACCGAACTCATCAATCAGGTTGTCCGCGTACCGGACACTGTAATCGACTTGAGCAATAAAACGGGAACCGTATTCAGGAAACAAAGCTTTGAATCTATCAGTGATCGCCTGAGCATGTCTGCTGTTCTTCGCAAAGATGATAGTCTTGCCCAGCTTGTCTCCTCCTTCGACCTTGAGCCCTTTCTCCATAAGCGTAGCCAAGACCATATCTATGGTATCACAATTGAACAGCCACTGATTGATCGCATTGTTGGAAATATCCTTGTCCACCTTCTCATCAAAGGCGAAGACTTCTTCAAAATGGTCCTTCTCCTCATCCGTCAACTCATCGTAATGGATGCCGTTCTCCATGATCTTGCTCTTGTATTCAAAAGGACGATAATCGACGAGATACCCGTCCTGCACCGCCTCCCTAAGCTCATAAGCAAAGGTCGGAACTCCACGCTCCAAATCAAACACGCTGTACGTGTTCTTATCGATCTCATTCTTCGGTGTAGCCGTCATCCCCAGAAGCATTGCATCAAAATAGTCGAAAATCTCCTGATACTTCTTGTATATACTCCTGTGGCTTTCGTCAATGATGATGAGATCAAAGTGCCCGGGGGTAAAAAGCCTTCCGCCGTCCTTCTTCTTCTGTTCATCGATGGCGTTCATCATCGTAGGATAAGTCGAAAACACCATCCTGCTCTGCTCCGCATCATCCTTGCCCTCAAGAAGGTTACAGGAAGTCAAGTCAGGCAGGAGAGTATTGTACGTATTTTTCGCCTGCTTTACCAGAGCTGTTCTGTCTGCAAGAAAAAGAATGTTCTTGACATAGTTATGCTTACGAAGTACATCGACAATGCTTACACTGACCCGTGTTTTCCCGGATCCCGTCGCCTGTACGATAAGTACCTTTCGATGTTTATTTTTGATTGCATCACAGACGGCGATGACCGCCTCCTTCTGATAAGGTCTGTCCGTGATCTTGTTATTGATCGAAATATCTTCGAGCTCTTTTTGACTAATCCGCCTGTCCATACGAAGTTGAAGGCTCTGCTTGCTGAATACTCCTGACACCTTCCTCCTCGGATGGTCGTTGTAATCATCCGTAAAATAGGTTTCAAACCCGTTTGTTGTAAAGAGAAAGGGGCGCTGGGTATACTGTTCTTCCAAACAGTCTGCATATAGCTTCGCTTGTTGACTTCCGGCCTCCGCATTGACACCGGTTCTCTTCGCTTCGATCACCGCCAGGGGAAGCCCGTTGTTCCCATAGAGCACATAGTCCGCTCTTCCTGTTCCGCTCTCGTTAGGCATTCCTGTCAACGCAACTTCCGTGAGAACATCTCTGCCAAATTCCCATCCGGCATCGACCAAGTCGATATCCACATACTTGATCCTCGTTTCCTTTTCCGTCTCCGGATCAATCTGAAAGTTCCTCTCTGAGAGATTGCGTTCTTTGAGCAAACTCATCTGCTCTCTAAGTGCCTCATTCTCCCTCTGCATCTCTTCCAGTTTCCTGTCCTTGCTGCTCAACTGCTCGGATAACTCCTGTAGTTCCTGTACAGTCCTCTTCTCTTCCTTGCCGTGGGGTAAGAGAGACTCATCGTATTCAAGCTCCTGATATTCCGAAGAATAGCAATATTGTACCCACTTGTAGAACTCATACAGATTTCGTAGGGACAATACCGCCTTATCCCTGCTGATCGGCTGACTTGTGTGGACCGCCATATTTCCCAACTTGACAATGTATTTAAGCAAAGGGAACAGATTCGGCTCAAGAGTATCCACAAAGGTCTTCTCGTGTATCAAACTTGACAGATTGTCTTGATACGGAACTTTCAGAGTTTTATCCGTGGTGTATAGCCCCCGAACTCCAAGCTCCAATGCCCTTCGACACAGGATCGCCGTGGTCGAGGATGAGATCATCAAACTCTTTTCCGCATCGACAGCTTGCTCGGCAAAAGAGTCGAAAGCCTTATCTTTTCTTAGAAAATCAAAATTTGTTGCCATATCCATCTGCTCCTTATTGTAAGTGAATAATGTCTTCTATCAGATTATTTATTATTTTCCTACTATTATAAACACGATATTTTGATTTGTCGACCTGTCTTACAAAATCCGCAAATTTATTTTGCTGAGCAAA
>JAUMWQ010000096.1 GCA_030529565.1 Filifactor alocis | reverse complement strand
AGCAACAGAAGATAGAACAATTTTTCGCAGTCAAAAAATATCCATACTTCTATTGGAGAATAGTACGGATCATCGTCCTCCAAATTGTTTTTTTGGCAACGATGGATGTTTCATACCCTGCATTTCAAATGGAGGATAGTATCGGTTTCGTAAAAATCTCCACAAACTTAAAACAGGTAGTGTATACTACCTGTTTTAAGTTTTTTGATACTGTTTTATTTTGAGATACCGAACATATCCAACTGTTTTTACATTTTATACCGCTCTCCAACTAAAGAGAGGCTATATACTATTATCCGCAAAGACAAAAGATCGTTTCATCTTCCGTTGAAACATAGTACATCGATATTTCAAATAAGTGCGCGTATTACTTCTTCAAAGACTTCATCGACAGTCCGACTTTCTGCCTTTCGGTGTCGATCTTGATGACACGAACCGACACGATGTCTCCGATCTTGACGACGTCCATGGGATTTTTTACATAGGAGTTGCTGAGCTCCGAGATGTGGACCAAGCCGTCATGCTTGAGCCCGATATCGACAAAGGCTCCGAAGTCCAGTACGTTTCTTACAGTCCCCTTGAGCTCCATTCCGATCTCCAAGTCCTCCAGACTCATAATATGTTTGGAAAAGTCGACGGGATTCCTCCTTTCACGGATGTCCCTCCCCGGTTTCTTCAACTCGCTGATAATGTCCCTCAAGGTCGGCAGACCGATGTCGAGCCTTCCCGCCATTTCTCTAAGATCGACCTCCTCCATCTTCGATGAGACTTCCCTGTTGTTTTCGGAGAGGGTATCGGGATCGATCTCCAAGGTTTTGAGCAGTTCGTAGGTTTTTTGATAACTTTCGGGATGTACCAAGGTGTCATCAAGAATCTCCTCCCCACCCTTGATACGAAGAAAGCCGGCACACTGCTCATAGGCGCTCTCTCCCAGCCTCTTGACCTTGAGAAGTTGTTTGCGGCGTGTAAACGAGCCGTTCTCCTCCCGGTAGGTGATGATGTTCTTGGCTACACTCGGAGTGATCCCCGACACATAGGTCAAGAGGGAGGCCGATGCTGTATTCAGGTCGATCCCCACCGTATTGACGGCACCTTCGACCACACCCTTCAAGACCTCCGAAAGCCTTGTCTGGTTGACATCGTGCTGGTACTGACCGACTCCTATATGTTCGGGAGAGATCTTGACAAGCTCCGCCAAAGGATCTGCAAGCCTTCTTGCGATCGACACCGCTCCTCGCAGCGATACATTCATATCGGGAAACTCCTCCGTCCCCAGTTTTGATGCCGAGTAGACCGATGCCCCCGCCTCGTTGACGATGATGTATCTGACATCCCTCTTCTCCTCCGCGATGATCTCGGCGACGATCTCCTCGGACTCCCTCGAGGCCGTACCGTTTCCGATGGCGATGACATCGACCTTGTATCTGTCGATCAACGCATGGATCCTTCGCTTGGTTTCTTCCACCTTGTTCTGGGGCTTGGTCGGATATACGGTATCGGTCGCCAGTACCTTTCCCGTCTTGTCTATAACCGCGATCTTACAGCCGGTACGATAGGCGGGATCCCAGCCCAAGATGGTCACCTCGGGCAGGACTCCCTGTAACAGGAGGTCCCTCAAGTTTTTGCCGAACACCTCTATCGCCCTCTCCTGTGCCTGCTCCGTCATCTGTGTTCGATACTCCCGCTCCAACGAAGGCAACATCAGACGTTTGAGGGCGTCATCACAGGTAACTTCCAGGTAGGAACGGTTGAATTCGGTCATTGCGATCCTCTTGTGAACCAAGGCGGTTATCCTTTCGTCGGGGTGACTCCACTTGACCTTGAGAATGTCTTCCTTCTCTCCTCGGTTGATTGCAAGAATCCTGTGGAGAGGGATCTCCTTGGCCTTCTGCGAATATTCAAAATACATCTTGTAGGTTAGGTAGTCCTCCTTGTCCTCGGCGTCCTTCTTCGGAGAGGTTTCAAGCACCGATGCCTCGTGTACGAGCTCTCGGACCTCCTTCTTCAGTTCAAAGTCCTCTGCGATCTCCTGAGCAAGGATGTCGAGAGCCCCCTGCACAGCCTCCTCTACGGTGTGAACTTCTTTTTCTTCGGACAGAAAGTCTTGCGCCCTCAAAGCGACTTCTTCTCTTCCAAGCCTTATCAGAAGGGCCAGATCTCCCAGTCCCTTCTCCATCGCTATGGTCGCCCTCGTCCTCTTCTTCTTTTTGTACGGCTCGTAGATGTCTTCGACCTCGACCAGGGTCTGCGCCTTCTCGAGAGCTTCCTTGATCTGCTCGGTCATCTTGCCCTGCTCGATGATTGAATTTGCGACCTGCTCCTTCTTGTCCTCCAAGTTTCGCAAATAGCGCAGTCGATCGTGGAACTCCCTCAAGACCTCGTCGGACATCTCGCCGGTAACTTCCTTTCGATAACGTGCAATAAAGGGGATGGTCTTGCCCTCGTCGATCAACGATATCGCCCCTTCTACCTGTGTTGGCCTCAGCGAAAACTCCTTCGCCAATCTCTCCTCTATCCTCATCTTACCTTCTCCATCCGTTAGAGCATCCTGAAATATTCCGCTCTGAAATCTTCATCTTTTCTCGCTTCTTCCAATTCTCTGATCAACAGTTCCCTGTCTTGATTGAGCGTTCCGTACAGGTTGACATAGTTGGAAACATGGTTGCTTCGAAGAACGCTGCCCGGAGAGTCGATGTTTCTGAGAAACAGGATCGCCTCATCCACGACCTGTTCCGGGCTGAGCAGTTTGAACCTGCCCGCTTCATAATCCCTTTTGAGAGGGGTATCTCCCCGCATAAATAAAGTGAGCAGTCCGATATAGTGAGGGTTCATCGCGGAGAGGACCTTCGCCGTCTCGATCGCGTGTTCTTCCCAGTCCTCCACTCCTCCAAGACCCGAGATCGCCGTTACCGAAACCCTGATCCCCGCTTCCTTCAGTTTCAGACCGCAGTCTATGATCTCGGCGGAGGTCACTCCCTTATTGATTTTTTTGAGCACCTTGTCGCTTCCGGACTCCAAACCGATGTAGCCGATGCCCAGTCCCTTGCTTCGAAGCAGTTTCAGTTCCTCCAAACTCTTGCTCTTCACACTGTAGGGAGAGGCATAGACAGCCACCCTCTCACATTCGGGGAAGTGGAGTTGGATGTAGTCGAGGATCTCGACCAACTGAGATGTTTTCATGATCAGAGCGTCTCCGTCCGCCAAAAAGATCCTTCTTACCAGAGGATATCTCAGTCTTGCTTCCTCAAAGTCGCGCAGGATGTCCTCCACCTTGCGTACCCGAAACTGTTTTTCCCTATACATATCACAAAACGTACACTTGTTGTGAGAACAGCCGATCGTCGCCTGAACAATAAGGCTTCTCGCTTCACTGGGCGGTCTATACACTGCACCGAAATACTCCATTACTCTCTCTCCTTTATAACTCTTTCTTTCTCCGAGGAAATACCACATAAAGATAAACCCAGATTCTTCCCATCATGTCATAACACGGTTCAAGGACCTTTCCCTCTGCCCGAAAAGGTCTTCTCTGTCGGATCTCCGATACTGTCCTTCGTTTGAAACGGCGGACGCTCAGAATATACCATCAAAGCGCACGACCTGTCCATCGGAACAGATGACGGCACAAGAACACGGTATCCCCCGATATAAGCCTGTGAAACATCGATATCGCTATTCTCCGCTTTCACATATCTCGTTCTATTATTCCATATTTTTTGATTTGTTGCAAGATGACACGGACAATCGGACAAATCCGCATGCCCTGTATTATCGGCATTTGGATCCTGTTTTAGTAAAAACTTCCGAATATATGATTTTTAGAAGAGCCGTTTTTGTGGTATAATTCAGATGAAATTTATATACAAGGAGGTACATGTATGTACGAATGGACATTGGAAGATCTATACCCTTCTTATAAAAGCAGGGAATTTCAAGATGATATGAACAGGCTTGACTCTCTGATCGAGAAGTCGAGGACGAGCAAGCCTCAAGATAATTTGGCTGAGATCAGGGAACTGATCCGTCTCCTGGAAGAGATCGACACCCTGTTTTTCAAACTGAGCTCTTTTATCTCTCTGAATGAATCGACGGATACGACGGACAAGGAGAGTGCGAACTACTCCGCTCTTCTCTCCTCCAAACTGGCAGACTTCTCTGCGGATTCCGCGAGACTTCAGAAGTTTTTGGGAAGCACTTCTACCGATATCACAAAGGATGACTACCTTGCAAACTACAGTTTTTACTTTGAAGAGGCGAAGAAGAAGGTCAGCCATCTTCTCTCCGACGAGGTGGAAGAAGTCATTGCAAAGATGAACCTCAGTGCAGGTTCTTCCTGGTCTACCCTCCAAAGCTATCTGACCTCGACCGTCGAGGGAGAAATGGATGGGGAGAGCATCACCCTACCTCAGGTCCGAAACCTCGCCTACGACAAGGATCCCTCTGTGCGAAAACGCGCCTACGAGGCGGAGCTTGCCATGTATAAGCATATCAAGGAGCCCATCTCCTTCGCCTTGAACAATATCAAATCCCAGGTGAACGACATCTCCAAACTCCGCGGTTTCGACAGCCCTCTGGCACAGACCCTGGAGCAATCCAGAATGCAGAGAAAGACCCTCGACGCTCTGATGTCCGCGATCGAAGACTACCTGCCGGTGTTCCGAAGCTATCTGAAACACAAGGCGAAACTCTTGGGCCACGAAGGCTCTCTGCCCTTCTACGACCTGTTCGCACCCATGGGCAACAGTTCGCGTACCTTTACGGTCGAAGAGTCGAAAGAGTTTTTGATCGATGTGTTCTCAAAGTTTTCTCAGGATCTCGCCGATATGACCCGAGATATGTACGACAGGAAACACATCGATGTCTTCCCCAAAAAAGGAAAGGTCGGAGGAGCCTTCTGTGCCAACCTTCCGATGATCAAACAGTCGCGGATCCTGCTTAACGACGACGGTCAGATCGGCTCTTTGGTGACCGCCGCTCACGAGCTCGGCCATGCCTATCACGGCCTACACATCGAGGACCACCTTCCGTTGAACTGGGAGTATTCCATGCCGGTGGCGGAGACTGCTTCGACCTTCAACGAGAACCTTCTTCTCAACACCCTGATGAGGTCCGCCGACAAGGAAGAAAAGATCAACCTTATCGAGCAACAGCTCCAGGATCTGACCCAGATCATCGTGGACATCTACTCGAGATACCTCTTTGAGAGCGAAGTCTTCGAGAGAAGAAAGAACGAGTTCCTCTTTGCCGACGACTTGGAAAAAATTATGATCGATGCACAGAAGAAGGCCTACGGAGACGGATTGGACGAAAACTTCCTCCATCCCTATATGTGGGTCAACAAGGGACATTACTACTCTGAGACCGAGAGTTTCTACAACTTCCCCTATGCCTTCGGAGGCCTGTTCTCCAAAGGACTGTATGCCCTGTATCAAAAACAGAGCGAAGGCTTTGTCGAAAAATATCAGGAGATGTTGAAGGCGACGACCGTAAGCTCGGTAGAAGACACCGCAAAGGTCATGGGTATCGACCTGACGACCAAGGACTTCTGGTGCAGCGCCCTCGAGATGGCTAAGACGAGCATTGAAGAGTTTATCGAATTGACAAGCTGCTAATACTAAAACACGATTAAAATGTCGGGTTTACGGGATGTATAAGTTTGAAGCATAATCTGTAGTAGATGAAATCAATACTGTTCTCCGTTTGAAATGACGGATATACAGAATATACAATTGCTGAAAACAATTGGAATGATCCTATGCTTTCAAAGCATTCAACTTGTTAATTCTAATAGATACTCGTATAAAAAGCGGAACCGATACTGCGTTTTTGGAAGTGTTCCTTTCACAGGATCTTCATGTTTCACAAAACGACGACAAGAGATCTACCTTTCTCCAATACGGATCTTATACTATTGTCCCTTTGCGTTGCGGATATAAACGATCTGTGAGCAATAAGAAGACAGAACAATTTTTCGTAGTCAAAAACAAATATATCCATACTTCTATCGGAGAATAGTATTACAAAAAGCACGCTGATTTCAGCGTGCTTTTGCTATTTGTCAATCGTTTTTTTGTATGATGCAACAGCCCTTTTGCTACGGATGCAGTGTCAGTGATGATTTGTTATGATATTCTCCATTGGAAATGTCGGGTATACAGACTTATCACTGCCGAAAAAACAACTTTGATGCTCCTATGTTTCGAAACATTCAACTTGCCAATTCTAATAGATACCGATATTATACCGCTCTCAATCCGGTATTGGTCGTCACCTTCACCGGCAGTTTCTTTATTTTTCGCTGATGACAAGTTCTCCGCTCTTTCTTACAAAAAAGTCGTTATGCTTGATGATAAGAAGATAACTGTCCTCCTTCTCCAATTTGCACTTCAATTCTCCCGGAACGATGGTCGAAGAGGTCACAAGAGCCTTACCTGAAGCCTTATCCATCTGTTTCTCCTCCGCAAGAACGGCAGGCGAAAACACTTGGAAGGATGCACCCTTCACACTCGGCTCCAACCGGATCTCCCGCGGATTATACTTTAGTCTCAAACTCAGGAGCTTATTTCCTTCATCATAATCCATCGAAACGATCGATACCTGCTTGCCTGTCACTGAAAACGTCTTTGGAAATTCTCCCTCAAGGGTCAATTCGATCTTATCTCGTCTTCCGT
Source organism: Filifactor alocis (assembly GCA_030529565.1). GTDB lineage: Bacteria > Bacillota > Clostridia > Peptostreptococcales > Filifactoraceae > Filifactor > Filifactor alocis_A. Next base: position 1,482 of record JAUMWQ010000096.1, on the reverse strand, counting down.
CATTGAGCGCAATGTCCTCAAACTGAAAGGTGTATTCCCTCTTGGTCTTCTCGTCAAAGAAATCGGTCGGATTGAAGTAAAACCTCATCTTGCCCTCAGGGGAATCCTGAAAAGCATAACTTCTCTTAAGCGTATAGATGTTTCCCTCCTTATCCACCAGTCTGCCTCCTTCAAACTGTGCCAAATCATAACCCTTCTCCAAGGCATCTCTGGTCGAGATCGCAATTTGGCTCGGACCTACGATCAGCTCGTCGACCAGTATGGACCCGTACTCGGTTGCAATTTCCTGGTTTACGGGAATATGGCGGGCAGGAAATACGTGCCCCGTTTCAACCGGCAACAGAAGAGGACCGAAACTGTACAACGGATGATCCCATTCTCCTTCATCCGGTTTGACCGGTACTTTCGAGTTCTTAATCTCTTCAAGTTTTTTCTCCAGCTCCTTCTGAGTATCGAAGTAGGACACCTCCGTGACGAGCTTCTTCTTGCCTTGGATCAGGTTCTTGATATCAACGGAGGAAATGATACCGTTGATCTTATAGACCAATGCCTCACCTTCCGCTTGAGGTACCGATTCGTAGGAAACATTGAGTTCATGATCCTCCTCCTGTTTCTCCGTGTCGATAAGAAAAGCTCTAAACGCAGCCCCCTTCATCCTTTCTCTCTTCTCGCTCCTTCTCTGCTCCTCTGTCGGGGCCGTAGTGGAAGAAGGCGACTTCTCCTGTTGAGGAGTCTGTGTAGTTGCAGGCTGTTGTTGCCCGGCGGGGGGAGTTTGTTTGTTCGTCTCTGCGCCGGTTTGGTTTGCCGGAGCCTGTGCCTGAGTCGAAGATTGCGCTTGGGTCTTGGCAAGTTGCTGTACCTGTTCTTCAAGAGTAGGCAGAACGATCTCCTTCGTCTGCGGGAAACTCACCTTAGCCTCATAGTAGAGCCGGCCCTCTTCTATCATAATGTTATACAGTTCCAGTCCGTAGTTCCCGTCTTTTTCTTCAATCGGAGAAAGACGTGGATAACCCTTTTCTATCGCTTCTTTGATCCCGTCCCTCTGTTCCTGAACGCCGAGTGAAAGAATGTTCTTCTTGATGGTGGCATCCTCCCACGGTTTTACAATGATGATCCCCGACGCAACGATCACTCCGAGTATCATCACCAAAACATTGCTCACTGTCTGTTTCACTGACTGATTCATAGTTTCATCCCTTTATCCTTCTATTTGTTTCGCCCTTATTTATCTCCTATGTATTATACCACGTATTATGTTTTTTTCAATATAACTTGGGAAACACCGTACAAAGACACAAAATAATCTCTCCTCCGTTTTATGAAATACAAAAATTGTGAAACGATCACTTCCGAAAATGTATTTCCTCGAAAAAAACGGAGCTTATTCTAATTTTTTGAGTTGTGGATATAAATGATCTGTGAGCAATAGAAGATAGAACAATTTTTCGTAGTCGAAAAACAGATATAGCCATCCTTCTATTG
>JAUMWQ010000095.1 GCA_030529565.1 Filifactor alocis | reverse complement strand
TCTTCTATGGGTCACAGATTGTTTATATCCACTATTCAAAAGAATAGTAGTATTATACCTGTATCTATTTGAGTTATGCACATTGTACTCCGTAGAAGATCAAACGAATTTTTGCGGTCGCAAAACAGAGATGACCTCACTTCTATCGAAGAACAGTAGGGATAAGCTCTTCGTATAAAACGGGGTTTGCTCTGTTTTGGATCGTGCGGTATCTCACGGACTTGGATGGGAGCTGAACAGACGACAGGTTACAGATTTGTTCAACTTGTGGTATAATGTCCTAAGGGAAACGATAAGACGACAACAAGGAGAGAAAAAATGATAGTGCTTGGGATCGATCCGGGATATGCGATCGTCGGATACGGAGTATTGAATTATGACGGAAATCACTTTGCGGTAGTGGATTACGGCTCGATCCAAACCTCGGCCGGCCAAGAGTTCATCGATCGGATAGAAAAGATCCATCGGGGAGTGAGCCTTCTTCTTGAGAAGTACAAGGTGGACGAAGTCGCGATCGAAGAGCTGTTCTTCAGCAAGAACACCAAGACGGCGATCGATGTGGCCCAGGCCCGCGGAGTGATCCTGCTTGCAGCAAGGCAGTATGGAGCAGGTGTATACGAATACACACCCATGCAGGTCAAACAAGGCATCTGTGGCTATGGAGGCGCTCCCAAGGAGCAGGTCCAGGGCATCGTGAAGACCATCCTCAATTTGAAGGAGATCCCCAAGCCCGATGACACGGCGGATGCTTTGGCGATCGCAGTGAGCCACTGCCATACCAATAAGTTCTCCAAGTTGTTCAAGATCAAATAGAAGAAGGCGCGAGTTGCCGTCTGAGCGGTATGTACTCGACGCCGAGAAAGGAAGACTATGATAGGCAGATTGACAGGAACCGTCGTAGAGAAAGGAAGAGACAGTATAGTCCTCATGTGTAACGGGGTAGGTTTTGAGATCGCGGTCTCCGATTTTACGATGAGGGAGCTCTCCCTCGAGCAGGACGTCCAACTCTATACCAAGATGATCGTAAGGGAGGACTCTCTCTCGATGGCAGGCTTCTATACAAGGGAAGAAAAAGAACTCTTCGAACTTCTGACCTCGGTGTCCAAGGTGGGGACTAAGGTCGGCTTGAGCATCCTTTCGTCCTATGACATCAATACGATAAAGACCGCCATCCTCAAAGGGGATGCGGTTCTGCTCTCCAAGGTCCCCGGTATAGGGAAGAAGACGGCGGAACGTCTGATCTTGGAGTTGAAAGATAAGATCTCCCCCTTGGAAGTTTCACAGGAAGAAGAGATGCAGGCAAGCAGCGACGAAACGGACGACGTCCTTCTGGCCCTGATCGGTCTGGGCTTTTCGAGGGCGGAGGCCCTGAAAGCGATCCGTACGATCGCACTCAAGCAGCCGAACCTGACCGCGCAGGCGATGATACCCAAGGCCTTGGCCTTGCTCAGTAAGGCTTAGGAGAGAACGGGGTGCGCTTATCGACGGTTCGAAACTTTCGTAGAGAAGAGCTGTATTTGAACCGGCAACGGTCCAAAAAACAAGTTGAAAAACAGAGGGTGTTTGAGCTTGGTACCGGCAAAAAATAAATGAAAGAAAAACGGAGAAGAACTATGTTTGAGTTTGGAGAAGAACAGAGAATCATCAGTTCGTCCTTTCAAACGGAGGATAGGGAAGTGGAGCAGTCGCTCAGGCCCAAGACTCTGGAAGATTATATAGGACAGGATAAGGTGAAGGACCAACTGGATATTTTTATAAAGGCGGCGCGACTTCGGGAAGAAAACCTCGATCACGTCCTCCTGTACGGACCGCCCGGACTTGGGAAGACGACTCTGTCTTACATCATAGCAAATGAGATGGGAGCCAACATAAAGATCACCTCGGGACCTGCCATCGAGAGGGCGGGAGACTTGGCGGCGATCTTGACCAATCTTACGGATAAGGACGTGCTCTTCATCGATGAGATCCACAGATTGAACAGGACCGTCGAAGAGATCCTCTATCCGGCGATGGAAGACAGATGTTTGGACATCATCATAGGCAAGGGGCCGTCCGCAAGGTCGATCAGGATCGATCTCCCCTCCTTTACCCTGGTGGGGGCGACCACCCGAAGCGGGATGCTGACCTCGCCTCTGAGAGATCGTTTCGGGGTCATCTTGAACTTGGAACTGTACTCTCCCAAGGATCTGAGCAAGATCATCGAACGCTCCGCAGGCATCCTCGGCGTTTCGATCGAAGGAGCGGCGACGACGGAGATCGCAGGACGTTCCAGAGGAACTCCGCGTATTGCCAACAGGCTTTTGAAGAGGGTGAGAGACTATGCCCTGGTAAGAGGGGACGGAACGATAAGCCTTTCGATCACCAAAGAAGCCTTGGAGATGTTCGAGGTGGATGAAGAAGGCTTGGACAACACGGACAAAAAACTTTTGTTGACCATCATCCAAAAGTTCCGTGGAGGGCCTGTAGGAATTGAGACCCTGACCGCATCGATAGGAGAGGACAGAGAAACCGTCGAAGAAGTGTATGAGCCCTACCTCATCCAAAAAGGATTTTTGAACCGAACACCGCGGGGAAGGATGGCGACCGCTTCGGCATACGAGCATTTTGGCATTGAGATACCGAATAAATAATCAGGAAATGAGGAGTCTTTATGAAAAAAATAAGCCGTACCTTTATTGTTTTTTTGGGGCTCGTGATGATGCTTACCGTTTCATCCTATGCACAAACCTATGATAACAGCTACAAGATGAGGATAGGCCTCCACTATGCAGGAAACGCCAAGACGAACTATGAACTTATCATGAACGAACCGAGGTTGATCGACCGCTCCTCCGTCGTCCTGTCCTCGGCTCTGCCTTCTAGGAAGATCTCCTATCAGACCATAGCCCTCGGCAACGCCTACGACAGCTTTGAGAAAGCGAGGTTTTCCGCCGATCGAAACACCGGCTTCGTCTGTTATAAGGACGGAAACTACTATGAGGCGGCATTGGCGTCTTCCTCCTATTGGAAGGTCGAGATGGCGGTAGTGGTGGAGAGTTCTCAGAACATTCTGTTTGCCTTCGTGCCCGGTAGAGACCTCCTGCTGTCCTCGCAGGATCAGCGTTTTATGATCAACAAACGCAACTATCGGGGAGAGTTGGAACTGATTCCTTCAAATTCCAAACTGACCGCGATCAACTACATCGGACTTCAGGACTACCTCTACGGGGTGGTCCCCAAGGAGATCCAATACAACTGGGAGATGGAAGCTCTCAAGGCCCAAGCGATCTGCTCACGCAACTTTTCGATCAAAAACAAGGGAAAGTATGCAAAACACGGTTTCGACCTCGACACCTCGACCTATTCTCAGGTCTACGGAGGCTTGGATGCAGAGAACGAAAGGACCAACAGGGCGGTGGATGAGACCTTGTCGAAACTCGGCTACTACGACGGTGAGATCGCGGACCTCTTCTTTTTTGCGGAGAGCGGAGGACGCACCGAGAGCAGCGAAAACGTCTGGGGAATGAAACGTTCCTACCTCGTAGGCGTCGATGACCCCTATTCCCTGGGAGGTTCCTATGCGAACTGGAAGTTCAGCATCAGCCGCTCAAGTCTTGAAGGCAAGATGTCCAAGGCGGGAAACTCCATCGGAGACATCGAGAGGATCTCGATCGACGACAGGACGGAAAACGACAGGGTCAAGCTCATCACCGTTCACGGCAGTAAGGGAAGTCGTAGCTTCAAAAAGGAAGAGTTCAGAAGACTGATCGGCAACACCCAGCTCAAGAGCATGTACTTCGATGTCGAGGTTCGAGAAGGCGACAAGTTCTCCTCCGAACTCGACGATATCTTCTTCGAACTCGAACAGGTCGTAGACGGGAAGAAAAACATCACGCCCGCACCCGAACGAAGGGGAAGCGACAGTAAGGTCGGAGACACGATAACCTTCCTCGGACACGGATACGGACACGGGGTAGGCATGAGCCAGTACGGAGCTCATAAGATGGCTCAACAGGGAAGGGATTATACACAGATCCTCGCCCATTATTTCAAGGGCGTGGAAGTGAGATAACTTGCCCGATATAAAAGAATAAGACGCAGAAAGAAGGAGAATCGCTTATTGAATACAAAAGATTTTTACTATGACTTGCCGGAAGAGAGGATCGCGCAGGAACCCCTTGCCAAACGAGATGAGTCCAAACTGCTCATCGTCGACAGAAAGAGCGGAGATTTGGAGCACAGCACCTTCCGTGAGATCAAACACCGCCTTCGAAGGGGGGACGTGCTTGTCCTGAACGACACGAGGGTGATCCCGGCAAGGCTTTTCGGAACCAAGAAGGAGACCGGTGCGTCCGTCGAGTTCCTCCTTCTCAAACGCATCGATATGAAGAAGTGGGAAGTGATGTGCAAACCGGCCAAGAGGCTCAAGGAAGGAACGATCGTCCACTTCCACTCAACCCTGTCGGCGAGGGTGTTGGAGGTCAAGGACGAAGGCATCCGTATCGTCGAATTTATCTACGAAGGAGTCTTTGAAGAGATCCTCGATGCCCTGGGGACCATGCCTCTGCCTCCCTACATCCGTAAGAAACTCGAAGACAAGGAGAGGTACCAAACCGTCTATTCCAAGGTGGAAGGCTCCTGCGCCGCACCGACGGCGGGACTCCACTTTACCCGAGAACTCTTGGAGGAACTTAGGGAGGAGGGGATACAGATCGAGTATGTTACCCTGCACGTCGGTTTGGGCACCTTCCGACCGGTGATGGTCGAAGACGTCGAAAACCACAGGATGCACAGTGAGTACTATCGGATCGATGAGGACGTCGCTGAGAGGATCGATCGGGCAAAGCGGGAGGGAAGGCGTATCATCTGTGTGGGGACCACATCGGTGAGGAGCTTGGAATCCGCTGCGGAAAACGGAAGGCTCACCAAACTCGAAGGATGGACGGACATCTTCATCTATCCGCCCTATGCGTTTCAGATGGTAGAGGGTCTGATCACCAACTTCCACCTGCCCGAGTCCACCCTGCTTATGCTCGTCAGCGCCTTCTGCGACAAAGAAAAGATATTAAACGCCTATCAAAAGGCGATCGAGGAAGGATACCGCTTTTTCAGTTTCGGGGACGCGATGCTCCTTATATGAATCGAGGTCTTATACTGTTATTTATTTGGACGATCGATACCAACGGCCTTTGTTATGTGGGAGAGATCAAACGATTTTTGTGCCTGTGAATACCGATAGGATCATGCTTCTATAGGAGAATAGTATTACCTTTTTGAAGGAGACAATACCGCCTATCATCAGCGACACTTTTAGACTGTGCTATCGATGATTTCTGCGCGGGAGATGTCGGATCATTCGAAGGATCGGTACAAAACAAGCCTATACGAAGGATGAAGTTCTCGAATATATCGATTCGACAGACCTTTGTATTTTATAAACCTAAAGAAAAATCAGGAGTTTTCTTTGTTTCGGAAAGAATGCAAAGCAAGATCGACTGCCAGTATGTCATCACACTGCTGCGGAAAAGCGGAAAAACTGCTATGAATGGAGGAAGAATGGAAGCAATAAGATATGAATTGATCAAAACCTGTAAACAATCGGGAGCAAGGTTGGGGCGTCTGCACACTCCCCATGGAGTGATCGACACCCCGATCTTTATGCCGGTGGGGACCCAAGCGACCGTAAAGTCGATGACCCCGGAAGAACTCAAGGAGATGGAAGCCAAGATCATCCTCTCCAACACCTACCACCTCTTCTTGAGACCGGGCCACAAACTGGTCGAAAAGGCGGGAGGTCTTCATAAGTTTATGAACTGGGACAGGGCGATCCTTACCGACTCGGGAGGGTTTCAGGTGTTCAGCCTCGGAGACCTTCGCAAGATCACGGAGGAAGGAGTCCTGTTTCGCTCCCACTTGGATGGGAGCAAGCAGTTCCTCAGTCCTGAGATCGCCATCGGTGTCCAAAACTCTCTGGGAGCCGACATCATCATGTCCTTTGACGAATGTACACCTTACCCCGCCGACCACTCCTACACCAAACACTCGATGGAAAGGACGACCAGATGGGCAAAACGAGGCAAGGATGCGCACAAGTACCCTGACAGACAAGCCCTGTTCGGCATCGTTCAGGGCGGGATGTACAAAGAACTGCGCTATGAATCCGCCATGCAATTGCAGGAGATCGACTTTCCCGGCTACTCCATAGGAGGGCTTTCCGTAGGGGAACCCAAGGAGATGATGAGGGAGATCCTGTCTCACACCACGCAGTTTTTGCCCAAAGATAAGCCACGTTATCTTATGGGAGTCGGCACTCCCGACGACCTCATCGACGGAGTCATCCTCGGAGTCGATATGTTCGACTGTGTTCTGCCTACACGGATCGCTCGAAACGGTACGGCCATGACCTCTCGGGGCAGACTGGTCGTACGCAATGCGACCTATATGGAGGACTTCTCAAGACTCGATGAAGCCTGTGATTGCTACACCTGTCGCAACTACAGCAGGGCCTACCTGCGCCATCTGGTCAAAACCAACGAGATCCTTGGAGCGCGACTCATCAGCTATCACAACCTCTACTTCCTGCTCGACCTGATGAAGAAGGTCAGGGAAGCGATCATGGAGGACAGGCTCCTCGACTTCAAAAAAGAATTTTTCGAAAGTTACGGATATGAGAAGAAATTTTAGGAGTTTTGTATTATAATGGAAGAGGAAGACATAGTTGGCGGCAGAGCCTGCCAACATCGTGTGTACAATCGGTTATTCAGGATAAGAGGCCGCTTGCTCAGAGACTCGGGAAGATTGTGAGGAAGAAAGGTCGAGAAGTTAAAGGAGAAAAATGTATGAAAGGGATTGTAGTATATTCATCAAAGACAGGAAACACAAAGAAGATGGCGGAGGTCATCCATAAAGCACTCAATAATATGGAGGGAGTGGAAGCGGAACTCTTCGATATTAAGGGAAAACCCGATATCGAGAGTTATGACTTCGCTTTGATCGGAGGTTGGGTCGACAAGGCTTTGCCTGATAACCTCGCTTTGAAACTGATCAAGTCCACGGCACAAAACAACTTGGGACTCTTTGTTACCCTCGGCGCCATGCCTGATTCCGAGCACGGATTGCAGGTGGAGGACAACCTCAACGAACTCCTGCAAGGCAAAAATTCCTTCGGGACCTATAAGTGCCCCGGTTTGGTAGATCCTAAGCTCGTCAAAAAGATGAAGGGTTTTACGGGCAAGATCGTTCCGGCGCATATCCGGGATAAGATGGTGAAGGCGGGAGAAGAGTCCAGGTATGCGACCGATGAAGAACTGGCACAGGCGGCTCAGTACTTTGTTGACAAAGTAAAGGAGAAAATGTAGGAGATAAGGGAAGAATACCTCCGACATAACTACGGGACTGTGTATATCGCTACCTACTGCATTGTTGACAGGATCGATCCGTATTCCATAGAGGATGAAACGGATTTTCGCAGTTTGGGATAGAGAGGACAATGTTTTTCTTGGATGAGAGTACTAGACGATTGGAAAAATCTGATCGTCTTTTTTTATTGCAAAAAATTGATACAAAATTATCGTATTTTAAGAAAATCCCATCCGTATAAAAATGTTCAATAATATACGCAAAAAAAAATAGATCATAAAAGCATTAAAAATAAATTAAAATAAGAACACTAAAAAATATTTTTTTAAAAAATCCTTGAATACAGATGATAAATATTATACAATATAATCGATAATAATTATCAGTATTACTTATTGCGATTTCCGAATACGGAGGAATAAGATTGCATGAAACCATATGGAAGATCTCCTGTTGTTCGGATCGAGTGAAATAGGAAGACGGAGGACTTGAGGAGGCCTGTGTCGAGACGGGTCGCAAGAGTCGAAAACAAGGTGGTGGATCTGCAGACCTGCGTTGTTTTGTTCGTTTTTCCTTGTCGAAAGAGAGGTAGTTATTATCGCATATTAGGTATTAGTCCGGATCGCTTTGGAAGTTTTTGAGGATCTTTATAAGAGCTGATGCAATGTTGACGATAGGGCTGCTTTCTTACGGGCCGTGTTCTTTGTTTCGGTTCTACGGTTTGATCCTTAAAGGGACCGGGGCGGATTTCGGGCAGCATATAATGGATAGTGTCAAATGAGCTATGAAAAAAATGAGCCAAATAAAAAAAGGCTCAAAT
>JAUMWQ010000094.1:1056-8196 GCA_030529565.1 Filifactor alocis | reverse complement strand
TCCGCTCCTCGCTCCTCCGGACTCCGTGATCCCCAGGTGAAGAGGATAGTCCGAGACTTCGGAAAATCTTTCGTAGGCCGCGATCGTGCGAAAAATGTCACTGGCCTTTAGCGAGACTACAATATCTTCAAAATCCAGTCGTTCAAGGATCCGTATATGCTCCATTGCGCTCTCTACCATCCTATCTTCGAACGAAAGATCTTGTTTTCTGATCTTCGGATCAAGCGAGCCTCCATTGACTCCGATACGAATGGGAAGTCGATTTTGCTTTGCTTTTTTTACAACGGCCTCAACTCGATCTTCTCCTCCAATATTGCCGGGATTGATCCTTAACGCGTCGATTCCGTTCTCTATCGAAAGAAGAGCCAAGCGGTAATCAAAGTGGATGTCTGCAACCAAGGGGAGGTTTGTCTTTCTTTTGATCTCCCTGATCGCCTCCGCCGCCTTTGTGTTGGGAACCGCCAAGCGCACGATCTGACAGCCCTCCTCTTCCAATTCTCTGATCTGAGACACCGTCGCCTCGATGTCCTCGGTGGCGGTATTAGTCATCGATTGAATGACTATGGGCTCCATTCCCCCCAGCTTCACTCCTCCGACATCGACCATCCTTGTTTTCTTTCTTGCTATCATTCTTTTCTATCTCCTAAAACTCTTGTAAAAAATTCTTCTTTTCTTAGACCTTATCAGATGCGAGAAACAAAGTTCCACACCTCCTGTCTAAGAACGTATCATCAATCTCATCGCATCCTTATAGGTCAAAAATAGCATCAGTCCCATCAGGAATACAAAGCCTGCCATATTGATACGATTCTCCCATTCCACCGGGATCCTTTTTCCCCTTCGAATCAACTCTACAAGAGAAAAAACGATGCGACTTCCATCCAAAGCGGGAATCGGAAGAAGGTTGATGATCGCAAGGTTCAAACTGATCACTCCTGCTACAAACAACAGCTCTGCCGCTCCTTCTTTTGCAGAATCGGATACAATTCGAACGATGCCTATCGGTCCGGACAATTCCTGAGTGCCTGCTGCACCCGAAAACAGTTTTTTCACGAACAAAAGCATCTCCCTGGATACCCTCCACGTAAGCTCAAAGCCGTTAGAGACTGCCTTGCTGAAATTTCTTGTAACAGCAGGAGTAATTCCTATCAAGACCCTTCCGTCTTTTTCGATCGGCTCGATAAGAAGGATCTTTTCCTGTTCTTCTCCCTTCGAAATCACCTTAAACTCGATCGGCGTACCCGGTTCGGACTTCGATATCTGAGTAATGACTTCCTGCCAACTGCCGACTTCCACCGAGTTGACCCCAATAATCGTATCGCCCGACTTCAAACCTGCCACCTGAGCAGGATATCCATCCATCACCTCATTGATCCGATTGACGGGAGTACCCAAAATCCCCGCCCACAAAATAAAGAGAAGAAGTGCCAAGAGGATATTCATCGCCGGTCCGGCGAGTGCTACCGCAATTTTTTGCAGGGGTTTTTTGTTGAGAAAATCTTCTTCAGGGCAGGTCTCCTCCTCATTCTCCAACGGACTCATACGAACATACCCCCCCATGGGGATAAGATTCAACGAGTACTTCGTGTCGTGGTACATCTTTTTATAAAGAGAAGGCCCCATCCCGACCGCAAATTCATATACACGCACTTTGTTTTTCTTTGCCACAATAAAATGTCCTAATTCATGAAAAAATACCAAACCTCCGAACACAAGCATCGCTGCAATGATATTCGTTATACTCATACTGCATGACCTCCAATTTTATCTGTTCCTATTATAGTTTACTCTTCAATAACTTCTTGTGTATTTTGAATGAATTTTGAAAAGGAAGCATCCTTTCTCCTCTACTATAATACCCGAATAAAGCAGAATCACACATACCCCTGTTCATTTTATTTTGGCAAAGAAAAATCAACTCGAACCTGTTCCTCAACATCCTTTAGAACTGTTAGCATGTAAAGCTGTTTTCACACCTGCTTTTCAATCACAAAATTCCGCTCCATCTTCTACAAAGTACAAAATTCCGATATCAACAATCCGGTCGATCCAGGTATAAAAGCGGGAACAAAAAGTATCCTTCTTATAAAAGCTCTTGGATCAATCGAATGACAAAGAAGGCATAGTAAGTAAGCGGAGCCGTAAACAACACACTATCCACCCGATCCAAAACTCCTCCGTGCCCCGGTATCAGTTTTCCATAATCCTTTACTTTGAAGTGCCTCTTCATCGTTGAAGCGAAGAGATCCCCGAGCTGGGAGGCCACACTCCCCAAAAGAGCAAGGATCACGATGCCGACGTAGTGAGAGTCTTCTCCAAAATACCTTTCGAAAAGTACACAACACAGGACCGCTCCTACAACTCCTCCGACCGCTCCCTCAACCGTTTTCTTCGGGCTCACCGAGGGGATCAGCTTGTGTTTTCCAAAGGCCCTTCCCACAAAATAAGCAAAAGTGTCCGTGATATAGGCCAAGAGAAAGACCAACCACACATAACTCCCCTGTTCCATTCTCAGAGAGTAGATATAGCTTAAAGAGATCGGGATGTAAAGGTAGGCCATAACACTAAGAGCCAGTTCTTCCGAAGACAGCTTCCCTCGGATCGCATAGGCTGTACCGATCACGATCAAAATAGGTGTCAGGTGAAACAGGAGCCCGTGTTTGTAGTAGATCAGGATGTAAGTCAGGACAGTTACCGCGTAGACCGTGATCTTTATAGGCTTATAACCGCCGGTCTCGAAAACACGAAATAATTCAAATAAAGAGGCCAGTGAGATCGCCAAAAGAAAGAACAGTAGTGCGAGGTTTCCCGTTTGAACACAGAAAAGCAATAAGGGTATTAAGACTAATGCCGAAGCAATACGAACAAACATAAGCAATCCTCCTCATTTATTTTGCCGCACCGAACCTTCTGTCCCTATTTTGGTAGTCCCAAATCGCTTGATGAAGATCCGAGATCTTAAAGTCCGGCCAGTTGATGCTCGCATACCAAAACTCGCTATAGGCCGCTTCCCACATCAGGAAGTTTGATAACCTCTGTTCTCCGCTCGGTCTGATGATCAGATCCGGATCGGGAAGAAAGGCCGTATCCATAAACTGTCTCAAAAACTCTTCATCGACATCCTCCAGATCGATCCCTCGTTGTCTCTCCATCTCGATGATCCTTCGGATGGCATTGGAGATATCACGCCTGCTTCCATAGTTCAAAGCAAGGTTAAGTACAAGCCCCGTGTTATTCCGGGTCAATTCTTTAGACTCCAAAAGTTTTTGATAGGCCTTGGCAGGGAGTTTTTCGATCTCTCCTATCGTAGTGAGTCTGACGTTTTTTTCGTGGAGTTTTTGCAATTCCCTGCTCAGGTACTCCACCAACAAATTCATGATACCGCTGACTTCAAGTGCCGACCTCTTCCAGTTCTCCGTGGAAAACGCATAGGCAGTGAGATATTTTATACCCAAACGATCACATTCCTCCGCTATGGTCCTAAGTGTTTCAACCCCTTGTTTGTGCCCGAAGTTTCTGGGCATATTCCTCTTCTTGGCCCACCTTCCGTTTCCGTCCATAATGATGCCTATGTGTTTGGGCATCTTCGTTCTATCGAGTTCCATCTCTATTCTGTCTCCCCTATTTTCCCTCTATACGAAAGAAGTAGTTTCTTACATCCTCATGTAAGAAACTACTCGCCTCAATGTCCTTTAATTTTCGTCAAAAAACAACTCACAAGAATCACCGGTGTCGAAGCTTCACGTACGGCTATCACATACGGTTCTTTAAGCAGATCCTTATCCTTATGTCCTTTTGTTTCTTTCACTTCATAGATAATGCCTTCACTATCCAAGAGAAGCTTCGCTTCTTCCAGCGACCTACCTATCAACATACTATAGTTCATCTATACTTCCATAATCTCTTTTTCTTTTTTTGCGATGATGGCATCGACTTCTTTCACACAGCTGTCAAGCATTTTTTGAACTTCATCCAAAGCTTTTTTGGAATCGTCCTCACTGAGTTCTCCATCTTTTTCCATCTTCTTGATCTTATCGTTGGCTTCGCGTCTCTCGTTTCGAAGAGCGACCTTGGACTGTTCGCCCGTCTTGGTCGCCAGCTTGACCAGTTCCTTTCTTCTCTCCTCGGTCAACTGAGGAATGTTGATACGAATAATCTCACCGTCATTGGAGGGGTTCAAGCCCAAGTCGGAGGCCAAGATCGCTTTTTCTATATCCTTCAGCACCGTCTTGTCCCAAGGCTGGATCATGATGGTTCTTGGATCCGGAGAAGAAACACCCGCCATCTGCTTCAACGGTGTTGCAGTTCCGTAGTAATCCACACTTACCTTGTCCAACATCGCCGGATTAGCTCTTCCGGCACGGATAACACTCAACTCTTCTTTCAAAACGGAAAGAGTCTTATTCATTTTTTCTTCAAATCGAACATGTACATCCAGTTTCATCTTTTTATTCTCCCTTCACAATCGTTCCGATATCTTCGCCGTTTACAACGCGCAATATATTATTCGGATCTTCTAAAGAAAACACTCTGATCGGTATGTTATTATCCATACATAGAGATGTGGCCGTTGAATCCATAACTTTGAGGTTTCGACTCAGCACATCCAAATAGGTCAAACGATCAAACTTGACAGCGCTCGGATCCTCGGAAGGATCTTTGTCATAGACTCCGTCGACCTTCTTAGCCAAAAGAATGATCTCAGCATCGACCTCAGCAGCTCGAAGTGCAGCAGCCGTATCGGTCGAAAAATAGGGATTTCCCGTTCCGGCTCCAAAGATCACAACTCTTCCCTTCTCCAAATGTCTCATAGCGCGAAGCCTTATGTAAGTCTCCGTGATCGCCTTCATTTCAATTGCGGTTTGAACTCTTGTGTCGACTCCGACTTCTTCCAAGGCGGAGCGCATTGCCAGTGAGTTGATCACCGTTGCAAGCATCCCCATATGATCGGCAGTCGTCCTGTCCATACCCTCTCCGGTTCGTCCCCGAAAGATGTTTCCTCCCCCGACGACGATGGCGACCTGAACTCCCCTGTCACTGATCTTTTTTATGGCCTGCGCAATATTAAAGACCACTTCATTGTCGATTCCGAAGCCCTTCTTTCCCGCAAGTGCCTCACCACTCAATTTCAGCAATACTCTTTTGTACTGTGGTGCTTCCATGTTTTCCCCTCCACTTTGTATATCTGATGAACTTGTATCATCTCCTCCTTATTATATCGTAAATCGCTTTACGAAACAATATGAAGACCTAATTATTAAAGGCTAAAGTTCTTCCCGGCCTCTTCTACAGAGGCCTCTCTTTCTCTTCATCGGTCAAATATCCTTCACTGAGGTATTTCTCAAACTTCTTCTTCGAACGTTGCAGGGCATTATCTATGGTCTTGATATTGAACCCCAGTATCGTTGCAGTCTCCTGATAGGAGATTCCTTGCAGATACATAGTGATCACCTTCTTCTCCAAAGGAGTCAGCAGTTCTTCAATCATTTTTTTTACTATCTCCGACTTCTCCTTATGTAGGATGATCTCCTCCGGATCGGAAAACACATCGTTCGCGACCAGATCCATCAGAGTCGTTTCCGAATCTTCTTCAAAAACCGGTTTATTCAAAGAGATATAAGAGTTTAAGGGAATATGCTTCTGCCTCGTACTTCCCTTTACCGCAGTGATCAGTTGGCGATTCACACACAGTTCCGCAAAGTATCGAAAAAGGATGTTTTTGTCCTTGTCAAAGTCTCTGATCGCCTTATGAAGACCTATCATACCTTCTTGAATGAGATCCTCCTTATCCGCTCCCGCAATAAAATAGGTCTTGGCCCTGTTGAAGACCAAAGCCCTGTATTTTTTGAAAATGTATTCAATGGCTATCTCATCCCCCTGTTGTGCAAGAGTAACAAGATAGGCCTCTATCGCTTCCTGTTCGAGAATATCTCGCTTCAACAGCATCTCCGATCCCAAAAGACCGGATTCTCTAAGCCGCAACGCAAGATATTCCATTGTCCTTTTATCCATAGGAACTCCTTTTTATACTATTCTCCAATTGAAGTGTTAGGGAAATAAAGTATATAATTGTCGAAGACAGCTTGAACGATCATCCTTCAAACTACATTCCGGTCAATCCAAAAGGTAATAGTGTCACCTATAAATACACAACCCTTCTCTACCGGTTCTTCCTCATTCTGTCCAACTTCTCCATTACACTTTCATCTACGATCGCATCCAAGGTACTCTTCCTATCCTTCTTGGTGGCGATCTGTATCTGAACTTCTTTTTTTGCCTGCATCATATCAAGTTCCAATTCCCTGGATGTCATTCTCCCCGCGCCCTTGCCCAATATATGCTGTTGCTCCGCCATATCATTGGTAACAACCTTCAATACATAATGGCGTTTGTTCTTGTATTCAGAGATGAATTTCTCAATAAAGGAGTCTGCTGTTTGGTTTTCCTTGGTGAAGATAATATTGAGCCTGCCCCTGACCTCATGGCGCTGTTCTTTCGTCCGAACATTATAGGCATCATAGACGACGTAACCCTCCATATTGTGATAGGAAAGATATTCTTCCAACTTAAAGTTCAATTCTTCCCTGGCAGCTCCCAGATCCGCCTTGGCCATATCACAAAGAGACTTCCAAGCGTTGATAATATTATAGCCGTCCACCACCAGAACATAACGTTTTTTTATCTGCGTCTTCATGATCGTTCTCTCTGCTTACTCGCTTCAAACATCACAATCGAACCTGCTACAGAAGCATTGAGCGAATTTATCTCTCCCCTCATCGGGATCGAAAGGATGAAATCGCACTTCTCCCTCACCAAACGTCCCAAACCTCGCCCCTCATTGCCGACAACGAGGGCGATGTTTCCACTCATTTGCACCTGATGATAGACCTCTCCTTCCATATCCAGACCATAGATCCAATAGTTACGCTTCTTGAGTTCTTCCATCGTCTGTGCCAAATTGGTGACCCTTGCCACCTTCATGTAATTTACTGCTCCCGCGGAGGTCTTGACTACCGTCGTATTGACCGTAGCAGCTCTGCGCTTGGGGATAATCACGGCATCGGCTCCCGCACATTCAGCACTGCGAATAAGAGCACCCAGATTGTGAGGATCTTCCATCTCATCCAAGATCAACAACAT
>JAUMWQ010000094.1:0-1046 GCA_030529565.1 Filifactor alocis | reverse complement strand
CTGCTGAAGATCCGCATATCCGTACTCTGCGATCTGCGCGATCACTCCCTGGTGGCTCTTGAGTTCACTCAATCTATCCAGACTCTGTTTATCTACGTATTTTATTACGCAATCGGTATCCTTTGCCATGGCGATGAGTTTCTTGATCCCGCCATCCTTGTTGTCCTTCCATACAAAGAGGGTATCGATACCAACCTTGTTTTTTAATGCTTCCAAAACCGCATTTTTACCTTCTATATTCATCTTTTTCCTCTCTCCATAAGCTCAGTTTTTCTTATTATCTCACAAAAGGTGTTTTTTATCAATCGGTACGAGATACGAAAGTCTAAAGCAATACAAGTAGCTTTTTAAAATTAAAATCGAAGGCTTGTGTAGATTGAACCCTATCCTTATAAAAGAACACGGGTTCTTTTTCAAAAACTCCCCTATCTTTTCTCCCGATTAAGAATGAGAAGACAAACGATATAAGATCATTAATATTTCAACTTTGTAAATCTGCATAAACTTCCATATATCGAAATCTGTAATCAACAGCAACTTTTTGATTTTTTTCAAATCGTACGGAAAATTTGTAGTTTTTCGATTTAAAACAAATTTCTTCTTGACAGAGTGTATAAGTTGTACTATAATAACTCTCAAATCAAAATTTTTAGAAAATTCAAGGACGCAGAGAGTAGACCATAGCCTTCATTTCAGCGAGTTGATCCAGAGTGCGAGTTCAACAATGAAGTATGTTCGAAGAGAGCTGCCGAGGAGGATATCGGAAAGATTAAGTATGATATCTCGTAAGATATGCGTTAAATTCTTTGAGTGAACGGCAACCTGCCGTTAATTAGAGTGGTAACGCGGATATCTTCGTCTCTTCGAGAGGCGGAGTTTTTTTATTTTGACTATTATGTTGCCACCAACATAATATATAAACTTATATTTATAAAGGAGAGTGTTTTTTATGTTGTTTAAGTATCATTTTATTATGGAAGAGTTGGAAAAAAACTTCTCAGATGTGGAAAATTCTTTTATGAGCCACCTTCAGGAATTCACATTCA
>JAUMWQ010000093.1 GCA_030529565.1 Filifactor alocis | reverse complement strand
ACGTCCCGTTCCGCCCGTGATAAAGGGAGGGACCTTCTTGGCAAACTCGGGATCTATGATCATACCGCCCGTTCCCGTAGGTCCCAGAATAGACTTGTGGCCCGTGAAACAGAGACAGTCGATGGGAGTCTTTTCCATATCGATGGGAAGAAGTCCCGCGCTCTGTGCGGAGTCCAGAATAAAGGGGATCGTGCGCTCCCTGCAAAGCTCCGCCAAGACTTCGATGGGCATAACATCTCCGGACACGTTACTGACGTGGGTGCAAAAGAAGGCCTTGACGTTTGGCAAATGCTTTTTGACAAAGTCGAGGTCCATAACGCCTTCTCTGCTGACGGGAACACTTAGGATGTTCACTCCCTGTTGGACCAGGGGCCTTATAACTGCGTTGTGTTCCACGCTGCTCGTCATAACGGTATCTCCCGTTTGCAAAAAGCCCTTGATCACGATGTTCAAAGCCTCCGTGATATTCTTGGTAAACACGACGTTTCGGGAATCCGAAGCGTGGAAGAAGTCGGCAAGGGTCTCACGCAGGACAAAGAGCTTGTCTGCCGTGGCATCGGCCTGTGAAGAGGTGCTTCGCGAAATATTTGTTCCTGAGTGAAGCATATATTCGACCATTGCATCGGTCACTTGTTTCGGTTTTGGGAATGAGGTGGCGGAATTGTCCATATATACACGCATAAAAACTCTCCTTTGTTATATCGGAAAAATATAGTCGGATCTTCTCCATAAACTGCTTTGATACCGGTATGCATTGCCTTGTTGATATCAGAGATCTGCGCTCCATAGAAGATGAAATATTTTTTGATCCCGGAATAGATAAGACACCCCTTCTATAGGATAATAGTACAAGTGATCAAAGCCGATCGGGCGGATACTCGGTTCTTTTATTTTACCCTATTATCCCCATTCTTGTGAATAAAAATAAAAATATATATTAAAAAATTTTAAGATATATAGATTTATTTAAAATAAAATAGTATAATAAATTCGCACCTAAGGTGTGCACGTCTTATATCATAAGTTAAGGAGGCAAAAAGGATGAATGACAAAAGAAGGACCGTAGAACTTGTAGTGGTAGGAGGTCTGATAGGAATATTGGCTGTCCTCTCCGTAGTAAAGGGAAATCCGGGGAATATGGGGATTTGTATCGCCTGCTTCATCAGAGATATCGTAGGAGGCTTGGGACTTCACAGGGCGGAGGTCGTACAGTACATAAGACCGGAGATCATCGGTATCGTCTTGGGAGCAATGGCAATCTCCGTAGTACAAAAAGAATTTAAGCCGAGAGTCGGATCCGCACCCTTGCTGCGATTTGTGATCGGGTTCTTTGTGATGATAGGAGCATTGGTATTTTTGGGTTGCCCTACGAGGACATTGCTCAGACTCGCAGGAGGAGATCTGAACGCGATCTTCGGTTTGGCGGGTTTTGTTGCGGGAGTAGGAGTTGGGATCTTCTTTCTTCAAAAAGGCTACAGCTTAAAGAGGGCTTATAAGTCTTCCGTGATCGAAGGCTCGGTCATCTCAATCATGCAGGTGGTACTCTTGGTACTTCTTGTGAGCGGAGCGGGCTTCATTATGTTCAGTCAGGAAGGACCGGGCTCCAAACATGCACCGCTTATCTGGTCTCTTATCGTAGGGCTTGTTGTAGGTGTGGGAGCACAGAAAACAAGAATGTGTACGGCGGGAAGTTTCAGAGACATCATTATGTTCAAAGACTTTACCTTGTTCTGGGGGATCTTCTCCACCTTTGTCTTTGCACTCATTATGAACATCGTAATGAAGAAGTTCAACTTGAGCTTCACAGACCAACCCGTCGCTCATATGGATGCCCTGTGGAACTTTCTCAGTATGGTCGTTGTCGGATTCGGAGCCATTCTTCTGGGAGGTTGTCCCTTGAGACAACTCATCCTTGCGGGAGAAGGAAACGTGGATTCGGCGATCACAGTCATCGGTTTGGCAGTCGGTGCAGCCTTTGCACATAACTTCGGGCTGGCCTCTTCTCCGAAGGGACCGACACCGGCAGGACAGGTGGCAGTCGTTATCGCACTGATTGTATTTGCAGTGATCGGATTTATGAATATCAGAAAAGACAACGGTTTTATCACAAAATAAGGAGGAAATGACATGGTAGAAGTAGATGCAAGAGGGCTTTCCTGCCCCGAACCCGTTATTCAAACAAAACGAGCTCTAACTCCGGAACCGAAGGAGATCGTAGTCAAGGTCGACAACAACGTTGCGAAAGAAAATGTGAAGAAAACGTTGGAAAGCACCGGATACAAGGTGTCAATCAAGGAAGAAACGGAGGATATCGTGCTCCATGGAACAAAGTAAGTACCTCGTTCTGTTCTTTACGCAATACGGAGCGATCAACTACTCCAGACTTCTGAAAAAAACGGGGATAGAAAACTTCACGCGACCCGTCCCCAGAAGTTTGAGCTCGAGTTGCGGCATCTGTGTCGAAACGCAGACGGATCAAAACCTGATGAACTTCCTGACCGAGGATGTCGAGGGGATCTATAGGGTGCAAGCTGAGGACTATGAAATGATATACCGAAGTGAAGAATAACACAAAAACACTATGGCTCGAAAAAGGGTCATAGTGTTTTTAGGTTGTGATCGATGAAATGCCGGGGATACGGAATATATTATGCATGAAAAATAATTTGTAGGAGGATATGCTCCAAAGCACTCAACCTGTCAATTTTAATAGATTGTTATACAACTATTACAGAAAAATTTCATCTTCAAAAAAATCTTGACCTTATATTCTACAAGATGTAAAATATAATTACTACAAGATGTAGAATAAAAGGAGGGATGAAGATGGGAACCATAAGAATGTCGGATGCCGAGCGTGAAGTCATGGAGATCGTTTGGAATTCCGGAGGAGAAGTGAGTACCGCGGAGATCATAGAACAGCTCAAGGAGAAAAACTCGTGGAAACATACGACCATCCTCACCTTGGCGAAGAGGTTGGTGGACAAGAAGATCTTGGAAGTCAGGAAGGAAAAGAGGATGAACTATTACAGGCCTCTTGTGAGCAAGCAGGAGTACAAGTCTCATCAGGCGGATGATTTTGTGAATACGATGTATAGCGGCAGCATCAAGTCCTTGGTCGCATCTCTGTATGACAACGGCAAGATCGACGAGGAGGATCTGAAGGAGCTGAACGAATGGATAGGAGGGCTGTAAGATGAGTCTTCTCGAACTGATATTAAGAATGTCTTTAAGCGGAAGTCTGGTGTTTTTGTTCTTTATGTTGATACGCCCTTTGACAAAGAGGCACTTTTCTTCCTCGTGGCACTATGCGGTCCTGGGCCTCTGTATGCTGGCCTTTGTGATCCCCGCAAGGGAAGTATCCCTTATGCCGACAGGGAGGACGGAAGTAGCAAAACAGCGGGACTTCTACGTCCGAGAAGTCTCGGAGAAACAAGACGATGCCCCGACTGAGGTCAAGCGAACCGAGACCCGGCCGGAGGTCGTTCGCCAAAACCTTGTACAGGGGGAGAACGCAGAAGAAAAACACGAAGATGAGGGCATATCCGCAGCTCTTCCTGTGCGAGAAGGGCCGGATTTGGACCTCAAGAGCTTGATAAACCTTGTTTATCTTGTGGGCGGAGCCGTTTTCTTCCTCTTTCATCTGATCTCCTATCTGAGGTTCAGAAAGAAACTGGAGGAGAACTCCGAAGATATCGGAGATGATGAATATAAGCGGGAGTTTGACCTGTGCAGACAGGCCCTCGGTATTCGAGGGAAGATAGGGCTGAAACTCTGCGAAGACCTCTCTTCTCCCATGTTGGTCGGTGTTCTGCGACCCGCAGTCGTCCTCTCGCACAGGGAGGAGGACAGGAAGAAGCTGAGGATGATCTTCCTGCATGAACTGAGTCATTACAAGAGGAGGGATATCGCCCTTCAATATGTGTTTCTTCTGATCCATTCGATCCACTGGTTCAATCCTCTGATGTTTCTTCTGTGCTCACAGATCGAAAAGTACAGGGAGTATGCAACGGATGAACTCGTCGTTGAAGGGATGGACAGGCAGGAGAGAAAGGATTACGCAAAGACGATCTTGAGCGTGATTGCCCTCACTCAAGGGAGAAGGCAGGTTTTTACAACATCGATGGGAGGAAGCGGGTTGGAATTGAAGCGAAGATTGGAGACGATGATGGATTCCTTGAAAGAACGTGGCAGGAAGAGGGCTCTGTCCTTCGTGCTTGCGGTGTCGGTCTTGGCATCGGGTCTTATGACGGCTTGTTCGGTACTGCCCGACAAGGATGAGGGGAAGAACAACTCCTTTGTCGTATACGCCAAGGAGGACGGGCTCTACTATTCCTATCTCAACAAATACCTCAATGCAGGTCGTGAAGTGAAGATACAGGACGGAGAAGACTTTTTTGCCCCTGCGGTATCGGAGAGCGGGAGATATATCGCTTACAGGAAGGACAAGACCTTGTTCCTCTACGACATCGACAAGGCTCGCTACGAAGAACTGGGCAGGAAGGAATATGTGTTTGACAACTTTTACGCTTGGTGGGGAGACAAGCTCATCTATGCGGATGACGAGCCGGGCATCTCCATCTACGATCCCCAAAGCGAGGAGATCGTCAACTACTTGGACCAAGAGGTAAGCGAACAAGACGGATCGAAGGTCGAGATACAAAAGCAGGAGCTTGACGCGAACTCCTCCGGAGGAGAGAAGAGCGAGGAGGCACAGGTTGAAGTACAACAGGCGGAGACCTTCGACTATGTCTACGAGTACGACAACTTTAAGGTCTCCGATGATACCCTCTATGCGAGATGCCATAGGAGTTGGGGAACTTCGGAGGGAAGGTTCGGCAGAAACGAGGGAATTGTGGAGATCGATCTGAAGAGCTTGGAACGCGGAAGATTTGAGATCAAGACCGTAGTGGAAGGAAGGGAGACGGGCGAGGGTGAACTCGGCTACAATCCCACCCTGTCCAAGATCAGTGAGGACGGAAGATATGTGTTTATCAAGGAGAAGTTCGCCTCTGGTTCCACAAGTGCCGATTTTGCAGGCCTTGGAGTCTACGATACGAAAAAGAAAAAACATACGGATTTTACAGGGCTTTTCGAAGAAAAAGAACAGGATCTGAGCGGAGATCTGACAGTCCTTCCCTACGACGACAATCTTGCGCTTCATCCCGATAACGGCAGTATCATAGGGCTGATCCGAGGAGGATATCGAGATCTCTTCATTGAGAAGGAAGCCATACTGATGAAGATGGAAGAAGACGGCTCCTACGACCTGATTCGTTTTATGGACGAAGGTCAGGTGGCGATGACGCCTTCGTTTACACGGGATGGAGAAAAACTCCTCTACAGTGCGACGGCAGGAGGAGCGACGGGAACTGTCGAAGAGTATCAGGATGCCTATGACAACTGGGACAAACAACCTCATCACATCTATGAGTATGAACTCAAGACCGGAAACCTTCGCCAAGTCACGCAAGGGAAGGATTTCAATTACATGCCTGTCAGCCTGTCGAAGGATGAGATCATGGTCCTGAGGGTCAGGGACAGCAGGGGGATGGAGAACAAGGCCGACCTTATCAGGATAAGAAACGGAGAGGAAACGGTCTTTGCCACGGATGTGATCGCGGACTACTATCCCTCCGACAGGATCCGTGTCTTTTTCGGAAGGGATGAAGCTGAGCTCGGTCTTGAAACAAAGAGTAAAGAAGAGGAGATCGATGAACTCTATCGACTTCGCGGAACAAAGATCGGCGACAATTCCAAGGTCGGAGCCATCCTATATCATATCGACTTTCCTCAAGATCTGAACTATGCAGGGATGAAACTCCATACAGACAAAAGACCCTACGGCTTGGAGGTCCGGTTTAAGGCGGAGCCCGAGACGATCGCCAAGTACGACTCGAAGAGCCACGATTATCTGTGGAGGACCGGATCCACCCTCCTGTTTTCGCTGATCGAAAACCTCGACTATATCAAGTACTCCGTAGAAGGCTATGACTATGATATACCGCTCTCCTATATCGACAGAAGGTCCGCCGATGCCCTTCTCAAGGCGGAAAAGGGCTATACGATCGCCGAGGCGACAAAGAACGAAAAAAACTTCGATGCCTTCTACCGCACCTATCTTATGAAGAAGAGGGAGAGGGAAAGAGAGACACAGGCCATGGTGGGCTATCTGAGGTTTGAGGATGATAAGCTCCTCTTTAACGAGTTAGAGATTGTCGAACTCGACGACAGAAATAGGATCGAAGAGCTTGATTTGAAAGAAGAAGACCTGATCGGAGGCTATGCTGTCGTCGATGAAGACAAGGAAGAGAAGGTCCTAGAATTTGCAGATACGGTGTTCTGCACCTTTACGGACTCCGATATGAGGTTTGTAAAGGAGGAGATGGGGGACAGGCTGTATTCCACCACCGACAAGGAAGAGATCAAGGAGATCTTTGAATACCTGAACACGATCCCTCCCGGAGGGCACGGAGCACCCGTCTTTATAGAGATCAGGGACGGAAAGGTCATCACCATTATCGAAAAGATGAAGTATACGATATAGAAGGATCTTTTCTCGGATGAGCAGCAACGGAGCGGTAGGAGCGAAGGAGACTTTGCGGGAAAGTACCGCTTACGTTGCACAGGTCTTCGCTATAAGTATTTGTTTGAAACGGGCTCAAGGCAGTACCGCATCATTTGGAAAAACGAAACCGATCTTGTGCGGGCATAGAATATTGTAACATCGTTATCCGTTTGATACTATTCATCATTTGAATTGTGGATAACGCGGATTTGTACTCTATGCAAGAGGAAGCAAAGGTTGGTGATCCCGACGAAACGGATATTACCGCAGGTCTATTGAATGATAGTATGAACCGTTGGTATCGATGAGTTTGACTTCTTCAGACCTGAAATACTCTACTTTGATATTCGGGACGGATAGGATCGTACTTCTATCGAAGAAGAGAAGGAGTACTCCTTTCGGAAGGTTTTTTCGTAAAATGACGGGAAAAGCACGATATGCCCTTGTGTGCTTCCTCGGGTACTACACCATTCATCTTCCTTTTGAAGAGGAGATAAAGGGCAAATCTTGACGAAGGGCTCAAATTGTGTTACATTTATAGACAATTCTACGATAATTACAATTTGAGAAAGAGGTACAAAATGAATAAAAAGAGATTTTTGGCAACGGCTCTTACGCTTGTATTACTTGTTGTCGGAGGATGTTCAAGCAAGTCCGTAACGGCGGATGAGGTGCTTGAAAAGGCGAAGGAAGCATCAAATAAGGTGGAGACGGTCAGATTGACAAATGAGATCACACAGGTGGATACGCAGGGAGGCACGACAAAACAGCTTATGGAAGCGGACCTTATGTACGAACTTGACACCAAGGAGATCAAGAAGGGAAAAGGAAGCATAAGCTATAAGGGTGCAAGCAGTGAGGAAGATGCACAGATCAAGTTCACCTTCGTGGGAGATCCCGATCATACCTTTATTCAGGAGGTCAGTCAGAATGGAGAAGTCAAACGGGAGGAAGCGACCGGACCGAGTTACGAGATCTCACCCGAGTATTTTACGGTCTTGGACATCCTTTACTCCATCAAAGGAGATTTGGAAGTTACCGAAGAGTCCGACGGCTATCACCTCAAGTTGAGCAACAAGGATATGGAGCTGATCCCTCTGTTTGCGCAAAGCTATAACCTAAGGCTTAGCGGTGTCGAGGAAAGCGAAGTGGAAAAAGAGTTCGAAGTGGTATTTGAAAAGGATACCTTCTTTTTCAAAGAGTTGAAGTTCTTGATCAAGTATGACGGAGATAAAGGCAAGTTCGAACTGGGCAACCATACGATGTTTTCCGAGTGGAACAGCCTTGATATCGATGTAGAAAACAAATAAGGCAACTGACGGAAGAACAAATATCGTAGAGGGCAAGCAGGGCGGATCATCCTCGGGGACTACCCGATACGGGAGATCTCGCAGTTTTGGAAAGGCAATGCTATTTTTTGTTTAAACTGTCGGGCATACGGGATATATCCTTATCGAAAAACAACGCGGGTCAGGATGTACTTCCAAGTATCCTACCTGTCAATCTAAATAGACGATAGTATAAAACGGACCGGGTCTTGGATAAGGCCCGGTTTTTGCGTGCTTTCGGATTACTTTTTCGAGTAATAAGATATGCCTTTGTAACGAGGAATGTAAAAGTATGAATATTTTGAAAAAACATTGAACTTCAGATTGAGCTGTGGTATAATTAATATGTTAGGGACTGATGGAATATCGACAAAAAACCTCCTTGAAAACCTATTTTAGGGTCAAAAAAGGGGGTAGGTTTTCAA
>JAUMWQ010000092.1:5260-8347 GCA_030529565.1 Filifactor alocis | reverse complement strand
ATCAAAAATCATATTAAGAAAGTACAGTTGGATTTGAATTCTGCTTCATTCTCGTATATAATATGGTAATATTGTTCAGGAAATAACGCATGACTGTGGGACAAAGGGTTGTTTTTCGGCAAAGATAAGTCTGTATACCCGACATCTCGTACTATTATGCCTTGAGTTGTGGATATAAACCATCTGTGATCCATAGAAGATAAAATAATTTTTCGCGGTCGAAAAACAGATATATCCATACTTCTGTTGGAGAATAGTATCCGTGCAAGAATGATCCGAACGGTCGATGTTCGAGCTCCCCGATCTCAAGGTGTTTTCTTTGGGTAAGGGAGGATCAGCGTCTGAACGATTATATAAAAATCCCGCATCCGTTGAATGCGATGAGGATCAAGCGGGAAAACTTCCTTCAATTACAATTTCACTTTGCAGCCACCCGAATCTCTCTTGAGCGACAATGGTAAGGGGGTTGACCTTTTTACTTCCGTTTGGGAGTTCTTTCGTTCGTTTCGGATCTTGTCTTGGATAAATGATGACAAAGACACGAAATGTTTTTTCTTGTGTATACTGTTATCCACTGGGATTATTGATAGGAATGTCTTTCATTTTGAGGGCAATAAAATAGATTGTTATGCTTACAGATGTGAGTATGACCATGTTTCTATCGGAATAGTATTACAAAATCCGGGAGGACTTTGAGATCCGTTTTTTAGAAATTTTGTCCTCCATACAAAATCGCTTTCACACTTTTTTAATGATGCGGGATCGTCCGGGAATGTAAAGATGTCAAAAATATAGGCAGCTTCTGTTTTTGTGCGGAATTTTTTTCGGAAATACAGATTAAGGAAGGTAGGATATGGCGGTCAAATATAATGATGAGGTTTTGGATCAAGTGTTGGATCAATGCGTGAGCAGGGACGAGGAGGAGAGAAGGCGAAGAGCGAGCGAAAATGCAGGGAAATGATCGCTATGTTGAAAGAGGTAGTGTCTTTGATGTAGATATGGAAGATGGGATTGCGGATGTTGACGTGATCTCGGTAGGAAAATTCAGAGAATGAGTCGTGATGAGGAGATGGAAAACTACAGGAGACGATTAGGTCAAAAGGAGAAGAAGCATGAATGAAATGATAATGGACTTGGTGGGAAAGGTTTTGGAATCGATTGCAAGCAGGGCGGGAGATATGTCCAGAGACACCTGGGAGAGATTTAAGGTGGATTTTGGCATGGTTTTTCAGGAATATCTCAAACGTTCCTACGACAAATACAGTAAGATCAAGACGATCCTCTATCGGACCGAACCGCAGTACATCTATGATTTTTTTGAAGTACCTTATTTGAAAAAAGACGGACAGCCCTCGTTTAAGGCGAATAGGGTCAGTGATGTTTTGGATATTTCGAACTTTATCATTGTGCAGGGAACGGGAGGAATTGGAAAATCGACCCTTCTCAAGCACCTGTTTATCAACACTCTAAACGAAGAAGTCCTTATTCCGATGTTTGTTGAACTCAAGGACATCAATATCTTCGACTACGGGATGGAAGAGATGATCTATCGAAAACTCAATGATATGGGTTGCGGTTTGGATGAGGAACGTTTGGAATATGCCTTGGAGTCGGGAAGGTTTCTTTTTTTGTTGGACGGTTATGATGAGATCCTGACCAAAAACAAGGATCGGTTTTTTCGCGAAATCAACAAGTTTTGTGATAAGTATCCCGACAACTGCTATGTGATTTCATCGAGAGAATGTAGCGATTTTGTAGCGTTTCAGCGTTTTACCGTCTTAAAGGCCTGCCCGCTGACGAGGGAGCAGGCGATCTCATTGGTCAGTAAGATCAAGTTCGATGTCGATATCAAACAGAACTTTATTACGGAGATGGAGAGGGGACTGTATGAAAAACATGAGTCGTTTGCCTCCAATCCGTTGTTGCTCAATATTATGTTGTTGACCTATGACAACTATGCCGAGATCCCCCAAAAATTACATGTCTTCTATTCCGATGCCTTCGATACTCTGTATTCCAGACACGATGCCACCAAAGGCGGATACAAAAGAGAGTTCAAGAGCAATCTGTCCAGAGAGCGTTTCAAGGAGATATTTGCAAGGTTCTGTTTTTTGACCTATGCGAAGGGAGAATTGGAGTTTTCTTACGAGAAACTTCAGGAATATTTGAACAAGGCGGCCACCAAGCATACCGATTTTCACTTGGAAGAGTATGTCGATGATCTCATCGGCGCCGTATGCGTTCTATATAAAGACGGCCTGAACTATCGCTTCACCCATCGGATGTTTCAGGAGTACTTTGTCGCCTTTTTTCTTAAAACTTTGCCTGACGAAAGAATGAATCAGGTGGCAAGCCAATTGATCGAAAGGGACATCAATCGTGCAATGTACGACAGTGTTTTCGATATGCTCTACGATATGGATGAGCATAGGTTTGAGAGAAACATTCTGCTCCCGACCATCTGTGATTTTGAAAGGGAGTTGGAAGGAGACCGTTACGACTTTTACTTCAAGCGTTGTATTCGAGCTGTAGATTTTATTGAGTTTAATGACACGGAGCGGGAGCCTTTCAGGGATATCAATGTGTTTCCTCTGACGAGAAAGTGTTTTCTCTCGAGTTTTATGTGGTACTATTCTTCAGACTATGAGATAAAGAGGTTTGGAGACGGATCAAACAAGGTGTTTGACTGTCTTTCGGATATGAGACGGGTCTCGATGACGGAGATCCCGACCGGAGATGTTATGGGCGATAACGTTCTGTACGATCGCGTGAAGCAGACCTGGATCGGAGTTCGAATTTCTGTGTTGTCGGATATGAAGAATAGGATCGAGCAGAAACACAGGGAGATGGACTTGGATCTGGACAGTCTTTTGGACGGCTAGGGAAACAGTGCATAATTAAGGCAATACCGCACAGAGGCAAGTTTTCGATCTTACTCCGGTTTTATACGAAGGTATGTCATAGCAATATTTTTAAGAATTTCATCCTTCGTATAGAATTGGCTTTATGCTGCTTTTTAGAATTGTGCGGTATTTCCCTTGATATCCTCCGCGAGATGAACGGATTTCTTTTTTTCTGCTGGGAGGT
>JAUMWQ010000092.1:0-5232 GCA_030529565.1 Filifactor alocis | reverse complement strand
CGAATAGCTGTATTGTATCAGATCTTTTATATACGAAATATAAATAACAACAAAAAAATTTAAATAAATATGTTATTAATATTTTACAAATTGAATGGAAATGTGTATAATATAAACCGTCCCCCTCAAACATCATGAATGTTTTTTGAGGATGTAGGGGGATGATATTGGCTATCTGTTTCGAGAATTGGTGATGTGGTTGAAAGTGATCGACCTAACCGTTCCTGTTTATAGTTTTTTCTTTCTTTATTATAGTTTGATCGGAGGGCAGGATCGTGGTCTGTTGCATTATCGATATCAAGCGGTGTGCACTCCGCAAGAGATGAAGCAAATCTTTTTTTTGGAGGAGGAAGTAAGACGGTATTTTTTGGAGAAGTGCAGCATCATTCCAAAAAGTCAACATAAAATTTTATATAAAGGGTGTAATTTTTGAAAATGTTGATTCGACAGTCCCTTATACGGTACGAACGGAAAGAAAACTAAAAAGGTTGCCTTTGTGAGATGTTTCCGCAGCTAAGAGAAGCAAGGAAAGGTTTTGCGACTAAACAATATTGAACTTATCAAGTTTTGTTTATATTAGTCAATATGAATCGTATACGGGATGTAGCGATTTAAAGCTTGAACCGTATTGGGGATAAGCTGAACGGGGAGGGCTTATTCCGTTACCGGCTTAAATGATCCGGTTGTGCAGTTTGAAATGTACGACGATCCATATTGCTTTTGAGGATTGGGGAAAGAGCGCATAATTCGCAAAAGTATTCCGCTTTTTCCGGACAAATACATTATCGAAGAACTGTGCTTGAGAGGATTTCTACATTTTGCCGAAAAACTTGGAAACCGGTTTGTGTCCATGCGGGTACTTCCTAAGCTATTTCGGGTTTGGAAAAGTCAAAGCCCTCGATATCAAGGGCCCAAACGGATAGCAGTATGGTTGGAGAACAGAAGAAAAAGGGTTGTGTACTATTTTCTTTTGAGTTGTGGATATGTGCCCGATAGAAGATAAAATGATTTTTCGTGGTCAAAAAAATAGATATAACCAATAGTATTAAGGAGATAGCGCATAATTCGAAAAACCGGCATAAAACCAGTTGTATACGAAGGATGAAATTCTTTAAAATATTGATATGACAGACCTCCGTATTTTATAAAATCAGGAAAAGTCAGAAACTTGCCTTTGTGCGGTATTTTCTTAAATCAAATTTCAGTCGGCAGACATATGCGGATAAGATACCGCATAATTCAAAAAATGGAGCGAAACAGGTTTTGTGCAAAAAAATTTTTGGAGGTGTTGCTCTGAGGAGGTTTCTGTATTATACAAAACGACAGCAAAAGTAAGATATCCCTCTGTGAGATGTTGCCGAAAGGCAAAACCGAAAAACGAAGACAGAAGTATGAAAGGAGAATGCGATGAACGATCTTATAACGGCACTGATGGGAAGGGTAGTGGACTCTCTTGCAACCAAGGCGGAAGAGTTTTCCAAAGAGGCGTGGGAAAAGTTCAAGGTGGACTTCGGATCTGCGTTTCACGAGTACTTAAAGCGTTCCTGCGAAAAATACAGCAGGATCAAAACCATTTTATATCGAAGCGAACCTCAGTATATCTATGACTTTTTTGAGATTCCTTACTTGGAAAAACAAGAAGACCAACCCTTCAAGACCTGCAATGCGAAAAAGGTCCTTCAGATATCGAGGTTTATCATCATACAGGGGACGGGCGGTATCGGCAAGTCTACCCTGATGAAGCATCTTTTTATCAGCACCTTGGAGAGTGAGAATTGTATTCCGATGTTTTTGGAACTGAAAGACATCAATTCTTTGGAACTGAGATGCAGCATTGAGGACATCATCCTCAACAAGCTCAACACTCTGGGGTGTGAACTGGAACGAAGCAGTTTGGAATATGCTCTCAAGTCAGGTAAGTTTGTCTTTCTCTTGGACGGCTATGATGAGATCCTGAGCAAAAACAAGGATTGGTTTTTTAGGGAGGCCAACGCATTCTGCGACAGATATCCCGAGAACCACTATGTGATCTCTTCGAGGGAGTGTAGCGACTTTATCGCATTTCAGCGCTTTACCATCCTGAAAGCCTGCCCTCTTACCAAACAACAGGCCATCTCGCTGGTAAGTAAGATCAAGTTTGATGTCGATATCAAGCAGAACTTTATTAATGAATTGGAGAACGGACTGTATGAAAAGCACGAGTCCTTTGCCGCCAACCCTCTGCTGCTTAACATTATGCTCCTGACCTACGATAATTATGCGGAGATCCCCAAAAAACTCCATATCTTCTATTCGGATGCCTTTGACACCCTGTACTCCAGACATGACGCAACCAAGGGAGGCTACAAGAGGGAGTTTAGGAGCAGTCTGCCGAGGGAAGTGTTTAAGGACATCTTTGCACGGTTTTGCTTCCTGAGCTATGCCAAGGGGAAGATCGAGTTTTCTTATGAACAGTTGCAGGAAGATCTCAAGAAGGCGAGTTCCAAACATTCGGACTTTCGTATGGATGAATATATCGATGATCTGATCAATGCGGTATGTCTTCTTTATAAGGACGGTCTGAACTATCGCTTCACCCATCGCCTGTTTCAGGAGTACTTCACGGCCTTCTTCCTGAAGACCTTGTCGGATGAGAGGATGGAACAGGCGGGTAGACAGCTGATCGACAAGGATATGAACAGGGCGATGTACGACAGTGTCTTTGATATGCTCTACGATATGGATGAGAACAGGTTTGAGCGAAACATCCTTCTGCCGATCATTTACGACTTTGAAGAGGAACTTGAGGGAGACCGATATGAGTTTTACTTCCGTAACTGTCTTCGGGGCGTTGATCTCATCGAATTTAAGGATGTGGAGAGGACCAATACCGGCAACCTTCACCTTCTGCCTCTCACGAGAAGGTGTTTTCTCTCCGGCTTTATGTGGTACTACTTTTCCGAATATGAGATCAAGAAGTTCGGCGAAGGATCAAACAAGGTCTTTGACTGTCTTTCGGAATCGGAACGGATCTCGATGAAGGAGATCACGGTCGAGGATGTTATGGAAGATGACCTGTTGTACGAGAGGATCAAACAGACGTGGATCGGAGTGCGTATCTCCGTGCTCGCCGACCTCAAAAACAGGATCGAACAAAAACATAGGGAGATCGATATGGACTTGGACAAGTTGTTAGGAGACTAAAGGAACTTGTGCATGAAGATCTATCCCGCGATCCGTTTGTCAAGGTTTCAGTTGTGTCCTTCTGCCAACAGAGCGGATGAGGAGAGTGCATTGGAGGTTCTCGATACTACTGTTCGATTGAAATAGCGGTGGTTTGAACTTTGTAAAGGGAGAAGGAGGTTC
Source organism: Filifactor alocis (assembly GCA_030529565.1). Lineage (GTDB taxonomy): Bacteria > Bacillota > Clostridia > Peptostreptococcales > Filifactoraceae > Filifactor > Filifactor alocis_A. Next base: position 1,887 of record JAUMWQ010000092.1, on the reverse strand, counting down.
GGATGATAGGGGGATCGGTATCAGAGGAGATTTGATACTATTCTCGGATAGAAGTATGGTTATATTTGGGGAAACATCACACAAAGGGGAACTCTCTATGTTTCTTCGATTTTATAAAACACAAACACTTGTCATATCAATGCTTTTAAAGGATTCATCCTTTGAACTCACAAGTGAGAAATGTTATTTTGCCACTCATGGGATGAAGAAAATAGATATCAATGGTTCGAATGGATGACAATATGAATGGAGAACTGCTTAAGAAGGCAGTGGGGAAGGGAGGTTGAGACCTGCCGTCCTCCTTTACAAATAAACCACACAATAACGAAGGTTCTTACGTGAAAATCTCTACTCCAAAATGGTACCCTGAAAAAGGCTACGGCCTTTATGTGTCGGGGACGATAAAGCTCGTTTCCGACGAGGGCTTAAGCCCGTTTTTGTACTGTTATCCGTCTAAAACATTAGGAAAATACCGCACGAAGACAAACGTCAGAGTTCTTTGATACGATTCTCCTCTTTGCACGACGTTTCATTAGGCCGTATGCCGTTTTTGCAGGGGATGTTTTCGTCGGAAAACAGTATGATCCAAGGGTTTGAAATTGTACCAAGGAGAGTTGCAGGAGGGATTATGAAACAAGGTATACTTCGAAAAAAACGAGGGGCTTTTTTGATAGGAACGATCTGTTCCTACCTCGTTGTAGCAGCTGTTTTTTTCGGCATTATCTACAGGATGAGGCAGACGATGCCCGAAGATCTTCAGTTGGAGCAACAGATGGTCTACGACAAGGACGATATCAGGGTCAAGGCGGTCGGCATCGAAGTGAATTTGCTGCTCGATACGCAGTTGGAGTTTGAGGTCGAAAACAATTCGCAGACAGCCTATCAGGTGACCCCTTACTTTATGGCGGTGGACGGCATTATGGTGGCTCCTCCCGAGAGTGAGAAGAAGATCGTAGAGCCCGGGGAGAAACGGGTCGTCGGACTCTCGATGGGAGATCTCGCCTACTCCGAGTTTTTGAACAGGGAAGAGATGGGAGAGATCAAACTCGACCTCTACCTGATCGACAAGGCGTCCGAAGAGAACGATCATATCCTGATACAGGATATCACCTTACACACCAATTATTTCGGTAAGAATCAAACTCCCGATCTCGATCTGGAGGGAGAATTGTTTGTGCAGAAGGAAGGTCTGGTTGTCAACCTTGTAAAACAGGACGGTCAACCGATCAAGTCTCATCAGGTCCTGATGACTGCGGAAAACACCTCGGATCGCGATATGTACTTCTATACGAGTGAGTTTCAGTTCGGGGACAAGAAACCGAAGACCGAGATCCTCATTCCCGTTCGTGCACATTCCAAGTCGGTGGTTATGCCGTACGGAGTTGTTCACCTGATCCTCCCCGACGGAGAGTTGAAGGAAGGCGATCCCAAGTTGAAGTCGGTCGGGGCGGTCATGGACTATCGGACACATGAGGTTATCGGAGAACAGATCGATCTGGAGTGGAACTAGAGGGAGGACGATATGGAGAAACAGAAATTAGGTAAGGGTTGGTTTTTGTCCCTCTTCGGCGGCATCGTTTTCGGAGCAGCCTTGGCGGTGGGGACCCTTCTGCTTTTCAGTTATACGATGTACAGCACATATAACAAAGAACATGCGGTACAGGGGGCGGACAAGTCGCTCAAGGCGGAGAGTCAGATCCTGTTTGACAATGAGGAGATGAAGGTGACTTTCGAGGGCTTTGATCGCAGCGTTAAGAAGGGGGAGGACCTCGTCCTGGAAGTGGAAAACAAGACGGACAGGGAGAAGCAAGTGATGTGTGACACCGTTGAGGTTAACGGTTATGCAGTACAAAATGCCATGCGCGAGAAGATCGAGTCGAATTCGAG
>JAUMWQ010000091.1 GCA_030529565.1 Filifactor alocis | reverse complement strand
AAAAAAATATTAAATTTGAGAATACGTTGTATTTGAAAATTCGTTATTATATAATGAATAATATTAGAGACTAAGGGAAAATTTGGAGGGAAGCAGATGAATATATTCGAGTCTTTAAAGCAGACCGTTTCCAAAGTGAAGCCGACAATCGTTTTTCCGGAAGGAAACTGCGACAGGGTACTCAAGGCAACGGTTCGATTGAAGGCGGACGGCATTTTGGAGCCGATCGTTTTGGGAAACAGAAATGAAGTTGAATCTGTTGCGAAAGAACACGGGATCGATATCAGTGATCTTCAACTACTGGATGCGGATACCTATGAAGACCTTGAGTTTTTGGTCGAAAAGTTTGTGGAGAGGAGAAAAGGTAAAATTTCCGCAAATGAGGCCCGTGCAAAGATGAAGGAAGATGTCAACTACTTCGGGACTATGCTTGTCTATACCGACAGAGCGATCGGTCTGGTTTCGGGAGCGGTTCATACCACGGGAGATACCGTGCGTCCTGCACTTCAATTGATCAAGGTGAAACCGGAATACAATCGTACCTCGGGTGTATTCATCTTGGTAAAAGAGGACAAACAGTACGTTGTTGCCGACTGTGCGATCAATATTGCACCGAACGCGGAAGAGTTGGCGGAGATTGCAGTTGCAACAGCAAATACGGCAAAGTCTATCGGCATGACACCTAAAGTTGCTATGCTCAGCTTTTCGACGAGGGGATCTGCTCATTCTGAGGAGACGGAGAGAGTTCTTCGTGCAACGGAGCTTGTCAGAGAGATGATGCCGGATCTGATCATTGACGGAGAGATCCAGTTTGATGCCGCTTTTGTTCCGGAGATTAATGCGAGAAAGGCTCCGGGTTCTCCGCTCAAGGGAGAAGCAAACGTCTTTATCTTCCCCAGTTTGGAAGCGGGAAACATAGGTTATAAATTGATCCAGCGTTTCGGGGGTTATGATGCGGTAGGTCCGGTGTTACAGGGTTTGAACAAACCGGTCAGCGATCTCTCGAGGGGTTCCAACGAGGAAGAGATCTACAAACTGGCACTTTTGACGGCGGCAAACGGTTTGATGGAAGAGAAATTGAGAGGATAAGATAATAGGTTATAAAAAGTCCCTGCAGGGACTTTTTTGTTTTTAAACGGCTGTGTTTGAGAAAAATCCTGCCTTTCTCACAGGGGGAAGGAGATTTTGAAGATAAGAAACAGATGTCTTGCGAACGCATATTTTACAAAATTATCGTGGTATAAGCTACGGTCTTTTGGGAATATCACGACTCTTTTTATAATCTGTATGGATTTAGTGGAATTGATAGCAAAAAACAAGATTTATTGTTATAATAGGAAAAAGGATAAAGCGTCAGTACGCTTTTGATTTATTATTAGATTTTCTCGAGGAGATAGATTTCAAGATTTTATCCCGATAATCCTCGGGAGCCCACTTTGATATAAAATATGCTTTGAAAGGATGGTTGACATGTCTGATAAAAAAGAAAATATGGATTTTACCATGAAGTTTGAGTACAAAAGAGAACATAAGTATACGATAAAAGAAGTTTTGGCTTCTGTATGGAAGTCTCTTGAAGAAAAAGGATATAACCCATCTAATCAGTTGGTGGGCTATTTATTATCCGGAGATCCGGGATATATTACAAGCCATAATAATGCGCGAAATATGATCCGTATGTTTGAAAGAGATGAGATCTTAGAGATAATCCTCGAAGACTATATGAAACTGTAGGAAGGTTTTTCATATGAGAATAATGGCTCTTGATATAGGAGATAAACGGATCGGAATGGCGATCTCCGATCTTATGGGTTGGACGGCTCAACCTCTGTATACGATCCATCGAAAGAACCTTGAGAAGGATATGGAGGAGATCGTGGAGAATGTTACCGAGTATCTTCCTGCTACTCTTGTCGTAGGACTGCCCAAAAATATGGATGGAAGCAGCGGGTTTCAGGCGGACAAAACGATCGAGTTTGTAGAGCGTCTCAAAGAAAAACTTCCCGATAACATCGAGGTGGTCTATCAGGACGAGCGCTTGTCGACGAAATCTGCATCACAGGTGATGGCACAAACCGGAATAAAGAAAAAAAATAAGAAGAACCTCGTCGATACGATAGCAGCAGTGTTTATTCTTGAGACCTATCTGATGAAGAAAAAGTGAGGAGGATGGGGTGGACGTAATATTGTAGCTATCACCCTGTTCAGCAGTTTTATCATAACTGTATTTGATGGGAGATCAAATGTTTTAGAAGGTCATATCATTTTGGCGTGTGGAACTTGGATCGAATGGCAGTATCGTTCTCTCGTAAGGGAGACAGGACATTGCTGGAGCGAAAAGGATGCCCATGAGTGAAGATAAATGAAGATGGATAAGGAGAGAATGTACTTGGAAGAAAATATCATAGTATTAACAGATGAGAACGGAGAAGAGACGAGTTTTGAACTACTTACGACCTTGGAAGCCAATGACAAGGTCTATGCGGTCTTGAAGCCTCTTAGCGAGGAGCAGGCTTATATCTTTGTTTTAGAGTATGATGAGGATAAAGAGATGTTGTTATGTGAGATCGAAGATGATGAGGAGTTTGAGATTGTGGCAGAGTTATATGAGAACCTGGAAGAAGAATAAAAATTTTAATTGACAATCATCGGTTCTTGACATATAATTTATTTGAAAACAGTTATTATTTGAAATGTGGGGCGAGAACGTATGAATACAAATTATATGGAAGAATTGAAAGATAGATTAAAGGAAGAGGGATTGAAACTCACTCCTCAAAGGCGCTCTATTGTACAAGTACTGATTGATTCTAAGGGGAAGCACCTCAGTTGTGAAGAAATCTACGATCGCGTGAAGGAAAGTTGTCCTGAGATAGGTTTAGCTACCGTATATCGAACTTTGCAAATGCTTGACGGAATAGGATTCACAAACAAATTGAGTTTGGACGATGGATGTCTGCGTTATGAGTTTAATTTGGATCACGACTCCCACAATCACCATCACCTCATCTGCAAAAAATGTGGAGATATCGTGGAAGTGGAGTTGGATCTGCTGGAACCCTTGGAGGAGATTATCGAGACGAATTACAGGTTTAAAATTGATGACCATGATGTCAAGTTCTACGGAACTTGTAGTAAATGTTTGTAAAACAAAGGCCTTCATGGATGAACATGAAGGTTTTTTTCTTGCAAACAACGCAGATTAATCCTTGTTTTCTCAATGACGGGTAAAGTTTCAGATTGAACGAGAAAATAAGGGGTATAAACAAAAGAGTATGTATTGGGGCGGAAAAAATAGAATATAAGAACTTGTATTACATAGGTACTTTTATTTTTGTGCTCAAAAATGTTATTTGAGAAAAATAAGGTTTTTTTGTGATGGAGATTTAAAGTATCAGTAAATATGTATTTTGATTTCGATTATTAGAAAAAAGTTTTTGTTATTTGCACTTCGGGTAAGCTCAAACTGAAAGAAGAGAAAGAGCCGTCCGCTCCGGAGGTCATTTCGGAGGAAGAAACCGAACAAAGTAAGATGTTTTTCAAAGAAGAGATTTTGAGAAGAGCAAGGAGATCAAAATACAGATATAGAACACGAAAGAAGGGCTTGATTGTGCCCTGAATGAAGAAGGAGATCAACTATGACAAGAAAGCAAAACAAGGTAAAAATCATACCGTTGGGCGGTTTGATGGAGGTCGGGAAAAACATGACTGTGATCGAATACAAGGATGAGATCATCGTTATTGACTGTGGACTCAGTTTTCCTGAAAACGAGATGTTGGGTATCGATATCGTAATTCCGGATTTTTCGTATCTGACAAAAAATCACGATAAGATCAAGGGTATCATTCTCACTCACGGTCATGAGGATCACATAGGAGCAATCCCCTATATTTTGAAGAAGATCGATGCACCGATCTACGGAACGAAATTCACCCTCGGACTTGTTGCTCATAAACTAAAGGAGAATCGTATCAACAATGCCGTTCTACATGAGGTTTCGGCAGGAAGTACGATAAAGGTGGGCGCATTTAAGATCGATTACATCCGAGTTACCCACAGTATACCGGATTCTTGTGCCTTGGCGATCCATACTCCGATAGGGACCATCTTCCACTCAGGAGACTTTAAGATCGACCATACACCGATCGATGGCGAACTCATGGACTTCCATTCGATTGCTGAGATCGGATCCAAAGGCTGTCTTTTGATGCTTGCAGAAAGTACAAACGTTGAGAGGGAAGGCTATACGAAGTCGGAGAAGGTCGTGGGTAAGACCTTCGATGAGATTTTTTTGAATGCACAGGAAAACCGTATCATTGTGGCGACGTTTTCATCCAATATCCATCGTATTCAACAGATCATCAATATTGCACACAAGTATGGCAGAAAAATTGCCGTTTCGGGCCGTTCGATGGTAAACGGAATGAATGTCGCTCTGGCGAACGGTTATTTGACCATACCCGACAATATGGTTATTGATATCAACGAGATCAACAAGTATTCAAAAGATGAGATTGTTATTATTACAACGGGATCTCAGGGAGAACCGATGTCTGCGTTATCGAGGATAGCGGCGGCAGAACATCGAAAGATCGAAGTAGGACTTGGAGACACTGTCGTTATTTCAGCTCATCCGATTCCCGGAAACGAGAAGGCTATATCTAAGGTGGTTAACCGTTTATTCGAGAGAGGTGCGAACATCGTTTATAACTCTCAGTCCGATATCCACGTTTCCGGTCACGCGAGAAGAGAGGAACTTAAGTTTATCCACAGATTGGTAAAGCCTAAGTTTTTTATGCCGGTGCATGGAGAGTACAGGCATCTGTACCTGCACGGAGAATTGGCTGTCGAACTTGGAATGGATCCCGATAATATTTTCATTATGAAAAACGGTGCGGTGTTGGAACTTTCGAGAAATGACTGTCAGATCACCGGTCAGGTACCTTCCGGAAACCTTTTAGTCGATGGTTTGGGCGTCGGAGACGTCGGCAACATCGTCTTGAGAGATCGAAAACATCTGTCGGAAGACGGTCTGATGGTCGTCGTTCTCAACCTCTCTAAGGAAGATGGAACGATCATTTCCGAGCCGGATATTATTTCGAGAGGCTTTGTATATGTCAGAGAAGCCGAAGAGTTGATGGAAGAAGCTCGTGAGATCGTTAAGAAGACTGTTGAGAGAAGTCAGGAAAGAAACAATCGCGAGTGGTCTTATATCAAGACAGCGATCAAGGAGGAACTTAAGTCTTATCTTTTCCAGAAAACGAAGAGAAATCCAATGATCCTTCCCATTATTATGGAGGTGTAGATCGGAGGATCGGGGGAACTTTTGCCACGAAAGAGCCAAACGCTATTTTTGGCAAAATAATTCTCAAGAGAATCGGTGCTCCCGGGTGAGAGGAAACACCTTTTGTAAGACGAGAAAGGTTTTTATAGAGGAGAATGTTGAAATGTTTGATGTTATGGATATGCTGATCGCATTGCCGGGTATTTTGATAGGATTGTCTTTTCACGAGTTTGCCCATGCTTATGTGGCCTACCTGATGGGGGATGATACTGCAAAAAGAGAGGGAAGGTTGTCGCTCAATCCTCTTCGTCATATCGAGCCTATAGGTTTTTTGATGCTGATGATAGCCAAGATAGGATGGGCAAGACCTGTTCCTGTTCGCGAGGACAACTTTGAGAACAAAAAACTCGGAATTTTTCTTGTTTCGATCGCGGGGATCGTGATGAACCTTATTTTAGCCTTTGTTTTTACGATGATCTTGAGGTATACGGCAGAAAGCTTGGGAGACAGTCCGCTCTTCGAGGTTCTTGTGATGGCAATCATTATCAACGTATCCTTGGCAACTTTTAATTTACTGCCCATACCCCCGCTTGACGGCTACCGCATTTTGTCTTCCGTGTTGCCTGCGCACTACCGCTACAAGATGTATCCGCTTGAAAGATATAGTATGGTAGTTCTGTTTCTACTGGCTTCGAGCGGAGCCTTAGACAGGATCTTGGATCCTATGTTCAACTCGGTACTCGGTGTTTTGATGAACTTTTTCTATGCTTAATATTGTGACTCTTTTGAATCGTTGCGGTTGGGGACTGTGCTTTGTATAGTCGACAGAACTGTTTGGAAAATAAAATCGTTTTGCGAGTGGATTTTTTTACGCAGAATCGTAGCAATGGATCTCAATGAATATGGGAAAGACGGGAGAGAACTCTTATGTCTTATGAATTATCAACGCCCTTCTATGAAGGGCCTTTTGATCTTTTGTTGGAATTAATAGACAAACAAAAAATAAACATCTGCGATATCTCGATCGTCGAGGTCACCAATCAGTATATCGAGAGGATAAACGAGCTCCAAAGTATGATGGATATGCAGAGTATGACCGAATTCTTGGATATGGCGGTGCGGTTGTTGGATATTAAATCGAGGTATCTTTTGTATTTGCAGAGGGAATCCGATGAGGAGGAAGATCCTACAGAGAAGATCCGGCAGTCCTTGGAGGTATATAAAACCTATAGAATGGTTGCACAGTATCTCAGAGAAATTTCCGTACCCATCGAGCACTACTATACTCGCAGACCTCACGAGATCTATATCGACGAGTATGTCGACTTTTCAACGCTTCGAGTGGAAGATTTGTATGAAAGGGCCATCTCCGTGTTGGAGAGAAAAAACCGCAATGTTACATTGATCAGTGAGAAGAATAAACCTTTGGAAGAGAGGATCGAAGAGATTCGGGCCTATACTCGAGATAAACAGAAGGTGAGTTTTTCGGAACTGATCCGTGAAGGAGGAAGGGACGAAAGGGTAGTCACGTTTTTGGGAATTTTGGAGCTTTCAAAGTTTAGGCAAGTGAGAGCGATCCAGAAAAAATGTTTCGGAGAGATCACGATAGAAAGGTTGGAGTTGATGGATGAGACTGAAGAAACTGTGTAGTATCATCGAATCGATGCTCTTCGTCGAGGGAGAGAGCATGTCGCTTTCGGACATCGTCAAAGCAGTCCGAGAGATCGAAGAGGAGGAAGCGATTGATAAAAACATTGTGAGAGAAGCACTTCTCCTTTTGGAGAAACGTTATTTTGAGGAGGAGTCGGGGTTAAGTCTGCTTATGACGAAGGATACGATCCGGTTGGCGACACGTCCTGAAAATCACCTTTATGTAGAATTGATGACCGTAAAACGAAAGAAACGAAGTTTGACTCAGTCTGTGCTTGAAACCCTTAGCATCATCGCCTATAGGCAACCTGTCACTAAACTCGAGGTTGAGGATATCAGGGGAGTGAAAAGTGATTATCCGATCAGAATTCTTCTGGAATATGGCCTGATCGAAGAGGCTGGAAGGCTCGATAAGATCGGAAAACCCATCTTGTATCGCACTACTTCTGAGTTTTTGACACAGTTCGGTTTAAAAGACATTAAGGATATGCCGAAGTTCTCAAGTTTTGTGGAGGAAACTCAAAATGTTTCGATGTTCGAGACCTCTCCCGTAGACGAGGATGGGGAGAAGGATCCTCTGTAGATTAGAGCTGAATGGAAATCGACAAATTCCAATCTCCAATCAACGAGGGACGATACTAAAAAAAGTTCCGATATCTAGGAAGGGATCCTTCACTTCAGTGTAATGATCCATTGATATTCCGTCTTATCTTTTATCCTCAGTGTAACGACAAAAGTCTGATAGAGCAGATGAAATCGATAAACATATGAACGTGTCAACATACTAGGAAAACACCGCTCAATTTGAAGAATCAGCATAAAATCAATTTTAAATTAAGAAGGGTAAATTTTTTAAAAGCATTGATTTAATGGCATTTTATCTTTTTAAAACTCAAAGGAGAGTCAGTGGCTTGCCTTTGTAGGGCGCCTTCCTAGAAGGAAGGTGGACTTGACACCCAAAGAATCTCGGCCTTTACCGAAGAGATGTTCGAGAGGTAGTGCTCTTCATCGGGTGAAAAATAGAAACTTTCTCCCTTCTTTACCTTGTATTGGCGTTTGCCGATCGACAAAAGGATGGTGCCTTTGAGTACATAGCCGAACTCTTGACCGGTGTGGGGGCGATCGATCTCGGTTTTTTGCCCGGGAGGAATCTCAATAAGGATGGGTTCCATAATATTTTTTTGTGAATTTGGAATAAGCCAGTGGATCGTGGTTTTTAAATGTTCATTATAGGACATGTAGATGTCTTCTTTTCCGAATACGATGGTATCGTCGACAGCATCGTCGAAAAAAGATTTCAAATCAGTTCCAAGACTCTCCAGTATATCCATTAAAGTAGCTATTGAGGGGGAAGTCAGATTGCGTTCCACCTTCGATATAAACCCCTTGGTCAGGTCGCATCGAAGAGCTAGTTCTTCCTGTGTCAACTGATTTAATATTCTAA
>JAUMWQ010000090.1 GCA_030529565.1 Filifactor alocis | reverse complement strand
CATATGAGGAACCTTACCAGACAAAGAGAGACCATCTTTGCAAAATACATCTTTAAGTATCATCCGAGATTCAAGGATGCAGATATTCCCAGATGGTATGACAGAACCGATACGAGCGCGATCGAAGGAGGAGATGAGCTGGTATTGTCCAAGGAAGTATTGGCTGTAGGAATTTCTGAGAGAACCGATGCGGCTGCAGTTGAGAAATTGGCGTCCAGAATTTTTGAAGAAAATGAAAGTTTCAAGACGGTATTGGCGCTTCATATCCCCAACAAGAGAGCATTTATGCACTTGGATACGGTATTTACCATGGTGGACTACGATAAATTTACCATCCATCCGGAGATCGAAGGTCCTCTTACCGTATATTCGATCACAAAAGAAGACAATGGAAGTGTTAAGATAGAAAAAGAGACCAAGGAATTGGATAAGGTTCTGGCAGAAGCTCTCAAGGTTGATAAGGTTACCTTGATCCGATGTGGAGGAGGAAACCCGATTGCAGGAGCAAGAGAGCAGTGGAACGATGGCGCAAACACCTTGGCGATCGCTCCGGGAGAGGTAGTAGTCTATGCGAGAAACCATGTGACTAACAAACTTCTTCAAGAGCAAGGGATCAAACTGCACATCATGCCTTCCAGCGAATTGTCCAGAGGACGCGGAGGCCCGAGATGTATGTCCATGCCTCTTTGGAGAGAAGAAATCTAGAAAATTGAAGACAAACGAGGAGACCTTTGAGGTCTCCTGTTTTGCTTTTAAGATGCAAAAGAAAGAAAATTTTGATTCGTGGATTTAAAGAAATAGGGATTTTTCTGAACAAACATAGAAGAATTCTTTGGAAGGACCCAACAAAAGATGTGATACTAGTAGTTAGACATAAGAAATGATAGAGAACGTCGAATAAGGCCTGATACTATTCTTCGATAAAAATATGGTTATATCTATTTGTCGACCATGAAAAATGGTTTTATTTTCATATGGATTACGGATCGTTTATATCTACAATTCAAAGGAATAGTAGTATGAGTATTGAAGAGGTTATCGGGGCATTCGCCGGATACAATACCCGAGAAGTCATATAAGAAATAAGGGCCTCGCTCCATGCTTTGTACCTCGTGATGAAGTAAGCCTTGTAATACTGTTTTCCGTTTAAAATGCCGGGTATAAAGAATGTAGCATCACCGAAAATGTAAGATGATATTCTTCAAAGTATTCACCTGTCAATTTTAATGGATGATAGTAGAACTATAAGAATAAAAGAGGTTCCGGATCGGATGACAAAGGGAATGTATATTTGATCAAAGAGCAAAGGAAGATTTGAGATCATAGGGATTTATTTCGTGCGGAGAACTATTTTTCGAAAAGGGGTACGGGATTTTGGTACAGGATTGAGAAAAATTGATATAGATAGTAAGGAGAAGAAGTAGTATGAAAACAAAGAAGACATTTAAGATGCCGACATCGTATACCATTTTGTATGCGATCATCGTCATCGTTGCGATATTGACGTGGATCGTTCCGGCAGGACAGTATCAGATGACGGAGATGAACGGACAAAGCATCCCTGTCGCAGGGACCTATGCCCGGATAGAAAACACTCCACAAGGGATTTTTGAGGTTTTGGGTGCGCCGGTAAAAGGGTTTTATGACGGTTTGCAGGTGTCCTTCTTCATTATGATGATAGGAGGGTTTCTGGGAGTCGTGATGAAAACCGGGGCGATCGATGCGGGGATCGCTGCAATCACAAAGACGTTTAAGGGCAGAGAAAAGATCATGCTTGTTGTGCTCACGAGTCTTTTTGCACTCGGAGGCTCGACCTTCGGTATGGCGGAGGAGACGATCGCCTTCTATCCTCTTATCATTCCTATCTTGATTGCTGCGGGCTATGATAAGGTCACGGCGGTATCGGTCATCCTGCTCGGAGCGGGATTGGGCTGCTTAGCTTCGACAGTTAACCCTTTTGCAACGGGGATCGCTTCGGGGTTTGCAGGGGTGCCGATCGGAGAAGGTTTGTTTTTGAGGATGGCGATGTTTGTAGTAGGCTTGATCATCACGATCTTGTTCATCCTTCGTTATGCACAGAAGGTCAAGGCGGATCCAACCAAGTCGATCGTATACGATACATGGAAGGAAGATAAGCAACACTTTCTGGGTGCGACCGATGGAACACAGTTTCCCGAGATGACAAAAAAACGTTCCTTAGCTCTGATCATTTTTTGTGCCTCGTTTATCTTTATGATCTTTTCGCTTATTCCGTTTTCAGATTTGGGGATCACCTTTATTCCCACCTTGGGTTGGTACTTCCAAGAGTTGAGCGTCTTCTTCCTGACGATGGGTATCGTTTTGGGTATTGTTGCAGGCTTGAAGGAGGAAGAACTCGTAACAGCCTTTATCGATGGGATGAAGGATCTGTTCGGAGTTGCCATCGTTGTGGGAGTGTCTCGCGGTATCACCATAATTATGAATGACGGAAACATTACTGCAACGGTATTGAACATGGGAGAGACGACCTTGGCCTCTTTAGGTAGGATATCCTTTATTGTTTTGACCTATGTCTTCTATATTCCTATGTCCTTCCTGATCCCATCGTCTTCGGGCTTGGCTACACTTTCCATGCCCATCATGGCTCCGATGGCGGATTTTGCCGAAGTGGCGCGCTCCATGGTGATCACAGCTTATCAATCGGCATCCGGTCTGGTCAACTTTATCACTCCGACCAGCGGTGTAGTTATGGGAGGACTTGCCATTGCAAGACTTCCCTATGATAAATGGCTGAAGTTTTCGCTGAAATACCTTGCGATCATCTTCGTATATACCATTGTATTCTTGATCATCGGAGTTTGGATGTAGAAGCTCGTAACAGCGATGTTGAAAAAAGAGGATCGTATAAAAAGACGGTCCTCTCTTTTTTTGAAACAGAGAGGTTTTAGAACTGTCACGTGCTACTGAAACTGTTGTTTCTTGGAAGGCCCGTCATATCGATTTTGCAAGCATGAAAAGCCGTTTCATTTCCTATGGAAGATAAATCGTCGTACACTGTTCTCGATGGAAGTGTGATCATATCCTCACCTGAACGCATACGATCTATTTGATCGACATTGGAATGAAAGATATCGATCATTCAAACGGATAACCGTATTAAACGGATCATGGAGAGGTCGTGCACAAAGGCGAAAACTTGATTTTTCTATGAAGTTACAAAACGTAAACATCTCTCAAATCGACATGTTCAAGGAACTGTCCTCCATACAAAATGGATGTTGCGCTGATTTTAGAGTTATGCGGGGTTTGCGTAGTATGAGATCCGATCAAGACACAGGCAGTACAGAAGGAGAGGAAGTCTTTCTTCGATCATCGAGTATATGTCGGGTCGTTTCTACGGTCTATATGATCGGTATTTTAACGAGATTTTCGTATTATCGATCTCTTAGATGTAAGCCTATCTGTCTTCAGATCCCTCAGCCCTCATCTCTGTAAGGTACTTCCAATATTTTTTGGGCATATGTTGGCACTGCAGTTTGGGGTTCTTTCTTTCCTCGATGGAGAGGTGAGTGTGGTAGGATCTCCACAACTGCTCGAAGAAGTCCTCCCTCCTGTGTTTGTCAAGTTCGGACTCTTTTAGAGGAAACAGTGCAAGGATGCTCCGATCATAGGTTAGAGCCATACTTCGTTTGATGTCGTGGATCATAAAGATCTCGCTTGGCATCCTCTTTTGAAAATGTCCTCCCAAAACAGGAAGTACAAAACATTCGGTTTCGATCGGAGCGTACAGGATGTTTTCGAAGGATTGAAAACGCACAAGACCGAGCATCCGATGGCGTTCTCTCGATGTTTTTCTGCTCATGGTCCGGACTCTTTGAACGCATTCGCGTGTCAATTGGTGTTCGATGCAAGCGCCGTGCTTGAATGCAAGACGAATATAGTCCAACAAACAGAGTTCTCTTCCCGGTAATTCCGAGAGGAAGGCAAAGTAGATCTGCATAAGAGCATCGTAAGAAACTTGTTTGGAGATCGCATCCGAGACCTTGTTGGAGAGTTCCTGATCCGTTTCGATCTTCTTGTCTTCCATCAAAAAGGAGGTGTGGATATCGTCGCAACAAATTTCCGAAACACGATCTCCTGTTTTGTAGAAATGGTAGATACAGGTCAAAAAACCTTCAAAGCTCCCGTAATATACATAGCGAAAAACAGGCTTCATCATATCACTCCATTCACGAGGTTTCCCTTGTAATCCAAGAAAGAGAGTTGGTCAGGGTGGGTCTTCTTGGGCTTCTTTGCCAACATTTGATGTTTGATATGGAAGGCATTCATCGAAGGGTGGCCGTTGAATTTTCCGTTGCAGGTAATGAAGAATCTCGCCCGATTCACTGCAACTCCAAACTGTTTCAGGTGGTGGAACTCGACTGCTCCGTATTTGCGGGCATGGTAGATCTTGAGGGCTCCCGTCACTCCGAAACCGGGGATACGCAGAAGCATCTCATAGCTACACCGGTTGATCTCCACGGGGAATTGTTCGATGTGCTTCAGAGCCCAGTTGCACTTGGGGTCCAAGTCCACATCGAAGAAGGGCTGATCATCGCTCAAGAGTTCTTCCGCCTCAAACTTATAGAAACGAAGAAGCCAGTCCGCCTGATACAAACGGTGCTCTCTTTGAAGTGGGGGTTCTTTGAGCGCCGGAAGCAGAGAGTTTTCCGAGGTCGGTATAAAGGCGGAGAAATAGACCCTCTTCATATTCATCTTCTTGTATAGGGAGGCGGACAAAAGAAGGATGTCGCGATCAGATTCCTGTGTGGCTCCGATGATCATCTGCGTCGTCTGTCCTGCCGGTACGAAGTCGGGAGCACTTCGGAACAGTTTCTTCTCTTCTGCCGTCTCCAAGAGCTGATTTCGGATTTGTTTCATAGGAGAAAGCAGGAGTTCCTTCTTTTTTTGAGGAGCGAGAAGGTTCAAACTTTTTTCGGAAGGAAGCTCGATGTTGATGCTCATGCGATCGACAAGGTGACCGACCTTGTCAATGTACTCTTTAGAGGCGCCGGGGATCGCCTTCATATGGATATAACCGTTGAAGTTCTCTTCGTGGCGCAGTTTCCATGCTATCTGATACATCCTCTCCATCGTAGCATTCGGGCTTTGATATACCCCGGAGCTCAAGAACAGCCCCTCGATATAATTACGTTTGTAGAAGTTCACGGTGACCGAGACGATCTCCTCCGGAGAAAGAACGACCCTTTCAGCTTCATCGTTGCTCCTTCGATTGACGCAGTAGGCGCAGTCAAAGATACAGTGGTTGGTCATAAGGATCTTGAGCAGGGATATGCAGCGACCGTCTTGAGTCCAACTGTGACAAATTCCCGATTTTTCGGCATTTCCCAGACCGCCCTTCTTATTTTTGCGAGTACTCCCGCTTGAGGAACAGGACACATCGTATTTTGCCGCATCGGACAGGATCTCTATTTTTTTCAGGGTGTCGATGTTATGATGAATAATTTGCATGGTTTCACCACCTTTTCTAGTGTAAAATCGTTGTAGGCAATAATAGTTATCTTACTGTTATTTACCGAAGGAGGAAAGTTTTGTTCTATCATCTGCTTAAACTGTTTATATCGACGAGTTGCACTTTAGAAGCGCTGAACCGGAATCGATATTTTCACAGTTTGCACGGATAACAGTATCCGAACGATAGGAAGGATTTCAAAGCCCATACTTTGATCTCTTGCTAATACTATTATCTATTGGAGTTGACAGGTTAAATGCTTTGAAAGCATAGGATCATCCAAATTGTTTTCAGAAATTGTATATTCTGTATACCCGGCATTTCAAACGGAGAATAGTATAAAGAAAGCAGGGGTCTCTGATATAGATCCACCAACAAATAAGAACATACGTTCTAAATTATTATAACATAAAGAAACAAAAATGAAAACATATGTTTTGCGTGTTCGTCAAAGAAAGGATAGATCTCGCAATAAGCGATACGAAACCGGAGCTTTGTGAATAAAAAGAGAATTTTTTGTAAATTTATTCCCTTAAGACTTGAAGGAGTGCAAGGGGACTGTGATATAATGGAGAAATAGCAAATAAGGATAATGAAAGAAACATAAAAAGGAATGAGATACTTGAATATCAGCAAATTATTGAGAAATGAAGAAGAGACCTTGGATCTTGGAAGGATGATAGGTAGGAGTGTGGAAGAAGGTCTCCTTATCTGTTTAAACGGAGATCTGGGTGCAGGCAAGACCTGTTTGACCAAGGGGATCGCTCAGGGACTGGAGATCGAAGAGGATGTGACCAGTCCGACCTTTATCCTGGTCGAAGAGTATGAGGGAAGAATACCTTTGTATCACTTCGATGTCTACCGTATCGAAGAACCGGAGGAGCTGTATTTTATAGGCTTTGAAGAATATCTTGCCAAAGAGGCCGTCGTTATCATAGAGTGGTCAAGCAGGATTGAGGAGATTCTTCCGATTGAGCGCTTGGATATCAATATCAGCAGGACGGTGGAGGATGAGAGGAAGATCACCTTGAGTGCGGTGGGTGAAAAGGCGGAAACCCTGCTCCTTCGTTTGGAACAAACCTGCCCTGCACAAGAGTAAGCATCGATGAAACTATATTTGTTTTAGTGTATTTGGAGTCCTTTAAGGACGATGGGGTATAAAGGGGTGTTTTTGTTGAATATACTAAACAGAATATATGAGAAGATACAACGACATATCGATCTGATAGCCGAGTGGATGGATATGGATATCTATGTGGTCGACAGCGACTTGCTAAGGGTGAACGGAACGGGCATCTACAAGCGGATGCTCGGTATCGTCCTGCCCAAGCAGACCTCCAACGGATGGGTCACGCAGAACAGGCAGAGACTGATCATCCTTTACCCGAGGGAAGAAGGAGTTTGTGAAAACTGTCCTATGAACCTCTCCGACAACTGTGGGGGCGAACTTTCGGTCCATGAACCTATTTTTCTCGATGACATCTTCATCGGAGTAGTGACGATAGCCTCTCACTACGACGAGGCCTCAAAGGAGAGGATGAAGGAGAATTTGGACAGGATCATCCATTCTGCGGAGGAACTCGGCAAAGATATCGGAGAGATGGCTATGGATGCCCTTTTGAAATCCTGTTTTAAACAGTCTATGGAGAGAAACGATTACCCGATCCTTATCACCGATCAAAGCGGGAAAGTTTTGAACGTTTTGGGAGCCGGTGCCGGAGGATACTATCGGGGAGATACGATTTGGGACATCGTTCCGAAAAACGAGGAGCTGCTGACTCCTCAAAACGAAGGAAAGGAAATAGAGATCAATGCAAATCTGAGCCTATATTGGAAGGAGGTCGGGATAAGCGGCGATCAAAGGTACTATTCCTTCTTTTTCAAGAGTGCGGAAACGCATCCCGGAATGAACAGGGAGATTCAGGCAGGCCCCGACAAACAGTGGGGGAGATTGATAGGAAACAGCGAAAAGATCCGAAAGATCAAAAATGTGATACATCAGGTAGCAAAGTACGATTCCAATTGCCTAATCTTGGGTGAGAGCGGAACGGGGAAGGAAATGTTCGCGAAGTTGATCCATGATCTGAGCAACAGAGAGAAGGAGAGCTTTGTGTCGATCAACTGTGCGGCTATTCCGGAGAGTCTTTTGGAAAGCGAATTGTTCGGGTATGAGGCAGGCTCTTTTACCGGAGCGAATAAAACGGGAAAGAAGGGTTTGTTTGAGAGCGCCAACAAGGGAACGGTGTTTTTGGACGAAATCGGAGATCTTCCTCTGCACCTTCAGCCAAAGCTCTTGCGCGCAATAGAAACAAAAAGGTTCAAGAGGGTAGGCGGAGTACAGGATGTCTATGTCGACATCCGTTTCATTGCGGCGACGAACCACAACCTGACGGAGAAGATCAAGGAAAAACAGTTTCGAAGCGATCTGTATTATCGTTTATGTGTGCTTTTGGTCGAGGTTCCTCCCTTGAGAGAGCGTTCGGATGATATTATCTCCTTGTCCAACTTCTTTCTGTCAAGATACAGCAGAAAGTTTGAAAAAAACGTGGAACGACTTTCTCAGGAGGTGATCCGCTTATTCTTTCTGTACCGTTGGCCGGGAAATGTCAGAGAGCTTGAAAACGTGATAGAGTACGGGGTGTCGATGGAAAAAACCGGCGTGCTCACATATGCAAGCCTTCCGCCGGCGTTTCTGATGAGCGTCAACGAGCTTGATGAGAAGAATAAGCTTTCGGTTCGGGAATTTAAGGAGAGGACGCTGGAATCTTTGCTCCTACAGTACGGAAATGACATGGGAGCTAAGGAAAAAATTGCTGCGGAGATGGGAATAAGCCTATCCACCCTCTATCGTTATCTCAAGAGGATGAAAAAACCTTCGCATTTTGAGAAATAAATAAAAAATATTGT
>JAUMWQ010000089.1 GCA_030529565.1 Filifactor alocis | reverse complement strand
GGCTTTTTGCCAAAGAACGTCTGTTAGCGGTTATCAAAGATTTCATATATTTTCCGGATAGCTCCGATAAAGACATAAAAATTGTTTGTAGATATCCTCAGTTTTTTGCTGCAACGAAATTATTTGAGAATATCAAAAAACAAATGAGACCCCATGGTGACGGAAAAGGTGGAACCTACTTTGGGGCTACCGGTTGTGGAAAAAGCTATACAATGTTATTTTTAACACGTTTGTTAATGAAAAGTGTTTATTTCCAATCGCCTACAATTCTAATTATTACTGACAGGACAGATCTAGATGATCAACTCTCTAAGCAATTTGTTTCTTCAAAAAAATTTATCGGAGATGAAAATATAGTTAGTATTAATTCGCGGGAAAGCCTGCGAAATGAACTGCAAGGAAGAGAAAGTGGCGGTGTATATTTAACAACTATTCAAAAATTTACAGAAGACTTACAGATTCTAACAGATAGATCGAATGTGATTTGTATTTCGGATGAGGCACATCGTAGCCAAGTCAATCTTGATCAGAAAATTAAAATTACGGATACGGGTGTAGAACGAACGTATGGGTTTGCAAAGTATTTGCATGATTCTTTGCCCAATGCTACCTATGTTGGTTTTACGGGAACACCAATTGACGGAACGATTGAAGTCTTCGGTAATGTTGTAGATGCATATACCATGACAGAAGCTGTCCGAGACGGCATTACGGTTAATCTTGTGTACGATGGTCGTGCTGCAAAAGTCACGCTTAACCAAGAGAAAGTTAGAGAAATTGAAGAATACTACGATTTTTGTGTTCGAGATGGAGCAAGCGAATATCAGATCGAAGAGAGCAAGAAAAGCATTGCTAATATGGAAGTCATCATAGGAGATCCGGACAGGCTCCGAGCGGTTGCCGAAGATTTCATAAATCACTATGAAACACGTGTAGAAGAAGGAGCAACGGTAGCGGGAAAAGCAATGTTTGTCTGTTCAAACCGCTATATTGCATATGATTTATACAAGATTATTGTCGAATTAAGACCGAAGTGGGCTCAGCAACAACTTTCTGAATTTGGGGTCAGATTAAGTGAAAAAGATAAAAAAGAGCTAAAACCGATAGAGAAAATTAAAATGGTTATGACTCGAAATAAAGATGATGAAAAAGAACTCTTTGAAATACTTGGAACAAAAGAAGATAGGAAAGAACTTGATCGACAATTTAAAAACCCAAAATCAAACTTTAAAATCGCAATCGTTGTAGATATGTGGTTGACAGGTTTTGATGTTCCGGAACTTGATACAATATATATTGACAAACCGATTCAGCAACATACGCTTATTCAAACTATTTCACGAGTGAATAGAGTTTGTGAAGGCAAAGATAAAGGGTTGATAGTAGATTATATTGGTATCAAGAAAAATATGAATCTTGCACTGAAGAAATATACAAATTTTGAAAGTGAGGAATTTGAAGGAGTTGAGCAGTCTGTAACCATAGTCAAAGATCAATTGGAAGTGCTTTCACAAATTTTCTATAAGTTTGATAGCAGGAATTTCTTTGAAGGGACTCCCAAAGAACAGCTGGAATGTTTAAACAAGGCTGTTGAGTTTGTGCAGTTATCGGAAGAACTTGAAACCAGATTCATGGCTGCTGTCAAGCGAATGAAGCAAGCATTCAATCTATGTAGTTCTAGCGAAAAAATTACAGACAGAGAAAAAGATTATATCCATTTTTATTGTGCTGTTCGGTCGGTTTTATTTAAGCTTACAAAAGGAGATGCTCCTGATCTATTTCAGATGAATGCTCGAGTTAGAGAGATGCTGGAGGGTGCTATTCAATCGGATGGTATTGAAGAGTTGTTTGAAACCGGAAAGCATATTTCTGTGGACATTTTTAGCGATGAATACATGGACAAAATCAATGCGATACAGCTACCCAACACGAAAATAAAAATATTGCAAAGATTACTTTCGCAGGCAATTGATGAATTCAAGAAAGTCAATAAGATTATGGGAGTTGAATTTGCAGAACGACTTAAGCGTGTAGTAGATGAGTATAACAATCGTAGACGCGATGAAGCTTATGCAAATGAAGTTCTTGATGATGTGGCGGAAAAGCTTGCACAGCTATTAGAAGAGCTCAAACAAGAAAAAGATTCATTCAAAAAAATGGGAATCGATTATGAAGAAAAAGCTTTTTATGATATCCTAAAAGCAGTTTCGAAGAAATTTGAATTTGAATATCCTGATGAAAAAATGATTGAACTTTCTAAAAGGATAAAAAAGATAGTGGATGACAAGTCGCGCTATACAGATTGGTCAACGCGTGAAGATATCAAAGCAAACTTACAAGTTGATTTGATTTTGCTTCTGGATGAATTTGGATATCCCCCTGTTACATTAGATGATGTCTATAAAGAAGTCTTAGAACAAGCTGAAAATTTTAAGAAGTATAGTTAGGGGTATACCGCATAATTCGAAAAATCAGCATAAAACCAATTTTATACGAAAGATGAAATTTTTAAAAGTATTGATATGACAGATCTTCGTATTTTATAGAAGTGGGAAAAAAATCAGAAACTTATTTTTGTGCGGTGTTTTCCTAATTAAAATATCAAGTTGTATACTTTGAAGAATCTCATGATCCAAATTGTTTTTTGGCAATGATAAGTTTGTATACCCTGTATTTTAAATGGAGAATAGCATTGCGATAGACTTGTTTAACAAAACGTTTTTGCAACTTTTTTCGTATTTCAAACAAAGAATAGCATTACAATAGGGATAGGATCGATATGAGGTTTCATCGGTCCTATCCCTATTATTCATTCTGATATCATATCCTATGGGCAACACAACAGATCACCGTGCTTGCGGTTGTCGATATGACCGCACTTTTATCGGAGAATAAGAACCTTGCACAAAGGCAAGCTCCTGATCTTCTCTTGATTTTGTAAAGCACGAAAGTTTGTCCTATCAACATTTTTAATGATCCGTCCTTCGCATAAGATGGATTTTGTGCTGATTTTTCGGATCATGTGTCTTATCCCTCAAGGGGGAGCAACTTCTTGTCAAGGATCTCCAAGCGCTCCGACAGCTCGTAGACGATCGGTTGCCCCGTCGCGATTTCCAACTCGAGAATAAGCTCGTCGGAGATATCCTCAAGATATTTACACAGGGCGCGAAGGGAGTTTCCGTGAGCGGCCACAAGAACATTCTTGCCCTGCTTCAAGCTCGGAGCAATATGATCTTCATAAAAAGGCATCACACGTTTTAACGTGATCTCGAGGTTTTCGGTCAGTGGAACCAGTTTTTCGTCCAGCATCGCATACCTTCGGTCTGCACGGAAGACCTTACCTTGCTCGGGATCCATCTCCGGAGGAGAGATGTTGTAACTTCTGCGCCAGATATGGACCTGTTCTTTTCCGAATTTATCAGCTGTTTCGGCCTTGTTTAACCCTTGCAGAGCGCCGTAGTGGCGTTCGTTCAACCTCCAATGTTTTTCCATGGGGACCCAAAGCTGATCCGAGTCCTCCAAGATATATTGGCAGGTTTTTATTGCGCGTTTCAAAACGGAGGTATAAGCGATGTCAAATTCGATCCCTGCTTGTTTAATAAGCTGCCCTGCCCGTTTTGCTTCCAATACTCCGTTTTCACTGAGATCCACATCCGTCCATCCGGTAAACAAATTGGCCAAGTTCCATTCGCTTTGGCCGTGTCGTACTAAGACTAACTTCATCCAAACATCCTCTCTTCCTTCTTGCCCTCGGCAACTTATTTAAGCCTTCGGATTTTTTTCCACCAAGTCAACGAAGACATCGATGTATTTTTGCAAAAACTTCAAGGTATCTTCGTTATTCATCTTTTCGCTATCCTTGTCAAAGTACTGCGCAGACTTTCCGATAAATACTTCCGGTTGTCCTGTGATCGGCATATGGAAGTAAGATAGAGCAAGTCGAAGAGACTTTTGAGAACTGTATCCTCCCATTGCACCTACGGAATGGCTGATGATTCCTGCGGGAGTCTTGGTCCATGCGACATCGTCATTGGGTTTCGAACCGACATCGATGGCGTTTTTGATCACTGCCGGAACGAGTCTGTTGTTTTCGGGTGTTACAAACAAAACACCTGCAGAGGCCTTGATATGCTCTCTAAAACGAGTATAGGCTTCCGGTAAGGGAGCATAGGTCTCGTTGGCGTTGTCATAGTCCGCGTTGTATAGAGGAAGATCTCCGATCTCATAGATCTCAGCCTCATAACCTTCGGGGAACAAATTGATCACGTTCTTTGCAATTTTTCGCGCGATGGACTCTCTGCGCAAGCTACCGACTAATATTGTAATCTTTTTCATAACTCCACCTCTTCTTTTTTATAATTAAAACTAATTGATATTTGTTATCGATATCTATTAAAACACGTTTTCTTCTTTTTTTCAATACGAATTCAAGGTTATTTTTGAACAGTAATTTCAGCCGGGAGATATTTGAAGATCTTTTTCTGCGATATCGGCATGTTGATAAGTGGGCTTATTATACATCCGTGATATAAGCGAGAATGGTCAATGGCATAGTTGTGATTCATTTGGGTCAAAACCTCACAAATGTGAAGCTCTAACCTTCCTAATAGTTTTGTGAAAGTCGTTTAACAGAGTAATAACAGGGCGCTTGGAAAATATTCTTTACCTTTAAAGTCGAGTATTTGAACTTGTTATTGCAATTAAGATGCAAAATAGTTAAACTATCTATAAATGCACTTTTGCGTCGTGCGATCTTTTATTTTCTTTAAGGAGGTTCAGACGACTTCGATCTTGTATCATTTCTATTCGTTATCTGTAAACGGAGTTCGGATGAGGGAAAGACAAGGGGGAGTGCTTGAGACAGATTTTTCAAGGATCTTTGGGCATCGTATCGTTTATAGGTCAAAATGATGAGGAAAGGTTTATTTGAGGGAGAGAAGATGGGAGTAGGATGGAAGTTTCCAAGCAATAATAATAGTGAAATCATTGGAATTGGAGAAGCGGGGATCGAGACGTTCAAAGGGAGTTTGTTCGGATCTTTGGCGCGTGAAATCTGCCAAAACTCTTTGGATGCAAGAAATGATTATGAAAAACCCGTAAGAATTGATTTTATTCTCAATTGTATAGATAGAGAGTACATACCGGGGATCGAGACATTGACTGACACAATGAGATCGTGCAAAGAATTTTGGAAGGAGAATTCCAAGACGGTTAAGTTCTTTGATAAAGCGCAGAAGGTCTGTCAAGGAAGTCGGATCCGAGTTTTGAGGATCAGCGATTATAATACGACGGGTCTAACCGGATCGGACAAACTGAAGTCTTCTGCGTGGCAGGACTTGGTCAAATCATCGGGAGTATCGAATAAAAACGGAGAATCAGGAGGGAGTTTCGGTATCGGAAAATCAGCTCCCTATGCTTGCTCCGACTTGAGGACGATTTTTTACAGCACATTAGATATCCATGGACTCAAGGCTTTTCAGGGGGTTGCCAGACTTGTATCCTTTCGGTCTGAGGAGGAAGAAAACGGGAATGACATAACTCAGGGAAAGGGTTATTATGGGCATACGAAGGACAATTCCTGCATAAGAAAGGTGATATCTCTGGACGGCTACGAAAGAAAAGAGGTGGGGACCGACCTGTATGTTCTGGGCTTTGTCGAAAATGAATTTTGGAGAGATGAGATCATCAAGGAGTTGATCGACGGCTACCTGATCAGTATTTTGGAAGATGATTTGGTTGTAAGAGTGGATGACTTCGAGATCAACAGTGATAACATCCATTCCTATATTGAAAAGTACAAGGAAGACATTCCTTTGGCATACAATTACTATCAGGTCTTGACTGAGGAAGGATCTACCTGTATCCTCGAAGAGTTTGAAGGCTTGGGTAAGGTGGAACTGAAGATCCTGATCAAAAAAGACTTTAAACGCAAGGTTCTGATGGCCAGAAACAATGGGATGAAAATTTTTGATAAGAAGAATATTTCCGCAACGATACCTTTTGCCGGAGTCTGTATCCTAAGAGATAAGAAGATCAACGAGTTTTTTAGGGAGATGGAGAATCCTCAACACAACAACTGGGAACCCGAGAGACACAGCGATGAAAAAAAAGCAAAGAAGATGCGTCAGAAACTGTTCTCCTTTATTAAGGACAAGATTTTTGAAACCGGGAGAACAACGATATTGGATGAAATGGATGCCGTAGGTGCCGGGGAGTTTGTTCCGGACTTGGAGACTGCCTCCGATTCGGGAGATTCGCGCAAAGAAACCATAGGAAACGAGATCAAAAACTATTCTCAGATAGAAAAAGTCGCGAGCATCTCTTCTCAAAAGGGAACTCAATCTACAGAAGACTTGGATATTATGGGAGAGGAAGAAACCTTTGGAGATTTGGATGGAACATCGGAGGATGAGGGTATTGTGTACTATCATACAAACAAGAACACGAGGTATAACGAGGGAGTTGACGAGAACTGCAATGTCAGCCTTTCTGAAGAAGGGAAGGTGCCGACGAAGAGAAGTGCTTCGGTAAAACCCTTGAAGTTGAGGCTATTCATGTATGATAGAGCAAGACGGATATACAAGTTGACCTTTGAACCGCAAGAATCTGTCGATGATGCATACATCGAAATATCTGCATCCGGTGAACAGAGCAAGGCCGATATAGAGGTCAATAACGCAATGAATGAGGACAAGATCCTCTTGGCTCACGAAAAAAACAGGATCTTTATCGGAAATATCAGGAAGGGTGTAAGATATTCGTTCCTGTATGGAACGAAATATAAGGAAATGTGTTCGATGGAGGTAGCTGTTCATGGATATAAAATTTAAACTCTATCCTCATCCTGTCTTGTGGGACAAGGTGGACGATTACAAGACGTCTGAATTCGAATGCGATATTGAAATGCAAAGGGAGATCAAGAAGTTTGTCCTTATCGTACGCTTCAAACTTAAGAATCAGGAACTTCAGAAGATGATCGAGGTCGGCTTGGCGGAGTTCGTACTGCATATCGAAAGCCCTGCCAGTTCATATCGGATCCTGGAGAAAAGCGCTGTGGAAGAGATAAAAGTGATCCTTCCGGATGACAAATTGTTGGGCAGAATATCGCTGTGTCCTTTTGTAGTAGCTAAAGAAGATGTATCGGACTTCTATAATTCGGATTGGAATGAAGACTATAAGGGAGTGAGGTTTCAAGTTTCCAAAGGAACTGTACTGGCGATCGCCACCCAGCAGAGCTTTACAGTGGATAAAGAACCGGACGATCTCTCCGATCTTCCCTCTATCTTTACGATATACAAAAAAGAAACTACGGAGGACATGCCTGTGGAAGTGGAGATCCATTCACCTAAAATAAGAATAGGCTTGAATATCAAGGATTATGAAAACTATGCGCCTACAAAATACGGAACCCAAGACAGCGTCAATATCGTAAATGCGTTTTTGATCTATCCGGCGCTGATCTTTATTTTTGAGAGGCTCAAAGAAGGTCTTGAAGAATATGAAGACTATCGATGGTTCAAAGCGATCCAAAGAATGTTTCAACAGTATTCCGTGAAATTGGACTACGACCTCGTCTCGTCGGTATCCTCCTTGGAGTTGGCTCAAAAACTGATGTCTCTGCCTGTGAGCAAAGGACTTGTCAGTTTGGCAAGTTTAGGGGAAAGAGAGGAGTAACTATGAAGATACACTTTATGAAGGACGAGGCCTTGACGTATTTCAAGGGGAATGTAGAATACAATCTGAAGGACTACCTGTCGACAAATAACGGTTGGATCTTAGAGAAATACTCCGCGTACAAGAATAGTACGGAAGGTGCGTTCGGGGAGTTTAAACTACATATACCCGATTTTTCGATGGATACATCGAGCGATAAGCCGGAAAGCACGGACTATAACAATGTGAAGATCCTGTATCTCGCCCTCAAAGAAATATCGGACACTCAGGCTGCGGATGAGAGATTGTGGGTGGGGCTGTCTCACAGCGACCTGTACGAGTTTATGCTCTACCGATGTAAGCTTGATGAGGAGAACATAAGTAAACAGAAGATATTGAGGAACTTCTTTTTTAATCATGGGAACAAAAGGAGTCTTATCATCCATCCTTTGGCGAGACTGTGGTGGGTCGGCAGGCTGTTGTATGACGAGACCGGGGAGGATCCGTTCGAGGCTTTGGAGTATTTAAGAAAAGATTTCGGTACGAAAGTTCTCAGCCTGTTCTCCAGTAATTTTACCAACAATCCCGTGATCGTCAGAGCCATACTTATGGCAATAGCGGAGATAGAGAGAGCGGGAACACAGGTGGGAAGAAGCAGGTTTTTGGAGCTTATTCGATATATCAATCTGTTGGGCGGTGTGATAATCCTGGATTATCTGTCGGAGGAAGAACTGAAGAACAAGATCTTAAACCATTATTATGAGGTGGCACCGGGATTTTAATGTCGATACCTGTTGAAGCACGCGGGGCGTGCAGTTTCGATCTTATCGTCACTC
>JAUMWQ010000088.1 GCA_030529565.1 Filifactor alocis | reverse complement strand
ATCATCTTCGTCTTCTTCACAGGTGCCGTACTGGGCGCTGTATCAGCCCGTTACTTTTACCTGTATTCGATCTGGATCCCGATCATCTTCCTCGGCATCGCCTTCTTGCTGATGTTTCGGGAGGAAACCTGAGATGTAGTGTCCCGTTCAAAAAGGCAGCCGTTTGGAGTTTTTTTGTTTTTCAAAACTACAACTCGTTTCTTTATGTGGGATTTGTTTCATACTATTGCCTATTGAAATGGACAGGTGGAGTGATTTAAAGCATACCGTCATCCAAGTTGTTCTTCGGTAATAATATAGGTTTGATACACGGAATTTCAAACGGAGAATATGTAAGCAAGGAAAACACAAGGTTCTCTTATAAGGATAAAAATCTTGCGAAACTCGAGAAACATCCCTCTATTTGACATAATCCCGATGTCTGTGTACAATGTGATACGTGGCATCGTTTTCGATCGACTTGACCGCAACTTCCATCCGTCCCAAAAAAGATGGCAAAGAAAGCGGTTGAGATTTTTATACAAAGGAAGAATTACTATGATAACCCTGGCATTGAACAATATATCCAAGTCCTACGGCGTCGATACCATCATCAAGGACATCACCTTTTCCCTCAACGAGTATGAGAAGGTGGGTCTTGTCGGCATCAACGGCGCAGGCAAGTCCACCCTCTTTAAGATCATAGCGGGAGAACTCAGCCCCGATACGGGTAACGTGTTCGTCTCCAAGGACACCGGCATCGGCTACTTGGAACAAAACATCAGCATCCGCTCCGACAACACCCTCTACGAAGAGGTCCTGGACGTCTTTCATGACGTTATGCTCCTTGAAAGAGAACTGCGAACTCTCGAACAAAAGATCGCCGAAAACAGCGAAAACAGCACCGCCCTGGACTCTCTGATGAAACAGTACGGTCAAAAGAGCGAAGAGTTCTCCCTGATGAACGGCTATTCCTATCACTCCGAGGCGAAAGGCATCCTCATCGGTCTGGGTTTCAGTGAGGAAGAGACGAACAAGAAGGTCAATACCCTCTCGGGAGGCGAAATGACCAGGCTCATGCTCTCCAAACTCCTCCTCAAAAAACCCGATCTCCTCCTGCTCGATGAGCCTACCAATCACCTCGATATGAACAGTGTACAATGGCTTGAAGTCTACCTCAAACTCTACAAGGGCAACGTCATCGTTATTTCCCACGACCGTTACTTCCTCGATCAATTGATCAGCCGTACCTTGGAGCTTCGCAACAAGAACCTCTTCGACTATCGGGGAAACTACAGTTACTACTTGGAAAAAAAGGACTTGGATGAAGAAGTCGCCCTCAAAAACTACAAGGACAACCAAGCCGAACTCAAACGGCAACGCGATATCATAAGACAGCTCCGTGCCTTCGGAAGAGAAAAACAGATCAAACGTGCAAGGAGCCGTGAGAAACTCCTCGCAAAGATGGAGCGGGTCGACAAACCACAGTCGATGGAACAACAGGCGAGAATATCCTTCTCCCCGTCCGTTCAAAGCGGTTACGAGGTGATGCACGCAAGAGGCCTGCAAAAATCCTATGGGAGCAGGCACCTCTTCTCCAATGTTTCCATCGATATCTATCGCGGAGAAAAAGTTGCCCTGATCGGTCCCAACGGAAGCGGAAAGACGACCCTGTTTCAGATCCTGCTGGGAGGAGAAACCTCCGATTCCGGCGAAGTCGATTACGGAACCAATGTACAGATCGCCTACTTCGATCAGACCCGTTCCGACCTCGACGAACGCAATACGGTGATCGAAGAGGTATGGCAGAGCTATCCCCACTTGAAGGAGACCGAACTTCGCAATATGCTCGCCGCCTTCCTCTTTATGGGAGATGATGTATTCAAACTCATCTCTTCGCTGAGCGGAGGAGAAAAAGCACGGATCTCCCTGCTCAAACTAATGCTCTCCTCCTCGAACTTCCTGTTCCTGGACGAGCCGACCAACCATTTGGACATCCAATCCAAAGAGATCTTGGAAGATGCCCTGACCGCCTATGAAGGGACCCTGTTTTTTATCTCCCACGACCGCTACTTCCTCAACAAAGTCGCAGACCGCATCCTCGTGCTCACGGAGAACGGATTGGAAGAATACCTGGGCAACTACGACTACTATCAGGAGAAACTGGCGGAACAGAAGGAAGCTATGGATATCCTCCAAACTCCCGAGGTCGTCAACAAGACCCAAGTCAAACAACAGAAGAAAAAAGATAAGGAAAGAGAAAAAGAACTGCGAAGCATGAAAAAGAAGGTGGCCAACTTGGAGGAATCGATCGCAAACCTCGAAGAACGTCTCGCCTTCCTGGACGAGGAACTGTGCAGGGAGGAGATCTATTCCTCTCCTACGGAATCGATGAGGGTCCAAAAGGAAAAAGAGGATGTATCCACCCTTCTCGAAGAAACCATGTCTTCGTGGGAAGAACTCCTCTTGGAATTGGAAGAAAAAACGGAGTAGACAAACGGAGAAGGCCTCTTCTCCCATCTGTCTGCTCCATTTTTCTATCCTAAGGAAAACTTTTCCAACGATCAGGTACGATCATCTTTCTGTACCTGAGAAGACCTCCTCCTCAGGCGGTCGTTTTTTCAGTGTTTTCTCCATCCTTTATTTCGTCGACTTGGAAAAAGACCTTCCTCCGACGTCTTTCTATGAAACCCTCTTGTCTACAAACAAAGTTCAAAGATCTTCTTGATATCTTCCTTGCCCAGAGGCTTAAAGGCAGGAAGAACTCCTCCTTTGCAAGCCTTCTGTGCCATCAGTTCGAAATGCGTATCGTCGATCCCCACCTCGGAGAGCCTGCTCTTAAGACCCAAGGTCCGGAAGAAGAAGGTGCTCAACTCTTCGATCGCACGCTCCGCGACTTCCATTGGCTCAAGCGAAGCATCGATACCGAACACATTGACTCCGAACTGATAGAACTTGGAAACCCTGGTCTCATCCAAACAGTACTTCATCCATCTCGGTGTCAGGATCGCCAATCCCAAACCGTGGGTAATATCATAGTAGGCGGACAAAACATGCTCCATCGGATGGCAACTCCAAGCCTGTTGTTTTCCTCCGTCGATAAAGCCGTTGATCGCCCAACTCGACGCCCACATCAGGTTTGCCCTCGCCTCATAGTTTTCAGGTTCCCTAAGTGCGATCGGAGCATATTTGATGATAGTCCTCATCAGACCCTCCATCACGGTGTCGAGCATATAGAGATCCTTATTCATATTGAAGTAGACCTCAAAAATATGCGAAAGGATGTCCGCCGAACCGCAGGCCGTCTGATATTCATTGACTGTGTAGGTCAGAGTGGGATCGAGGAAGGACACCTTGGGAAATACATGGTCGGAGTAACGCGCCAGCTTGTCGTTGGTCTGCATATTGCTGATCACCCCGCAGGAATCCATCTCCGAACCCGTAGCCGAAAGGGTAAGGACCGTGATCAGCGGCAGAGCCTTGTCGATCGGTGCTCCCGCAACGAAGAAGTCCCATGGATCATCGTCGGTACAAGCACCCGCCGCAATAAACTTCGCCGCATCGATGGTCGAACCTCCGCCTACCGCAAGCACCACATCGATGTCATGTTGCTTGCAGAGACGAGCTCCCTCGCGAACCGACTCGATCCTGGGATTGGGCTCGATCCCCGCAAGCTCAAAAACCTCCAGATCCGCCTTCTTCATCTCTTGGAGCAGGAGGTCATACAGACCGCTCTTTTTGATAGAGCCTCCCCCGTAAGACAGCAAAACCTTCTTTCCGCACTGCTTCAATTCTTCTCCCAAATGACACAACTGTCCTTCTCCAAAGTAGACCTTGGTCGGGACGTGATACACAAAACTGTTCATTTTAAGCCTCCTCCTTCTTTACGATCTCGCTCCGCGATATAATACTATTATTTGTCTGAATTATGGATATCATCGCTTTGTGCTCCACAGGAGATAAAACAACTTTGCATGTCGCAAAATAAATATAACCATACTTCTATCGAAGAATAGTATCCTACGGTTCTCCGTCTGAAATGCCGGGTATACGGAATATACAATTGCCGAAAAACAGTTCGGATGATCCTATGCTTCAAAGCATCCGATCTGTCAATTCCACCGGATAACAGTATAACCTATCCGCTGCCGAAAATCGTTTCAATAAGTACAACATCTAAAACCCCGTCAAGAATATTGTATACGATTATCTCCCGCATTTCCACCGATACCGTTCAAATTCCTCACTGATTTGAACTCCCTCGATCCTTATCACAGTCATCGACCGAAAGAGCAGCACTAAGCGATCCTTCCACCCAAATCTATGATCTCATCCGCCTTCTGTCTGATCTCATCGTTCAGATGATGCGTGATCATAACCACCGTCATATCACTGTCCAAGACCGCCCCTTCGATCATGCTCGCTGTATTGGCATCCAAGTTGGCGGTCGCCTCATCCATAAACAACACCTTTTTTGAAAGAGCCAAGGTCCTCGCAAAGGCGATCCTCTGTTTCTGTCCTCCGGAGAGGTTTTTTCCATTCTCTTCGATCGGATATTCTCCACCCAACTCCTGCATACCGACCCGCTCCAACAGTTCTTCCACCTTAGCGGAGTCGTTCCCGGTCTTGATGTTTTCCGCCATACTCTCCTTGAACAGGAAACTGTCCTGACTCATATAGGCGATGGTATCGTAGAGCGTATCGCCCTTGTTTTTGGCTACTCCGTCGATGAGCACCTCTCCCTCATAGTCCTCTACCTCGCCCAAGATCACCTTCAAAAGCGAACTCTTTCCACAGCCGCTCTCTCCCGTCAGCACATACTTCTTCCCTTTTTGAAAGCGGATGTCCTTCACGGCTATCTCCTTGTTTTCGTACAGGATCTTCAGGTTCTCCACCCGGATCTCCTCGATCTGCACAGAAGAAGGCAGGATACTTTCTTCACCGATATCCTTCTTTCTGAGGAGGAAGGGTTTTGTCAAATGACTGCTGTAAAACTCCTCGATCTCCCCAAACCTGCTCTGATAAAACTCCTTACCGGACTTGTAGAAGGTATAGTTGGTAAGCAGAAGTTGGGAGGCATCCCCCACCAAAGGTACGATCCCGATGACCGACAACAGCGTGCCCACCGCCACCTGATCCTGAACGACCATATAAGAGGTCAGACCAAGGACCGTCAAAGTCAGAATGTTTCCTGCAAAATTCAGCACCGCCGTCATCTCCGCCGCAAAGATATCCACATCGGTGACGGCTTTTGCATACGACTCGCTCACCCTCTGTGCCCTTGACATAAACTTGGGCAAAGAACAGGTGGACACAAAGACAAAAAATCCCGTCAACAGCTCCGTCATCTTGCCCAAGAACTTCTCCTTCTCCGACTGCGAACTTGAGATCGCCATCGAAAGACGTTTGGAAAACAACTGCGGAACAAAAATCATCCCCACGGTCAATATCGCCGAGATCACAAATACCATGGTACTGATCCTCCAAAGCGCACCGAGTGCAAAAAAGATCAAAGCCAAACTGTAGGTCACATCGATCAACTTCCCAAAAAGGAGACCCACCACTTGAGGAATATCGTTGACATACATCGAAGTCCTCTCTCCGGCCGTCTTGCTCTTAAACTTTGAATGACTGATACTTCGGTAATGATGACTCACCCTGTCGTTGAGCTGTCTGCGTATATAGTAACTCGATACCTGCTGCGAATAGAGTTTGAAATACTGAAGACTGCGCTCGGCAAGATAGAGACCCAATAAGATCAGAACATTTTTCTTCAAAGTCTCAAGATCATCCGTTACCAAGGTAGACAGTTTGCTCATCAGATAGATCGTCATCAAGGTTTCCATTACAGTCATCAAAAAAGTGAACTTTACCGAATTAAACTTCCACAACTTCATAGCTTTCTCTCCTTGCCTATGTACCTCCTCTCCAGTCGAAGAGGAGGAAGATCCGTCTTTTATTTTTGTCACTTAATGCCACAGTTCCTCGAATATAGCGCTCATCTCTCAGGCAAACAACGCGTAGAAACTGTACAGCAGGCAAAGCGCGATCATAACGTGATATATCGCTTTCTTCCCGAAAGAGTAGCTCCTCCTTACCTCGACATCCCTCCGGTAGGCCACTCCGATAAGAACAAGGTAGGTTGCGGTAGCCAGCTTTTGATGGAAGTAAACACTGTGGAAGAGCTGCATCAAAAGCAAAAGCAGGAGGATGTTATACAGTATCGCCATCCCTATAGGGATCTGTATCTTTTTGCTATTCATCGATAACTCCTTTCTCCTCCAACACCTGTTTTGTGATAAGGTCGATCCCTTCTTCCGAGATCGAAACAAAGGCAGGTGTATCAACAATGTTGTACTCGATCTTAAAACGATCCGCCTCTTCCTCGCTCATAGCGCCGGTATCGAGATAATACCTCTTCGTGCGCAGCGACTTGGCGAACCGATGCAGTCTCTCGCCGTTTCGCAAGCACGGCTCACAGGATGCGGAACCGATGTAGATCACAGCGGGAGAAAGATCCGATATTACTCCTCCCATCTCGTTCAGGGTCAGGACCTCATACTCCTTCATCAAAAGAAGATGCCTTTCTTCCTCCGACAGGGTCAGCTGATAGATCAAGCAGGAAAGAATGATCCCCGAACACAAGAGGAATAAGGCAGAAAACACTTTGTCTTTTTTGTTCATATTCGCCTCCTTAAACATACCCTATGGGTTTATGGATGTGGTTATAAGCCGACAGTGCACAGAAGGGTATTTTGCTTTATACAGAACAAAAACCTTGTGACATCCATACTTATACTATGATCTACCAGAATTGACAGGTTGAATGTTTCAAAGCATAGGATCATCCAAGTTATTTTTTCTGCAGTGATAAGTCTGTATATTAGGCATTTCAAACGGAGAATAGTATTACAGCATAAAACCGGTTTGCTCCGTTTTTCGATTTATGCGGTATCTTCCTAAAACATCCGGAACACTTCGACCTTATCAACAACACGTCCATAATGACGGATTTTCAGAATAATCCATTACATTTATAATAATATATAGTTTCTCCCTCGTCAAGCTCGTAACAGTCTTGTAACCTTTCTCCCATCTTATCTCTACAAGAGCTGTGCCCAAGTAAAATCTTCAATTGATTTTTTTACGGGAATTTTATACTATTATCTATTAAAATTGTCCGGTCACGAAGTTTAAATTCTACGATCGCTCAAAACCTTTTTGGTAGACATATATTCCGTTTCCTTGACATTTTAAACGGAGAATAGTATTAGTCCGCAAGTGTTTCTCCGGACATTCGGTACTTATCCGCTGCTTCCCCAAGCTCCTTCTCATCCATGATCGAACCGCTTAAAAAATACTCTATGGGAATCTCCTTCAATTCCTTCTTCGTATCGTAGTAGCGTATCACGGGAGAAACATAAAAGACATCGTACCCTTCCGGCGCTTTTGTGAATTCCACCCTCAACTCCCCGACACTTCTCGCCCCGATCTTCAAGCCCTTTGCAGAATCACTCTCCGTCGTTCTTCCTCCATCACCGAGGATGAACTTGGCCTTAAAATCTTCAAAGTGTCTCAGATCCACTTCTTCGAGAACAATATCCTCCTGTGTATCATTACCAAGCTCTGCCAAAAAATCCTTCAGACCCGCTCCGAAGACAGCTGCCGAAACGGACTTTAAGACGAGATCTCCGTCCTTATTTTCATCCCCCGACACCGGGAAAAAATACAGACTTCCGATGTCAAACTCCCTATCGTCGATTCTTATGCGATTTACCTCATAGGTCGCAGCATCCGTCTTGCCGTTCAACTTATAAAAGATATCCAGATTGAACAGTCGGGCATCTTTGTTCCTTGTTCCCGTATCCATAAGTTTATAACTGACGACCTCGATATCATCACTCACAAAACTCACATCCGGGAAGGTTTGGACTAAGACCTGTTCGCCGATCCCAAACTTGGACAGAAGACTTCCAAATATCCCGTTGTCGGAGACGACCTCCTTCTTCTCGAACCTATCGTCATAATGATAGAGGATCAAGCTCAGACAAATTCCGTTTTTATCCCCTTCAACTGCCTTGATATCCCCATAACTCTTGAGAAAAACGAGCTTCATATCCTCCTGAGCCTTGGGTGCACAGGAAGTTATACAAAAAACCGCCGTAAGCCAAAGAACAAAACATAGACTTAGCCATCTTGCCTTTTTCATAAATCGCCACCTCCATAGATAAGTTGCAAAACCGGTTTGTATTGATTAATTTATAAATATATTATACCATATTTAAATGATTTGTTAATTTTTTATATTTTATTCTTTATACTGTTCCTAATAATTCCCTTTGAAAAAGCCCAAGAACTTTTATCTTGAGCTTTTGACAAATTCAAACAGATAGTATCCCTTATTCGGTTTTAGAGAAAGGAACTTCGGAAACCTCCAAACTGAATCTACCTTTGGGATCTCCTTCCTCATTCTGAAAGTCGATATCATACTTCCCTTCTTTTGCCTCGTTTACCGTAAACTCGCCCGTATCATTCGG
>JAUMWQ010000087.1:965-8607 GCA_030529565.1 Filifactor alocis | reverse complement strand
AGTTCGTCTTATCTTTTACGGAGTACAAGTCGGCGATATCCATAGTTCAAATGAAAAATAGTATGAAAACCCATGGAAGTTGGAGATATGTGATCTATAAATCGTTTCGATACTTGTCGGGCGAGATCTGTCGATAGCAACAATTCATACTATTCTTCGATAGAAGTGTGGTTATATCTATTTGTCGACCACGAAAAACGGTTTTATTTTCTATGGAGTATAGATTGTTTATATCCACAACTCAAAGGAATAACAGTATCAAATAGAGGATGCATCAAACTGGGTGAAGTTTGAACATGTAGAGTGTCATTTATAAAGATAAAAAAAGATTTATCGGAGATTACTCCTGATAAATCTTTTTTTCATCCAAAGAATCCATTTCGGCGTAGTTCAAATTCCAGTGTTGTTGAAGGTCTTTTTTCAATTTATCTAAATTTTTTTCTTTAAAGCAGTTCAAGATCTCACGGTGTTCCTGATTTGTATTAAGCAAAATATCCCGAACGCAGTTGCTTTTTTCATTGGGATAACTCTGTCGTATAAAACGCTTTTTGAGCCTGAAGATCGTGTCGATCAGTGGCCGGTTGTCCGTTCGAAGGATATATATGTTGTGAAAATCCATCTGAAGTTTATAGTAGTCTCCGAACTCGTAGCGAAGGATGGCATCATCCATTTGATCCACCAATATCTGCATTTTAGTCAGATCTTCTTCGGACAGTTTTTGGAGGGCAATTTCCGCAGCCATTACATCTAAGTTGGAAATTACCGCATAGAGGTCCTGAGCCTCCTTCATGGTCAAAGATTTTACTCGAAATCCTCTTCTGGGTGTTATCTCAAGCAAGCCATCGCTGCTTAATTGGATGAGAGCTTCACGAACGGGAGTTCTGGAAACGCCCAGCTTATTGCAGATCTCCTGTTCGTTGATTTTTTCATTTGCATCCAAATTTTTATTTTTGATCTCATCGGATATATAGTTGTAGACATGTTCCTTCAAAGATTGATAAATCAATATATCGCCCCCTTACATAATATATATTATACCATAGAATTATCCTCGGATTCACTATATTTTATAAAACGAAAGGAACAAGTGTATCAATTTGAAACTTGAAGGGAAGTGATGAAAAGGTCTTGAAAAAATATAAGTTCCATACAAAGAAAACCACGATTCTTGAAGAGACATTTTTGAACTATTGAATGACAAGCTCCTTCTTCGGGCAGACAGCGATACAGTCCGCATCAAAACCGGATCGAGTATCTGTGATAGGAATATGGAAGACTTTTTAGAGTATAAGCAGTGCCGGCAGAAATGCAAGGGATGGAGGAAATTGCAAACAGGAGCGTTTTGTTCTTTTGTCTATGGGAGCGGATCATAATTTTTTGTCAAATATTTATAAAATCGATCGGCGTATTCAAAAAATTTATTCTTTTTCGTGGAATTATACTTAAAAATCAAGTATAATAATAAAATAAAGGAAGAACCGCACGATAAACAGCCACAGAAGAGCAAAACAAACCGTCTTTAGACAGGGAACGGGAAGTATTTTGTTTTGAACTACGGTACTGTTATTCACTTAAGTTGTTGTCAACGTTGCACTTCATAAGAAGGAGAAACAACTTTTTACGGTTGCGAGATCAATATAACGATCCTTCTTAAGATGGTAGGATGAACTTCATTTTATGAAGTCTTTTCGAATGATGCGGGATCTTCTTTTAATATAAGATTGTTCAAAAAGACAACGGCATGGAAGGGTCGAAACGTGGCAAATCATTCGAAGGCAAGGGAAGGAACTATGGCTAAGAACCGAAATGACCTTATGTATACGATCTCTCTGATGATGCAGTTGGGGATCTCGATCATAGCGCCTGTTATTTTGGTGATCATGCTTACCAAGTGGTTGATCGCACGCTATCATTGGAGCGAGAACCTCCTTCTGATCGCTATTTTGGTCGGCCTGGCGGCAGGATTTTTAAATGCGTATAAATTGCTTTCGAGGTTTTTCAACAAGAAGTCGTAAGACCGACAGGTGTGGGGTGCAAGCGCTTTGGATAAGACAATTTTAAAATTTCAGGCAGAACTAGCGATAAAAACGGTGACAGTGGCTGTCGTTATTGCCGTTTTGTCGTTTTTTTTATTGAAAGAACCCAAGCCTTTTATCCTGGGCCTCCTCGTAGGGGTCGGGGTCAGTCTGCTTCAGTTCAGGCAGATGGCGATCACCATGGAGAAGGCGGTCAAGATGCATGCGACTTCTGCACAGCGCTATGCGGCGATCCATTATTTCATC
The DNA here is from genome assembly GCA_030529565.1 of Filifactor alocis. GTDB lineage: Bacteria > Bacillota > Clostridia > Peptostreptococcales > Filifactoraceae > Filifactor > Filifactor alocis_A. Next base: position 6,325 of record JAUMWQ010000087.1, on the reverse strand, counting down.
CGCTTTATCACGATGGGAGCGGTGCTGTATCTCTCGATCAAATCGAGCAATGTTCATTACTTGGGCGTGATCATAGGTTTTTTGTTGCTCAAGTTTGTCATCTTCGGTACAAACATCCTGAACATCCTGTTTCGCAAGTGATGTCGGGCTGTTGTATAGATTAGCCTTCTTTGTAGGCGGTTTGCCTACAGGAGAGGGTACTACTTATTTTAGGAAAGGGGGAACAATATGGGCAACGAAGGTTTCGGACCATATATCTTATATGAGACCTCATTCGGTTTAAAGATCACCGAGACCCTGGTCGTCAGTTGGATCATTATTGCCGTTTTGATCCTTTCGTCTTATCTTTTGACGAGAGATCTCAAAAAGGTTCCGCGTGGAGTGCAAAATGTACTCGAGGCCTTGGTCGGTGCGGTCTATGATATGGTCGAAAGTACCATGGGTAAGAACAGGACGAGTTTTGCACCCTACATCGGTTCGCTGATGTTGTACCTGGCATTTGCCAACCTTGCGGGACTGACCGGTTTTTTGAGACCGCCGACAGCAGACCTTAATACCACCTTCGGTTTGGCACTGATCACCTTCTTTATGTGCCATATCAACGGAGTTCGGGCGAAGGGGCTTGGGACCTATCTCAAAGGGTTTACGGAGCCGTTCTTTCTGCTTACGCCGATCAACCTCATCGGAGAGATCGCAAACCCGATCTCATTATCCTTCCGTCTGTTCGGAAACGTCGTGGGAGGTATGATCATTATGAGTTTGGTCTATGGAGCGTTGGCAGGGCTGTCGAAGAGTTTGTTCGGAATGAGTTTTCCGATCTTGGAATTCGGTTTTCCGGTACTGCTTCATGTCTATTTCGACGTGTTCTCCGGTTTGTTACAAACCTTTATTTTTGCAATGCTGAGCATGGTTTATATTTCAGGCTCCATAGAGTAGACCTGCAAGGCAAATTCGATACAAGGAGGGAGTTTATTGAATCAAACTGATTTTATCAATCAATTTTTTAATTGGTTGATGACCTTTGATCGAAAATCGTTGATTTTTGCAGCATCGGCCATCGGAGCAGGTTTCGCTATGATAGCGGGGATCGGTCCGGGTATCGGCCAAGGCTATGCTGCCGGCATGGGAGCTGAAACAGTGGGCAAGAACCCCAAGGCTCAAAAGTCGGTTACTATGGTAATGCTGCTCGGTGCGGCGGTTGCCGAAACTTCCGGCATCCTTGCCCTTGTGATCGCTCTGATACTGCTCTTCGGAAATCCGCTCATCAACCTCCAAGGTTCGGTCATCGTCATTATGGCGTCAGCGATCGGAGCGGGCATCTCGATGATCGCCGGAGTGGGGCCGGGGATCGGCCAAGGTTATGCGGCCGGCAAGGGAACCGAGGCTTCGGGAACCAGGGTGGAGTATCAGTCTCTTATTATGAGGGCGATGTTCATCGGTCAGGCGGTAGCGCAGACAACAGGAATCTATGCACTCATCATTTCACTCATACTGATGTATGCAAATCCGTTTTTATAAAAAAGATTAGGAGGAAAAGACTATGCAAGGAATAACAGGACAAGATTTGATTTACGCATGCTCGGCGATCGGAGCGGGTTTGGCTATGATAGCGGGTATCGGTCCCGGAATCGGTCAAGGTTTCGCCGCGGGAAAAGGCGCGGAAGCGGTAGGAAGACAGCCGGAAGCACAGGGAGACATCATCAAGACGATGTTGCTCGGTGCGGCGGTTGCGGAGACGACAGGTATCTATGGACTGATCATTGCATTGATCCTTATTTTCGTAAAACCCTTCACAAGCTAAGAAAAAATGAACGGGATGAAAAACTATAGATAAGGAGGGGATTCTTTGAACCTTATAAAAGAAGGACTCGTCGCCCTCGGAGGCTGGCAGATCCTTTTGACAATGCTCAATACCTTGGTGCTGTATCTCGGGTTGAAACGTTTCCTGTTCGAACCGGTCAAAAACTTTATGGATGAACGCACGAAGTCGATCGAAGATCAGATCACGCAGGCGAAAGAAAAGGAAGAGCTCGCGGACAGAAAACTCAGCGACTATGAAGAGCGTATCAAAAACGCCAGGGAAGAAGGAAGAGAGATCGTTCGCCTTGCCAGACAGAGCGCCGAGAAGCAGCACGAGGAGATCGTTGAACATGCAAAGGCGGAAGCGGAGCAGATCTTCAAGAAGAAACAAGAGCAGTTAAAGAGAGAAAAGCAACAGGCGGTTCACTCCATCAAAAATGAGATCAGTGACATTGCGTTGATGGTAGCCGAAAAGGTGATACAAAAAAATCTGACCCCGCAGGATCAGTCGCAGTTGATCGATGAGTTTATCAATAATGTAGGTGATACGAAATGGGAGAACTAGCACAGGAGCGCTATGGGAACCTGTTGTTTCAAGTGGCGCAGGAAGAAGCGATACATTTTGAGATCTACAGACAGCTGGAGTATATCGGGGAGGTCTATCGACAGGAGGAAGAGTTTGTCCATCTGCTCAAAAGCTCCTATTTTTCGAAACAGGAGAGAAGAGAGATGATCGAGAAGGTCTTTGCTCAAAACTGTCATCCCTATATCATAAACTTTTTGAAGATATTGGTGGACAAGGAGAGGATCGGAGCCTTTCCCGAGATCTTTGAAATGTATAAGAAGAAACACTATGAATACGAGAACATCAAGGAGTTTTTTGTAACGACGGCAGTGGAGATGACACAGGAACAAAAGGAAACACTCATCAAAAAACTCGAAGAAGCAAATTCGAACAAAAAAATCGAACTCAAGAACCTCGTTGACAACTCCATCCTCGGAGGGATCAAAATAAAGACCGACGACAAGGAGCTCGACAGGAGTTTTGAGACTATGCTCAAAGATATGAAGAAAGACTTACAAGAGACCATTATATAGAAAGGCGGTGAACCTATGGATATCAGACCGGATGAGATAAGTGCCCTGATAAAGGAACAGATCAAAAACTACGGACAGAAGTCGCAGTTGCAGGATGTAGGTAAGGTTATGGAGGTCGGAGACGGGATTGCCAAGATAAGCGGCCTCGACAACTGCATGTCCGGAGAGCTTCTCTCCTTTGACAACGATGTCTATGCGATGGCACTGAATCTGGAGGAGAATTCCGTGGGGGCGGTCATGCTCGGCCTTGACAAGGACATCAAGGAGGGTCATACCGTAAAAAGAACGGGGAACGTAGTACAGGTCCCCGTAGGAGAAGAACTTCTGGGGCGTGTAGTCAACGCACTGGGACAACCGATCGACGCAAAGGGGCCGATCAAGGCGAGCACCTATATGCCCATCGAGAGAAACGCACCGGGGATCATTGAAAGACAGAAGGTAAATCAGCCCCTGCAGACGGGGATCAAGGCGATAGATTCGATGATACCGATAGGAAGAGGACAGAGGGAACTTATTATCGGAGACCGTCAGACGGGAAAAACAACCATTGCCATAGATACCATCATCAATCAAAAGGGAAAGGACGTCATCTGCGTCTACGTTGCCATCGGGCAGAAACTCTCGACCGTTGTTCAGGTCGTTGAGATCTTGGAGAAGAGCGGAGCCATGGACTATACCGTCGTCGTTGCGGCGACCGCATCAGAGCTTGCACCTCTTCAATACATTGCTCCCTATGCGGGATGTACGATGGGAGAATACTTTATGGACAAGGGCAAGCACGTTCTGTGCATCTACGATGATCTGTCCAAACACGCGGTCGCCTATCGGGCACTGTCCCTCCTGCTTCGACGTCCGCCGGGACGTGAAGCCTATCCGGGAGATGTATTCTACCTGCACAGCAGACTGCTCGAGAGGGCGGCGAAACTTTCCGATGACAAGGGAGGAGGCTCTTTGACGGCACTTCCCATCATCGAGACCCAGGCGGGGGACGTATCGGCGTATATTCCGACCAACGTCATCTCCATCACGGACGGACAGATCTTTTTGGAGACCGAACTCTTCCACTCGGGAGTACGTCCCGCCGTAAACCCCGGGATATCCGTATCGCGGGTAGGAGGAGATGCACAGGTGAAACCGATGAAGAAGGTCGCGGGAACCCTGCGTTTGGACTACTCCCAATATCGTGAGCTACAAGCCTTCTCACAGTTCGGTTCCGACCTCGATGCGGACACCAAGGCACGACTCGATCAGGGGGAAAGGATCGTGGAGATCCTCAAGCAGGAACAGAACTCTCCCTTCAAGGTCGAAGAGCAGGTCATGATCATCTATGCGGCTAACCACGGCTACCTCAAGGAAGTTGAACTTGAGAAGATCCGTGAGTACGAGAAGGGGCTGTTCTCCTTTATGAGGGAAAATTATCCGGATCTTGGAACTTCGATGATCGAGGAGAACAACATCAGCAAAGAGCAGGAAGAATTGTTGAACAAGGCCTTGGGCGAGTACACCCTTGAATTCAAAAACCGATAACGGGTTTCGAGCAGAAGGGAGGTCTTTATGGCAGTAGGGATGAAAGACATCAAAAATCGCATCAAGAGCGTTGAAAGTACGATGCAGATCACTAAGGCGATGGAGCTTGTGGCATCGTCCAAGCTGAGGAAGGCAAAGGAAAAAACGGAGAAGTCCAAACCTTTTTTTGATACGATGTACAATACGATGAAACAGATCGCAAACACGACCAACGATTTTTCGTCTTCCTATGTGAGGTCGGGGGAGATCAAGACCTCCGGTTACATCATCATAGGGGGAGACAAGGGGCTTGCGGGAGGCTATAACGCCAACTTGTTTCGCAGGAGCGAAGCGCATCTTAAGGGCAAGAAGGCCAAGCTCGTCGTCGTAGGCAAGAAGGCGATCGAATACTTTGAGAAGAAGGGCTACGATATCGCCTACAAGTTCCCGGATTTTGCCGAAACGATGGACTTCGTACAGGCAAATCAGCTTGCAGCTGTTGTCTTGGAACTGTTTGACAAGGGAGAGATCGATGACCTGACCTTGATCTACACCGAATTTGTCTCCGCGCTTACGCAGAATGTACAGGTCAAGAAACTTCTTCCGCTTTATATAGAAAAAGAAGATCATGAATATAAGGCTGTTGTGTACGATCCGTCTCCGACGGCCGTATTTGACAGCATCATACCCATCTATTTGGAGGGCGTACTCTATGCTGCTGTATTGGAGGCCTTTGCATCGGAGCAGGGAGCGCGACGTACCGCGATGGAGGCGGCGAACGATAACGCCAAGGAGATGATAGAGCAGCTCAACCTGCTTTACAACCGAGCACGGCAGGCCAATATTACTCAGGAGCTCTCGGAGATCGTATCGGGAGCGGAAGCACTCAAGTAGACGGAGGAGGAAAACGCATATGAATCAACGAAACGAAGGGAAGGTAGTGCAGATCATCGGAG
>JAUMWQ010000087.1:0-924 GCA_030529565.1 Filifactor alocis | reverse complement strand
CGCTTTGATGGCGCTCATCTTCCCAACCTTAAAAATGCAATTGAAATAGAGCACGACGGCAAGACCCTCATCGTGGAGGTGGCACAGCACATCGGAGAAGACATCGTGCGTTGTATCGCGATGAGTTCCACCGACGGCTTGGTTCGAGGAGTCAAGGCGGTGGATACGGGAGGCCCGATCAGCGTGCCTGTGGGCAAAAAGACCTTGGGCAGGATCTTCAACCTCCTGGGAGAGCCGATCGACAACGGCAGTGAGGTCAAGACGGAGGAGTCCTGGCCCATCCACAGAGAACCGCCTTCCTACGAAGAACAGCAGACGAGCGCCGAGATCCTCGAGACGGGGATCAAGGTCATCGACCTGATCTGCCCCTACCAAAAGGGAGGAAAGATCGGACTCTTCGGAGGAGCGGGAGTAGGAAAGACCGTCATCATCATGGAGCTTATTAACAACATCGCCAAACAGCACGGGGGCTTGTCCGTCTTCACCGGAGTAGGAGAGAGGACCCGTGAGGGCAACGACCTGTATAACGAGATGAAGGAATCCGGAGTCATCGACAAGACCGCCCTGGTCTTCGGTCAGATGAACGAGCCTCCCGGAGCGAGGATGAGGGTAGGACTTACGGGGCTTACCATGGCGGAATACTTCCGGGACAGAGAAGGTCAGGACGTGCTCCTCTTCATCGACAACATCTTCCGTTTCACCCAGGCGGGTTCGGAGGTATCGGCCCTGCTCGGACGGATGCCGTCCGCCGTCGGATACCAGCCCACCTTGGCAACCGAGATGGGAGCCTTGCAGGAGAGGATCACCTCGACGAGGAAGGGCTCGATCACCTCGGTCCAAGCGGTCTACGTACCTGCGGACGACCTGACCGACCCGGCACCGGCAACGACCTTTGCCCACTTGGATGCGACAACGGTACTTTCC
>JAUMWQ010000086.1 GCA_030529565.1 Filifactor alocis | reverse complement strand
ATTTTGATTTCCCTATGAATCTTCAAAAATAAAACTTTCTCAAATCAATGTTTTCGAGAAATTCAACGTTCATATCAAAGTGATTTTACGACTATTTTTCAAATTATGCGGCGTTTCCTTAATGCTATCTTCCGGTAGAAGTGTAGTTATATCCACACTCACAATCATTAAAGATTATAGGATACAGGACATTGGCATAAACAGTTCAAACGGGTAACAGTATAAAATAAACTCTTTGACTTTAAATATAAGTGTATCCGCGAAAGACAAAACAATCGTTTTTTGTCAACATAGATTAAAATACGCCAATTAAAAGTGCTAATTGGCGTATGTCTCCTCCTATGACAGCTTCGATTCAATCAAAGAAACAAGATTCTTCGCTTCTTTTTCAATTATCTGTGTATCTTTTCCTTCTATCATAACCCTAACTAAAGGCTCTGTTCCCGAAGGGCGGATCAAGACCCTTCCTTTCCCGTGAAACACTTCTTCGATCCTCTTAATTTCATTTTGAATATCGATATCATCCAAGTACAAGTTCTTATTCTCAGGTTTTACCTTTGCGTTGATCAGCACCTGAGGATAAACCTCCATGATCGAGGCGAGTTCATTGAGTTTCTTACCCTCCTCCTTCATGATGTTACAGATGATAAGAGAGGATAAAATACCGTCTCCCGTAGTGTTATAATCACTAAATATCATATGTCCTGATTGTTCTCCACCCATACAGTAGTCCTTCTCCAACATATCAGCCAAAACGTATCGATCCCCTACCGCTGTAATGGAAAGGTTTATTCCCAGTTCTTGTGCGGCGATCTTCAGACCGAGGTTGCTCATTACTGTTACGACCAAGGTATTATTTTTAAGTTTACCTTTTTTCTTGAAATTTTTTGCTGCGATCAAAAGGAGTTTATCTCCATCGACGATTTCTCCCTTTTCATCTACTGCCAAAAATCGATCTGCATCTCCGTCATAAGCAATACCGATATCCGAAGAGTGTCGAATTACGGCTTCCCTCAAAGCTTCCATATGGGTGGAACCGCAGTTGAGGTTGATATTGTACCCGTCAGGACTATTACCTATTACATGAACCTTTGCTCCCAAATCGTCAAAAACCTTCGGGGCAATGGAGTAGGCTGCACCATTGCTACAATCGATCGTAACATTGAGACCGGACAGATCATTTTCAATACAACTCGCTACAAACGAAGAATACGCAGATCCTGCTTCGTGCTCTTCTACTTTTCGTCCCACTTTTTCTGCTTTTCTCTCAGGAGGATGTTCCATATAATACTCTATTTCTTCTTCGAGTTCATCAGGGAGCTTAAATCCTTTAGAATCGAAAAACTTTATACCGTTATATTCTGCAGGATTGTGGGAAGCGGAGATCACAACACCCGCATCTGCACCGTATTTTCTCGTCAAATAAGCAACGGCAGGAGTAGGTGCGATTCCCACGTCAATAACATCGACACCGACACTCATCACTCCAGCAGCGATCGCCGAGGAAAGCATATCTTTGGAGATACGGGTATCCGTTCCGATAACGATTTTTACCGTCTCTGAGGAGCTCTGTTGGTGTTTTTTTAACACAAAGGCTCCGGCAGCTCCGACTCGATATGCAAATTCTGCGGATAGATCGGAATTTGCTATTCCTCTTACTCCATCTGTTCCGAAATACTTTCTCATCTCTTTTACTCTCCTATTCTTAAGGTTTCAATTATTGCAGTATGGAATCAGAGTTGTAACTGAAGGTTACAGATTGAGGCTTAATATTGTATTCATCGATCGGAAGATCGGTCTCCAACACAATGGGGATCCTCAAAGTCCCTTCGTCCATTTTTTCTTTATCCATGGATAGTACAATATTACTCTCTTCCAATTCGTCTTCAAACTCCTTACTTATCGATACGCTGTACGTAATATCGGGAATTACCGAACGAAGATATTCTTCCTCATCGTGAGAGAAGTTTCTAAAATCGATTTTATCAGCTGATAAAATGAAGGTTTTCTCGATCAAGTTCTCTGCAGAACGCTTCAGAATAACTTCGTTCACGTTTGTGATGATACCGGGAGGAACGTCAAGTTTTATCTTTTTATCCAGCCTTCCTTGTAACTCCGATGAATTGATCAACTGTGTATAGATCCCCTTGATGGAATCGATCCTGCCCTTGGTACCACTTATGGTAACCTTATCCGGAACAGCTTTGTATGCGGAAAGTAGAACTCCTTCATTATTGGTGTCTATGATATTGGGCACGACCTCAACTGTTTTTTTGTGATTGATCACCACTCTGACAAAAACATATTCCGTATTCAAGGTCACATTGGGAACTTCTTTACCATTTTCGTCGATAGGAAGAAGGTTGATCTTTTCGCTGAAATCTTCATCTTGAGCTGACAGATCCACCCTTGCTATCACCTTGTCTACCTTGTCCAATTGAGACTGAGGACCTTCAATATAAGTTGCCTTTACATTCGAGTCGATGACTTTGACCTCCTTATCTTCCGGTAAGGAGTTGACTGTTACGATTTCGACTGTCCGGCTTTGAACCTTAAGTTTATCGAGTTCGACATAGATGTCTCCCGGAACGATCTCATGTGTTATACGAGCAGGCAGTTCCGCCTTTAAAACGGCTCTGTTAGCTCCGACCTTCGGATTCGAGATGATCCCGTTCAAAGAAAAGTTGTCGGGAGTAATTTTGGAAATGTCGCTATTTTTTCCTCTTACCCTCAGACGAATGGAGGGAAGGCTTCCCATGGGTGTAAACTGGTTTTCATCGGCGCCTTCGTAAGAAAAGCGAATATTGTTTATCAAAATGTCCTTCGTATCTATAGGATCTACTACTGCCATGACATAGAACCATAGAAAAAATGAACATAGCAGTGAAAAAATTTTGATCCCGGTATTTTTTTCAAACATCTTATTCATCTTGCTTACTCACCTTCTTTGTCATAAAAGAATATTTGACGGGTTCCTCCATCAAAGAAGCACTTAGTTGTTTTCGCAACTCGTCCTCTCTAAGACCTTTATGAAGCTGACCGCTGATAGCAACGGACATCGCTCCGGTTTCTTCAGAAACGACCACGGAGATACAGTCGGAGCGTTCACTGATCCCGAGTGCTGCCCTATGTCTTGTTCCAAGTTCCTGGTTCAAAAACTTGTTTTCCGTTAAAGGCAAAAAACAACCCGCGGCGATGATTTTGTTTTTTCGGATAACAACAGCACCGTCATGCAACGGAGTGTTGGGGATAAAGATGTTGATAAGCAATTGTCTTGAAATATCGGCATCCAGAAATGTTCCTGTCTGTACTACTTCGTTGATCCCTGTTTTTCTCTCCAGTACAATGAGAGCTCCGATCTTCTGTCTGGATAAAGAAGAACAACCTTCCACTAACTCGTCGATGACTCTTTCCGCATCGCTCCTAGAGGCCTTGATATTAGGAGATATGAACTTGGCTTGTCCGAGATGCTCCAAAACTCTTCTCAACTCAGGTTGGAACACGACAACAAGGGCAAACATCCCTGCTTTGATCGTGTTGTTTAATAGCCAGGACACAGAATGAAGTTTCGAAAATTCCGCAGCCTTAGTGATAAATAAAAGAATGAGGATCCCCTTCATCAATTGTTCAGCCCTGGTTTCTTTTATCAACAAATAAAGTTTATAGAAAATAAAAGAAACGATCAAAATATCAAAGAGATCCTTGATCTGTATGTTAATCAGAATGTCCTTAAGATTCCACAAAAAAATCAACTCCATTTTAAACTTGGTCACAACATCTATAACATTACTAGATTAACATATCTCTGATACAATTTCTAGCAAATTTATTTCTCGTTAATCATATTGTAACAAATTTTCAAAAGTTGTTTTTATAAAGTAGAAATAAAAAACTTGAATAAATTATCATATTTTTTCGGTATTAGTTATTTTGTTCTATCGTTTTTTTTGTTATACTATATCCGTTAATCAAAATACACCTTCAAGGGAGGATGATATGACCAATGTTTTTTGATAAAAAGCGTTCTATACGCCTTTGTGCAATTTGTTTTGTCTATCTGTTTTTATTTGTGTTTACCGACTCGGCTTTTGCAGCAAAAGAACCTTCACTTACCTGTCCCGCTGCTGTTTTGATCGAATTCGATACTGGGAAGGTTTTATATGATAAAAATATGAATGAGCCAATGTATCCTGCATCAACAACAAAGATAATGACAGCCTTGCTCGCGTTGGAGAATTTGGATCTTAAAAAGCAAATCACTGTTCCGAATACTTTTGGTCCTGCCGAAGGAAGTGCGATGTATCTTCTTCCGGGAGAAACGTTTACGGTAGAAGAGCTTCTTCAAGGTTTGATGATAAAATCTGCAAATGATGCAGCTGTGTTGCTTGCACTCGAAATATCTGGTGATATCCCTTCGTTTGCAGAGTTGATGAATAAACGTGCCTCAGAGATCGGTTGTACTGGGACCCACTTTACCAATCCGAACGGTCTGCACGACCCCAAACATATGACGACCGCTCACGACCTTGCTCTGATGGCCAGAGAAGCCATGAAACACGAAGTGTTTCGTAAGTTGATAAAAACGGATTTTATCCAGATCCATGCCACTGAGCAAACACCTGAAATCCGATACTATCGAAATACAAATCGTTTTTTATGGTCATCTCAGAAAATAGATTACAACGGGGCACAGATCCCTATCAAATACGATGTTGTCGACGGTGTAAAGACCGGCTTTACGGATGAGGCAAAAAACTGCCTTGTCTCTACGGGAGAGAAAAATGGGATCCGAGTGATCGCGGTCTCTTTGAAGAATGAAACCTTTGAAGTCTACAAAAACTCCAGAAAACTGTTGGACTACGGATTTGAAAATTTTGAGAAAAAATCTTTGGTCTCAGCGAATGAAATCGTTGGAAGTCGAGGATTTCCAAAAACTGTTGAGAAAAAATTGGACTACTATGTAAAGGACAACTTTGTTTCAGTAGAGAATATTAACAGTAGCAGTTCGTATATCTTTGAGGTAGCTCTAAAGGAAGGACTCCAAGCTCCTGTTCAAAAGGATGAGATGATCGGTGAATACCTTATAAAGAGGGATAACTCCGTGTTAGGAAGTCTTCCTCTCTATGCTAGCAACTCTTTGGAATCGATCTATAGCATGAATAACATCCTAAAGGTGATCAAAGAGTATCGGTTTTATTTGATCGGAGGTTTCATCGGTTTTATAGTGATATTGATCCTGCTTAGAATCTTGATCCAAAAACTTTTTTTTCGCAAGAGAAGAAGAAAATCGACCCATATAAACCGTTTTTAAATAATTTATAATGCTTATTTTTACAATTGATGGTACAATGTAAGTATACTTTTATATTAGGAGGTCTTTCAAATGATAAAACTAATTTTAGGCGAAGCGGGAAGCGGAAAAACAAAACAAATATTGGAAATGGCAAACCAAGACGTAGAGACTGCGAAAGGTGAGATTGCATTTTTGGAGCCTACTTCCAAACATCTTCATCAGCTCCATCGTGATATCAGACTTATCTCTACAGAAGAGTTCCAAATAGATACTCGTAATTCTGTTTACGGTCTGCTATGCGGTTTGTTAAGTGCAAATTATGATATCGAAAAAATATACATTGACAGTCTAGACAAAATGATTGGTTCAATCGACAGTAATATCATTGATTTTGTGGAGATGGTCGACGAGTTGGCAAACGATAGAGATATCGAGGTTATTATCGCTTGCAACATTGAAGATCCTGAAATTCTAAAGTCTTTGGAAAAATTTTCTAACTAAGCTTGTAACAAATCTTTGATTATCTTATAAAAAAGTACGGCAGTGCAAATAACTGCCGTACTTTTTTATACTCTTTTTGTTTATACTATTCTCCGTTTGAAATGTCCTGCCGGATTTTGAATATTTTGATATTCGAAGTGTTTCAACAGAACTTGAGTAATACAAAAATATGGGCTGAGAAGAAACCGATCTCTTCCACCCATATTTTGTGGTTTTTTGTTACTGTCTGCAACAAAGGTTAAATGTCAAAACTTTTCTCTGTCTAAAGGAATTTATCTTCTCTTGTTATGGTTGTTATCAAAGCGGTTATTCCTGTTAGATCGATTGTTCTTCTTATCTTTTTCTGAAACATAATCGATCTCCAACCCCTTCTCTTTTTGAAGAACAGCTCGTCTCGACAGGTTCATCCTGCCCTGGGGATCCACTTCCATCAACATGACATCGATCTCATCTCCGACCTTCCACAAGGTTTCAACGCTTGCGGTTCTTTGAGTATCGGCTTGAGAGATATGAATAAGACCCTCTTTTCCGGGAAGAAACTCCGCAAAGGCTCCAAAGTCCATCAAACGAGTAACTTTGGCACGGTAGGTCTTACCTACCTCGGGCTCCTCTACGATCGCTTCGATCATTTCCTTAGCCAACTTACCTTTATCTCTCTCTACAGCAAGGATGAAAATGTTTCCGTCCTGCTCAATATCAATTTTAGCACCTGTTTCATCTATGATCTTGTTGATCACCTTTCCACCGGTTCCGATAACTTCTCTTATCTTTTCAGGATCGATCTTCATTTGAAGGACCATAGGAGCATATGGAGAGATCTCCTCTCTGGGACGATCGATGACTTCTTTCATTTTATCAAGGATATGCAGCCTTCCTTTTCTGGCTTGCTCTAGAGCTTTTGTAAGGATTTTTTCATCGATTCCTGAGATCTTGATGTCCATCTGGATCGCAGTGATCCCTTCTTCCGTACCCGCAACCTTAAAGTCCATATCTCCGAGGAAGTCTTCCATACCTTGGATGTCGGATAATATCGCCAAGTGTTCATCTTCTTTGATCAAGCCCATAGCGATCCCTGCAACCATACGTTTCATAGGGACCCCTGCATCCAAAAGAGACAGGGTACTGCCGCAAACACTTGCCTGAGAAGTACTTCCGTTGGAACTCATAACCTCCGATACCACTCGGATCGCATAAGCGAAGTCTTCCTTGGAAGGAAGCATGGGAAGGATGGCCCTCTCCGCCAAAGCTCCGTGACCTATTTCACGTCGTCCGGGTCCTCTCGAAGGACGGGCTTCTCCTACACTGTAGGCAGGGAAGTTGTAATGGTGCATATATCTTTTTTCGACGTTTTCATCCAAACCGTCGAGGGTCTGCATATCTCCGAGGGCTCCAAGGGTCGTAATACTCATTACCTGAGTTTGCCCCCTCGTAAAGATGGCACTTCCGTGAGTACGAGGAAGGTTCCCCACCTCACACCAGATCGGTCGGATCTCATCCATTTGACGGTTGTCCGGACGAATTCGATCGATGAGAATGAGTTCTCGAACTCCCTCTTTGGTTATCTTATATACCGTTTCATCTACATCCTTGATATTTTCAGGATAAATTTGCGCAAAATGCTCCAATGTTTCCTGCTTGACCTTGTCCATATTCAGCATGCGTTCGGTCTTATCCTTTGTCAAAATCGCATCCTTCATCTTCTGTTTTGCAAAAGAGATGACCTCTTCTTCGATCGCTTCATCCGCCTTAAAGAGGGTGACCTCCATTTTTTCTTTTCCAACTTCCGCAACGATGTCCTCAATAAAGGCTACGATCTTTTTGATCTCCTCGTGTCCGAACAAAATTGCCTTAAGCATGGTAGCTTCATCGACCTCATTAGCTCCGGCTTCCACCATCATAATGGCCTCCTTGGTTCCCGATACCGTAAGATGGAGGTCCGATACGGCACGTTGCTCGACATCGGGATTCAGTATCAGTTTTCCGTCGATCAAACCGACTGCGACAGAGCCCGTAGGTCCGTTAAACGGAATGGAAGAGATGGACAAAGCCACAGAAGAACCGATCATTGCCAATACATCCGGAGCCACATCCGGCTCGACGGACAAAACGGTAGCTACAACTTGAACATCGTTACGAAATCCCTTCGGGAAAAGAGGACGGATAGGTCTGTCGATCAAGCGCGATGTCAAAATCGCCTTTTCCGAAGGTCTTCCTTCCCTTTTTATAAAGCCTCCCGGGATCTTTCCAACCGAATACAGTCTTTCTTCAAAGTCCACACTCAATGGAAAGAAGTCAATTCCCTCTCTGGGGGCATCTGAATTGGTCGCGGTTACCAAGACAACGGTATCTCCGCATCTGAGTAGGCAGGCACCGTTGGCAAGCTCGGCAACTTTTCCTATTTCAACGCTCAGTTCGCGTTCTCCAAAGCTTGTACGAAAGATTTTACTCATTAAATTACTCCCTTTCAAAAATTTATATTTTGTATCATATCCGTATGGTTCCAAAGGCGTGGAGTTCTCGAGGATACGAAATATCCGAAAAGACGATCTTTTCGCTGTCCTTTATTGATTGTGAACGAAGCGAGCACAGAGAACTCTGTCAATTTTTTTGCATCAGCCCTCTTTTCCATACCTTCTATTAAAAATCGTTCTTTTGTTTTGAAAAAAAAGAGCAGGGCTAACCTACTCTTTTTTTCCATCTTATTTTCTTAAGCCCAATCGTTTAATCAGAGAGTTATATCTTTCCAAATCTTTAGATTTTAGATATTTAAGAAGGTTTCTTCTTGTTCCTACCATCTTAAACAAACCGCGTCTTGAGTGAAAATCCTTCGGATGTT
>JAUMWQ010000085.1:1600-8703 GCA_030529565.1 Filifactor alocis | reverse complement strand
ATATGAATTTGTTGGATATGGAGACGGGAGGGGGCGAGTTTCTGCTGTCTCTCAACCATCCCTATGCCCTCACCTCCGCCACCGAGGGTTATCCTCCGAATGTCGATTACTGCAGGGAAAAACTCCTTCCCCTCGGCATCGACTTCAAGGAGGCGGACGGATACGAAGTCCTTCCCTTCGGGGACGACTCCTTCGACCTTATTACCAATCGGCACGGGGACTACGAGATCTCGGAGCTGAAACGGACTTTGAAGAAGGGCGGACTCTTCATCACCCAACAGGTCGGTGCGGAAAACGACTTAGAGCTCGTAGAGCTTCTGCTGGGCAAGGCGGAGCGTCCCTATCCCAATCAGTATCTCGAAATAAAAAGGCAAGAGCTTATAGAGGCGGGTTTCGATGTCCTTGAGAGCGGAGAGGCCTATCGCCCCATACGGTTTTACGATGTAGGAGCCTTGGTATGGTTCGCAAAGATCATCGAGTGGGAATTTCCCGGATTTGCGGTAAGGACGCACCTGCCACAGCTGTACCGGGCACAGGAGATCCTCGATGATACCGGAGTTATCGAAGGAAGCGTCCATCGTTTCTACATGGTGGCAAGACTTCGCAAGAACTGACGGTAATCTGACAAAATACACAGAAACTTATAGCGAGGATGAAATTAACTAAGGAAATACCGCATAATTCAAAAAATTATCGTAAAATCATTTTTATATAAACACTGAATTTCTCGAGAGTTTTGATTTGACAAGGCTTCACTTCCTGCAAATCCACAGGAACAGTCAAGGCTTTATATTTGTGCGGTATCGCCCTAAGTATCTGTAAGAACTGACGGACTCCTCCTACAAAACACCCTCCGGAGCAACGATAGAAGTGCCGTAATACCTACGAATCCGATGAATAACGGTTCTTTCCTTCGTTGTTATGATGAAGATACCGGAACATTAATTTTTTTGTCGGATATAAACCGCGCTGTGAGATAATCTGTATTATCATGAGGATGTCAAATAAAAAGAACTGCTCTCATACCACACCGACAAAAAATAGTATCCTATGAAGATCAAGTTCCTGCCTTTTGCACGGAAGTGCTCCCATTTATACTATTCTCCGTTTGAAACGTCGAAGATGCAGAGTGTAATGGCACGTTGAAATTCACGGTAATTCAGACTTTGATGTTAATTCTTTTGGTTTATAACCGAGATAAGAAATAATGCTAAATATCAATATGTCAGCACAAGAGTATATAACCGACAAAAAAACCGGATGATCCTATGCCTCAAAGCGGCTACCCCCTCAATTCTAATAGGGAATAGTATTTTACCAAATACAGAAAGGATGATATTATGAAGATAATAATAGAAGAAAAAGCAAAGGCCTACCTGAAACGAAAGCAGATCAGCGAGATCCATATCACTCCTATCACGGCAGGCTCGTGAGGCGGTGGCGGGGTGCAGCTTGCATCCGTAAACATCGGTCCTCCCTCTCGAAACAAGGAGGCCTACCGACTCTATGAAGAAGAAGGGTGCAGGATCCACGTCGCTTATTTTCTTAAAGCGGTCGACGATGTCCTCATCCTCGACACCGAAAAATTCCTGTTCTTCGAGCACCTCTGTGCCCGAAACCTGAAAACACAGTTGTAATACGGCTCTGCGACGGCAGAAGGCGAACTGTCGATATGCCCTTATATCGGCTGAGAATGGGATCATACGAAGTATAGAGCATTTGAACCTATCTATTTTTCAAAAACTCTATATTCTATAAACAATAAGGGAGAGAGAAAGATTGTTTGGCTTTATTTTGGAGTTTCAGATAGAACCTGAACTCCGATAAGAAAGTACGTTGTTATACTTCACTTTATTATGCGAGGGAGATACCGCACAATTCGAAAAATCAGCATGACATCCATGTTCTATGAAGAATGAAATTCCGGAAGCCTTCGGTTTGACAAACCTTCGTGTTTTGCAAACTCAAAAGAAATTCGGGAGTTTGCCTTTGTACGGTGCTTCCTTTACAGTATTATCGATAGATCGGAGGAGACTTATGAAAGATTCTTGTCAGGAATGTCTTTGCACATCCAAGATCCCCCTGTTTCGCGAACTCGACGAAAGTGAACAACTGAAGATCGTCGCTTGCGCCGAACACTTCGAACGCGACGTCGCGGAGATCGTCGTACACGAAAACGAAAAAGCGGACTTTATCCTCGTGATCCGTGAAGGCAAGGTCAAACTCAACACCTTCGATTCTGAAGGCAAGGAGTATATTTTGAGCGTAAAGTCAGAGTCTCATATCATCGGCGAAGAGTACCTTCTCAAAAACACGGTCTTTGATTACAACGTGGAGACGATGGAACCGACCAAGTTCTGTAAGATCTCTACCGACGTTCTTTTTGCAAAGTCGATGGAAAATCCTCTCTTTGCCCAAAAAATGATCTTGAACCTGTCTAAAGAACTTCAAAATGCAAACAACAAAGTCCGTCTGATGATGGAATCCGATGCCTTGAGAAGGATCTGCGGTTTTCTTCTGCAACAGAGCAGCCTGATCGAAAAAAGCGAGATCCAACTGGGCCTCGATGACATCTCCGCCATCATAAACCTGCGTAAGGAAACCGTGAGTCGTAAGTTGAAACAACTGGAACACAAGGGACTGATCCGTAGGGACGGGCACAAAAAAATAAAGATCCTCGACTCGGAGGAACTGGAACATATTTTTTATGAAATTTGATTTAAATCAATGTTTTTCTATCAAAGCTCCTATATAATGAAGACAATTCACAAGCATCAGCGAATATTCTTCAGACTAGGAGCTTTTTCTATCCCTCGAATATACCGATACTATGTGAGTTATGTACGACCGAAGACGTTCGGGCGATCGTAGGACACGCCCCTTAACACGATGTTCATTTAGGTTATTGCTATCGAAGATTTATACTATTATCTATCAAAATCGACAGGCAAAACGCTTTGAAGCATATCATCCCCAAATTGTTTTGTGGCGATGATGGATGTTTCATACCCGGCATTTCAAATGGAGAATAGTATTATGTTTCGCAGAAAGTGAATCTTCGTGGTTGCAGAATCGATATGGCCGTTCTTCTGTCGAACAACAGTATGACCTTTACATGCATAAGATCTCCATAAAGATCAGGTACACACAATGTTTGAGAACTATAAGGAGGAAAACTATGAAACGAAATGTGAAATCCAATGTTTGGTGGGTAGGTTTCATCGATTGGGAATTGGAGCAGTTTCACGGAGATGATTATTCCATCTACAACGGCTCGAGCCAGAATGCCTATCTGATCGAGGAAGAAAAAACCGTCCTGATCGACACGGTATGGAAGCCTCACGACCGACACTTTATCGACAATCTCAAGCAGGAGATCGACTTAAACAAAATTGACTATATTATCGTAAACCACGGAGAGATCGACCACTCCGGATCACTTCCCGCCTTGATGAAGGAGATCCCCGACACTCCCATCTACTGTACCAAGAACGCCTTGAGCAGTTTGAAGGGACAATTTCACGAGGACTGGAACTTCAATGTCGTCAAAACCGGAGACACCCTCGATATCGGGAACGGAAAACAACTCATCTTCGTTGAAATGAAGATGCTGCACTGGCCGGACTCCATGGCGACCTATATGACGGGCGACAACATCCTGTTCTCCAACGATGCTTTCGGTCAGCACTTTGCCGTTCAGGAACTGTTCAACGACAAGGCGGATACCTGCCTTTTGGACAAGGAGGCCATGAAATACTACGCAAACATCCTCACTCCGTTTTCTCCTCTTGTAAAGAAGAAGCTGGAAGAGATCTCAGGATTCAACCTCCCCATCGACATCATCGCTCCTTCACACGGTGTTATTTGGAGGGATAACCCCATCCAAATCGTAGAAAAGTACGCCAAGTGGTGTGACAACTATCAGGAAGATCAGATCACCATCGTGTATGATACCATGTGGGAGGCCTGCACGTCGATCGCACACCTGCTCGGAGAATACCTCCACGAGTTGTCCCCCAATACGAAGATCAAGATCTTCAACTGCTCTAAGGAAGACAAGAACGAGATCATGACTGAGGTCTTCAAGTCCAAGGCGATCATCGTAGGCTCTCCTACCGTCGGTCAGGATGTCCTGTCCTCTGTGGCGGGATGGCTCCACTTTTTGAAATCGCTGAAGTTCAAAAACAAAAAAGCTGCCGCCTTCGGAACCTACGGTTGGTCGGGAGAAGCACCCAAGCTGATCAGAGAAGCCTTGATCCAAGCAGGATTCGATACCATCGAAACCTTTGCAAAGGTCAACTGGACCTTAAAAGAAGAAGACAAAGAACAGCTCAGACAATTGGCAAAAGACCTTATCGATGCTTGCTGATACCGCCGGAACCCCAAACGATCAGCACTATGTTTATGCAAGATCAAAAGGCAAGAGCTTGGAGTTATCGATACGTATGACAAAGCAAATATATCGAAATTCTCTCGAGCATTTATATGTATGATTTTATACAAAGATTAGGTACAAAGCAGAGACCGCACAATTCAAAAAATCATCATAAAATTCACTGTGTATAAATACTGATTTTCTCGAAAGTATTGATTTGACAAGACTTTGTTTCTTACAAATTCGTAGAAAAATCAAGGTTTCCTATTTGTGCGGTATTGCACAAACAAATTTTGAAATATATAAGGAGGAATCTTATGAACAATTATTTTGAGAACAATGTAGATAAAAAGCGTTTGGAACTCATTCTTGATATCAAGTTGAAATATGCCCACAATGAGATCTCTCTGGAAGAAGGTCGAAAAGAGATCCGCGAGAAGCTCGGCAAGGTAAGTGCCCTGGAAGTTGCCGCTACAGAACAGGAACTGCTGAAGTTTGAAAAAGACCAGTGCCAAAAAGAAGACATCCAGGCGATGACCGCCCTCTTCGAAGATCTGGTGGATTCTTCCCGCCCGGAACTTGAGGAAGGCCACCCCATCCTCCATTATTACATGGAGAACGACGAACTTCGAAAGATCCTGCTTTCCATAGAAGAGCTTATGACAAAGCCCTTTATCCCGAACCAATGGTACGAGATCTATGATAAACTTTCGAAGATCCGCCTTCATTTTTCAAGAAAACAAAATCAACTCTACTCCGTTCTTGAGAAAAAAGGATTTACCAGACCGACTACGACCATGTGGACCCTGGACGATTTTATTCGCGATGAGATCCGAGATCTGAGATCCCTGATCGATAAGGATGAGGCAGGATTCTTGGCAGAGCAGAAGACACTGATCGATGACATCAGAGATCTTGTAGAAAAAGAAGAGAAGATCCTCTTCCCCACCTCCCTGTCTATGATCTCTCAGGAAGAGTTTGAGGAGATGAAGGAAGGAGATCTTGAGATCGGTTTTGCCTGGATCGAGGTCAAAAAAGGAGAAGCTTCCCCGAAAAAAGGCTTAACCTCCGGAAACAGCGAATTTATGGATGATCTGAGTCGCCTTCTTTCCAAGTATCAACTTGGAGATAAGACACAGGAGCTCGATGTAAAAACAGGTGTCCTCAGCTTGGAGCAGATCAACCTGATCTATCAGCATATGCCCGTCGATCTCTCCTTCGTGGACGAAAATGAGATCGTCAAGTTCTATACCGATACCAAGCACAGGATATTCCCGAGGAGCAAAAACGTCATCGGTCGCGATGTCAAAAACTGCCATCCTCGAAACAGCGTGCATATCGTGGAAGAGATCATAGAAAAGTTCCGAAGCGGAGAGCAGTCGGAGGCGGAGTTTTGGATCAACAAACCCGAAGTCTTCCTCTACATCAAGTATATCGCAATAAGGGATGAAGAAGGAAGATTCCGAGGAGTGCTCGAAATGATGCAGGACTGCACACACATCCGAAAGTTGGAAGGCTCTCAGACCCTTCTCCAATGGTCGTCCGAAAACGAGACTTCAAAGGAAGAAATCGTTGAAACCGAAGTTACCGAACCGGTCCACACTAAGCCCGAAGGTTTCTCCACAAAAGAACTTAACGAAAACACTAAGTTGTCGGATCTTCTGAAGGCCTTTCCCGGATTAAAGGAAGAGCTTCCTAAGATAAACCCCGCATTCAAGATGCTTCATTCGCCTCTTGCACGGGTCCTCATCCCGACAGCTACCATAAAGATCATGTCGGAGCGTTCAGGCATGAATATGGATGAATTGATTCAAAAAATCACGCAGTATATAGAAGAAAGGTAAGGATCGCTATGATTACAAAAACAATGAGAGTGGAAGAAGCCGTAAAACAAAGGCCTCATATCGTTGAACTCCTGAGCAAACACAACATCGACTTCTGTTGCGGAGGATGGCAGATCCTCGAAGACTCGGTAAAAAAACAGGGTCTCGATGTCGACAACTTTGTAGAAGAACTCAACAGTTACGAACCCCTAGGAGAGGTAAACGACTGGAGACAGGCCCTAAACCTCGATAAAAAGGCCCTGATCCACTATATCGTTACGACCCACCATAGAACGGAAGAACAGCTGGTGGAAGAAGTCGAGAAACTGCTCGAAAAGATCCTCTATGTGCATTACGAACTTCACGGCGAAGTTTTGACCTCCATCTATCAAACCTTCCTCGCTTTAAAGCAGGATCTGATGCCTCACTTTGCCGATGAAGAAAAAATCGTCTTCCCCGAAGCTCTCCGAAATCCAACCACGGACTGGAGCAAGCTCAGAGATGACCATGACCAGGTGGGAGAACTCCTTCGCAAGCTGCAAGCGTTGACCGACGACTTCACTCCTCCCGAGGATGCCTGCCCCACCTACCGACTCGCCTTCAGCAAAATGCACGAACTCGTCGATGACATCCACCTGCACGTATTCCTCGAAAACTCGGTCCTATTTGAGCATTAGTGCAATAGCCCATAATTCAAGAAACAGGGAAATACCGCACAATTGGCAAAATAATTTTCCCCTTGTTTCATGGAGTGTAGAAACCTTTTAGACACACAATTTATGAGATTCTCCGATAGAAGTATGGATATATCTGTTTTTGGAACACGAAAATCCGTTTTATCTTCTATGAGTTACACAGCATTTATATCCAGAGGGAGAATAGTATTAGGGGAGAGCTTTGTTCCG
>JAUMWQ010000085.1:0-1590 GCA_030529565.1 Filifactor alocis | reverse complement strand
TCTATTAGAATTTTATCTATTAGAATTGTCCGGTTGTGAAGTTTGAATTCTACGATTACTCAAAACATTTCCGGCAAATATATATTCTCTCCACCTGACATTTTAAATGGGAGAATAATATCAAGCATAACATCAATTTTATACAAAAGATGAAATTCTTGAAAAGATTGATATAACAAACCTCCGTATTTTATAAAGTCGAAGAACAATTGGAAACTTGCCTTTGTACGCTGTTCTTCAGTGAAAATAAACAGGTGCTTATCTTATCGATACCGATCCTCCCATAAAGTGGAAGGACAGCAGATATATAAGCACCTGTCATACGTTCGACGAGAACCGGGGCATACTGCTCTTCTTCGATAGAACTATTGTCCTATCCATTATACAATGCAGAAAATTCGTTTTATATTACTCTCCGTTCGAAATATGGGTATATCTGTATTTGTCAAGCGAAAAATGATCCGGGAATCTCATCGAAAAACGGTCCGTTATTTTAGCCACTCCCTCGTTTCTTTAACCCTAAAACTCTCCCCACTCACCCATGTCCAAAACATCGCTTTGCAGGCCAGCCCGTCTCCCAAGGTTCCCGTTAACAGAGGATCTTTAAAGACCCCCCTTCCACCTTCCAAATCTGCGTATGAAGAGACAATAACATTTTGGTTGTTGAACAACACCGCTTACCACTCCAATTTGTCTTCTTCTTTATATAAGCTAATAGCATAATCAATAAACTCCATCATGTCATTTTTACTGAATTCATGAAGACTTATTCTGTATGTGCTTCCATATTTCATCTCAAGTTCTAACGACGTTAAATCTGATCCCAAAAATCTATCTGTTTTTATATAGGTATAATCAATATCTGCATATTTAGCTATAAACTTTGTGGTAAAATTTGCACTGTCTTTAACACATACCGAATCTACTGTTAATACTAATCCTGTTTTGCCACTGCTAGTAATACTCGTGTCCCAAATATAAATAATATCATCTTTTGAATATTTTCCTTGACATATGATTGATCTTGCATTCTTTAGTCTTGGAGCATATGCCTCCTCTTCAGGTTCAAATTCAAATATCTCTTCAAACTTCTCAATTAGAGCATCTTTTATCGTACTCATTTTCTTATCCTCCCTTTTCATAAGATTACACGCATAGTAATTTTGTCTATAGTATTCTTCTTTAGATATAATCTTTTGGAATGCTATTTCATACATTTTGTCTACATTACATTTATCCGGTCTGTCGATATATATGGAGCATATCTTCTTATCCTCCACAAAATATTTACAGATCCCGTCACCACGATCTAAATCTTGATACAACTTAGATTTAAATACCTTTCTACAACACAGACCACACCTGTCACACTGAAACAATTATATTGCCCCTAACATTTTCAGATATTTATTTCCATCTTCTAATACATTTGATGTAATATCATTAAGTGTACCGTCTTCCTTTAATAGAGATGCATCTAAAACACTTTTTATTACCTGAGCCATTTGAGTACACATATAGATATCTTTTTTCTGTCTATCCGAGTAATTCCTCCAATCCGTTCCTGAAGAAATAATTGTCTTTTCCAAT
>JAUMWQ010000084.1 GCA_030529565.1 Filifactor alocis | reverse complement strand
AGGAGCATATTTCCGTCGATGAAATAGAGAAAATCACTGTTTTTTCGAGACTGAGTTTGTATGAGTACCACTTCTACCCCTGTCTTCATTTGAGGATCGAGAGGAAGGACGGGGCGAAGATCAAACTTCTCTATCCCGAATATCTTTCTTTTGCGGATCAATATCCTCCGCGAAAAGTGATAAAGAACATGGAGGACACGAGGAGGTTTTTTGAGGGCTCCAGCCTTCGTACTCAGGTCTTGGAATATAATGTTCTTAAATTTTGGAGGGTGATCTTTATATGGGTGACGATCCTGGTTGTGGCAAGTTTTATATTTTTGGAGGAACTGCCTTTTTAGGCTGAAGGATCTCATACTATTCTCCAATAGAAATATGGAGATATCTGTTTTTTGACTACAAAAAATTGCTCTATTCTTCTATTGTTCACAGATTGTTTATATCCACAACTCAAAAGAATAATAGTATCGGAGCCCTATCGTTTCTGTGGATGACATTTCTGTCGGAGCACAGCAGTTGATATTTATCTGAGTTGTTGATATCAATAACTTGTATTTCATAGGAGGTAATACTGTTCTTCGACAGGAGTATAGATATATCTATTTTTCGTCCGCGAAACATTGTTCTATCTTCTATGGGTCACAGATCGAGGATGTCCGTCACTCAAATGAATAATAGTATTGGAGTCGCACGATCGATGTGACGAACTTCTGTCGGATAACCGTATGGAAGAAGTGGCATTGGAGGTTGCAACGACCATACAATACTATTATCTATTAGAATTGACAGGTTGAATGCTTCAAAGCATAGGATCATCCAAATTGTTTTCAGCAATTGTATATTCTGTATATCCGGCATTTCAAACGGAGAATAGTACAAAAAAGACAGAGAAAAAGACTTGTCGGAGGGGACAAGTCTTTTTCCACTTATGGAATGTTGTTGGAGGACTAGATAATGCCCAGTCCCTTAATAAAGATAATAATCAAAGAAATAGGCACGAGTCCCATAACTACAGGTTTCCAGTAGTTTTCAACCTTGAAGCTTCCTGCACCTCGGTTTACTTCCTCCTTAAAGTTATCGAACTTCCATACGAGGATGGTGAACAAACTTAGGATGATCGCGCCTAAAGGCATCATAATATCTCCCGAAAGGAAGTCTGTAAAGTCAAAGATGGCCTTGTCCATAATTTTGATGTGTTGCCAAGGTCCGTGAGACATAATATTCGGGAAACCGACAATGAAGATAGCTGCCAAACCGATCCATATTGCCTTCTTTCTGTCCATCTTTCCGACTTCCGACAAGGTGGATACAATGGGCTCCAAATAGCCCAAAGCGGATGTCAGAGCGGCAAAGAACAGGAGAATGAAGAACAGGGTACCGAACAGCTGTCCCATAGGGATCTCGGAGAAAAGGTTCGACATCGTTATAAACAGAAGGCTTGAACCGGAGTTCGGCTCCAATCCTAAGGCGAAGATCGCCGGGAAGATCATAAATCCTGCCAGCAATGCGGCAAGGGTATCAAATCCGATGATCATTAGAGCGTCGGAGGGGATGTTACTGTCTTTCTTCAAGTAACTTCCGTAGATAAATCCTCCTCCGCTGGCAATACCGATGGAGAAGAAGGTTTGACCCAGGGCGGTCAACAAGACCTTTCCGTTGATCTTGCTAAAGTCGACGGTCAAGTACCATTTCAATCCCTCTCCTGCTCCCGGAAGAGTCAGAGAACGAATCGCGATCAATACGATCATAATGAACAAGGCGGGCATCATAAAACTGCAGGCTTTTTCCAAACCGCTGTTAAGGCCCATGGAAGAGATGATTCCTACGATAAGCATTCCTATGATCGTAAACAGGGCCAGAGAACCGGGGCTTGCCATAAAGTTATGGAAGACATCCGCATATCCTTCGGGGCTCAATCCCGAGAGTTGACCTGAGATCATTTTGAACGCATAGGAGATGATCCAACCCATGATCTGCATGTAATAGGTCAAGATAAAGAAGGCGGAGATAACACCGAACCAACCGAATAGGACCCAAGGACTTCCTTTTTTCGTGATACTTCTCATACCTTCAACGGGGTTGAGTTGGGTTTTTCTTCCCAATGATACTTCCATAAAAAACAGGGGGATACCAATCAATGCAATAATCAAGACATATACAAGAACAAATGCGCCACCGCCCATGGTACCTACAAGGTAGGGAAACCTCCAGATGTTTCCAAGTCCTATGGAAAATCCTGCGGCAGCCATGACATAGCCGAATCTACTATTCCAACTTCCTCTTTTTTCTCCATTACTCATAAAGGTATACCTCCTTTAGTTATTTAAAAATGGTAACTTCTTTCACCTCTGTACCCAGTGCATCGACTGCTTTTTTGACAAGTTTTGCTCTCAGTTCTACTTCCTGTTCGTTCTCCAGAGAGGGATTACCGACAGGATAGGGGATGGCGATCGTGGGAACGATCCTGTTTGCACCTACGGATTGAGAGATGGTTGTAATAGTAGCCATGTGTACGATTGGGAGTCCGTATCTTTCAATCTCTTTTACTATCGTTGCGCCGCAACGTGTGCAGGTACCTCACGTCGAGGTGAGGATCACGCCGTCCACACCGTTTTCTTTCAGTTCCGCTCCGATCTCTTTTCCGAAGGTGATGGAGTTTCCTACTGCGGTACCGGTTCCGGTCGTCGTATAGAAGAAGTCGTATACCTTCCCGATCTCTCCGTTTTTCTCCATCTGTTTCAGAACATCCAAGGGAGCGACTCTATCGGGGGATTCGTTGGCATACACCGGATCGTAACCTCCGTGGATGGTGATGAAATCGCCCTTTAATTCATTGAGGGCGGAAACATCGTACTTGCCCCATTTTTGTGCGGAAGCCGATTGGATGCGGTCGGGGTTTCCTTCAGGAACGATACCTCCGGTTGTAACAATAGCGATAACTGCTTTTGATAGATCTTTGATCGCAGGAGCGGGATCCACCGTATCAAATTCCGGCATGGGAAGCTCGGTCTTGAACTCTTCGTTGTTCAATCTCTTGAGCAACATATCGACCGCTCTCTTCGCTCCTATGTCTTCTACAAGCACGGTGTCCCTCTTTCCTTGAGAGAAATATCCGTCCGCTTCGGGTTTAAGTTCTTCTCCGAGAAGAACTTTTTTTGCGACCTTTGCCATTACGGGCAGGGCTGTTCTCATGTCTCCTGCCGCCGCTCCTGTAGGCACGACATAGGCACAAGCTCGGGAGGGTCCAAGTCCCGGGTTTTCTTCAAACATACCGGAAACCACAGGTAGACCGTGTTCCTTGGAAGCATACTCCGCAACTCCTGCACAAGCCATTCCGTAGCGTCCTGCATTGAAGGCGGGCCCGGCAACGACCAAATCGGGCTTGATATCTTCAATTGCTTTTTTTAGGAAAGAAAGAGCCTCTTCGTTGTTCTCGTTGAAGTAGTTATCTCCGCAGATCAGTGTCGCAACAACTTTTCCTGCGTCGCCGACATCCTGCTGAAACTTCATTGCAGGTCCGACGGCTCCTTCTGTAAGCGTCGGTGCATAATGCGCCTGCTCTTCTCCACCGATTTGACCAAAAAACTGATTCAAATAGTACAAAATTTTCTTTTCCATTTCGGTCCTCCTATTTCAACTCGATCGTAGCATTGTGATAACCGATCTCCGAGGTGGCTCCGATAACGGCATTGAGTTCACACTTGATCTTGCCGGTCTCTTTATCGCAGGAGCCTGCCCAACCGCCGGCGAGATTCTCGATCGCCATTTCATTGCCGAGTACTTTGTCAGCCTTCTCCAGTTCTACGACGTGACTCACGTTTCCGGTAGATACTACGGCGATGGCTTCCTTGGATACGTCTGCAAGAGGCTGGCTCATTCCGTCCCAACCTGCACACTCATCGGTGATCAAAACGGTCTTGACACCGAGTTTTTCCAGACGCGAACAAATCATAACCAAGTCGGAATCCGGGTTTCCATATCCTTCTTCGCTGACGATGACGCCGTCTGCGCCGAGGGTGTGGCAAAGTTTTGCTGTATAGTCGCAGGTTCTGAACTTTCCTTCCAAGGTCGTGAGCTCGGGAGTGAGGACGACGCCGAGGAAGTTGATCTCTTTTCCGTGTCTTTTGTAGAGTTCTTCAATGACCGCATTGTTCTGATGCTGGTAGGTCGTGATCTTGTCGCAAGCTGCAACGCAGTTTCCGCTGATGACGGCTCCGTCGAGTTCTTCGTTCGGATGGATCAGTGTAGGCAGGATCTGCTGAGAATTTACGCCGTAGATATAACCGTCGTGCAGGAGTCCCTGGGAGATCAACATCTCGACATAGACCACCTTCGGAAGGTTGGGATACTTCTTGTTTTCTTCCGCCATCGTACCGATCTCATAGGTCTTTACTTCATCGGGAGCGACATCTTTTGCGATCTCTCCGATCAGTTCGGAGGCCTTTAAGCCTGCCAGACGCACTGTTGTTTCGTGCTCGTGAGGTTTGAGTCCCTCTTCCACCTTGATATCGACCACAATGTTCAGGGTCTTGGAGAAAGGAGTCCACTTTGCACCTTCGCCCCACATATCGATAACTCCCTCCTGGAAGCCTACGATGTCTCCGATAGTAACTACAGCAACGTTTTTGAGTACATTGACCTTGCCGGTTCCAAGTTGGCCGACTTCTGTCGTAACGCCTGCAAAGCCTTTGGTTCCTTCAACCTTTACCCGAGGTTCGATCACGTCCTTGACCGGGACGATCCTCGTTTTTTCTCCGGGTTTGGTAAAGTCGATGGAAATTTCCTTTATATGAGGGATCTCCTCGAGTTTTTGAATGATCTCTTCCTTATTAACATATAAAATTCCGTTTTCCACCTTAGATGCATCGGAAAAGACCACATCTTTTACATAAATCATACCTTGTTCAAGTTTCAAACCGCTCACCTCCAAAAATTCTTGTCTACTTCACTGATCGCACTCATCGTCAACTCGTGATCGAGGATGGCATAATCAGAAAGGTTTGAAATATCTTCTCCTCTGTTTTCCGTGATCAGACCATGCTTTTCGATAGCTGCTTCTATCTGATTGAGACTATACTCATCCAAGGCACCCGGCGAAGATGAGAGGACAACTGTCCTCACAGGTGACATGATCATTCGGATGCTTGCGCTGATAGGGCTGCTCAAGAGCCTGTATCCCCTATGTATATGATCTCTGGTTTCCAGAAGCACATCAAACGCGGAACCCTTGATGATGACTTGCTCTATGTCTTTATCCCTGAAAAGCTCGTTGTTTGTAATAAGCATATAGTCCAATATAAACTCACCTCCTTGCGTGTTCGTTATATGTATTATAAATGTATTTCTTATGTATTTCAACAGTTTTCAAGAAAAAGAAGAGGGATTTGTGTAAAAAGTTTGAAAATAAAAGACAAAAGACTTGTCATTCTTTGTGTTGAAAGAGATCGTAGGATTTTGAGGGAAAAGTGTCTATGGTTATATAAAGATGTCCTCCGTTAGAAATGTGGGGAAGAGGTGTGGGGAATCGGATCATCCGGAGAAAGACTATAGCAGACTTATGAGATCTCCCGAAGCTAAAAAGTAAAAGAGCAGATAAGTTTTTTCAGATTTTCTATAACTTTTTCCCAAGTCAAATTCTTTGCATAGGAATTCTTCCTCCTGTAGTTTTGCCATATTTCTTGGAGTTCCTTACTTTTTTCGATGTCATTCAAATATTTGTCTTTTTCTTTGAGATAGATAAGGGATCTTCTTTCTTCGGCCTTTCTGTACAGGGCTTCTTTTAACTGTGCCCTATCCAAGTCAGGGTTTTGCTTGGACAGGATATATACATCATAGAAATCCCTGGCTCTTGTATTGCTTACATTTCTTACAAGGATACTCTCTATCTTTTCCGCAAGGATCGTAAATATAGGATAGGCTTTGATCTGTAGTTTTTCATCGCTGAAAAGAAGGGGATAGCTGTAATCGATCTCTCTCGGGACAATTACATCCCCCGTGGTAAGGTCAAGTTTTACAGGCACTCTCATATTGAAAAAATGTGCGATAAGTGTGATTCTGAAATCTTCATAAGATCCTTGTTCGTGGATCGCTGAAATTTTTTCGATTTTCCAAGTGATATGATCCTGTAGATCAATATTGGTAATTGTTTCAATGATGGTCTTTATCGTATCTGAGTGAAGTGCGATGCCTTTTAAGGTGGCGTCGACATCCATAGTGCTTCTCATATCGATCCCGATCAGAGACGATATCAGAAAGCCACCTTTAATCACAAAGTTATCTGCGTATTCACTCTGTTCTATTCTACAAAGAAGTCGCTCCATCATATAGTAGTTCAAAATCGTGTTTGCAGGCAGTCCTAATTTGTTCTCCTTGTTTTTCACTACGTCTTTGAGTTGTTTTACACTTTTAAAAATCATTCTATCGCCTCCAAATAAGTTCTCGTCAAGGTCCTGCTTTTGAAATATTCTGCATAATCGAGTAGCAACGCACGGTCCAAAAGGTTGTTTTTCAGACCTAGACGCAGGGCTTGTAATACTAAAGATCTATCCGATTTATCCATTTTACCGATCATTTCCGCCAAGGTCCTCTCTTTTGAGTATACGAGTACTGTATTTCCGTAAGGAGTTTTTATTTTCTCTTGTCCCAATTCCCATAAGTTTTTTTTGAGGTAGAAAAAGGTATATTTCTCTTTATTTTTCAAAAGCGGACTATTCCAGCCTGACGGAATGGTAAGTGTGAGGAGGGTGGGATTCTCATCACTTAATTTGTGAAGATAAAGGGAGGATTCATGGGAAAAAACTCCTTTTGGAACTCTATAACCTGTGATGTAGAATTCATCTTCCAAAAAGTCCGGATGCAGATACAAGCCTTTTTCGGGTCTTTCAACTTCACCGACTTGAGCCATTCTTTGCATTTTTTTGGAAGAAATATTGTAAGAATCAAGCATAGAGCTTGTCAGGATCCCATTGTTTTTCTTCATGATATTTAAAATATCTTCCTTGCTCAGTCCCAATTTCAACCCTCCTTTTGTCTTTTTTGTTCGTAAATATTATATATCATACGAACAAAAAAGACAAGCATGTATGATTGTATGTGTCAAACGAAAATGGTCCGGAAATCTCGTCGAAAAACAGTGTGTAAGATCATAGTACCAAACATCCAACCTGTGAATTGTATCAGATAAGATCAGTATACCATTCTCCAAGAGAAGTGTGGATGTATCTGTTTTTTGACTTCTATCTTCTATTGCTCACAGATTGTTTATATCCATAGCTCAAAAGAATAAGAGCATTGCCCTATATTCCGGGTATTCTTCGACAAGGTCCGCTATTGACGAGGACAGTACAAAAAAAGAAGGCGGTTTCCTGTGCCTTCTTTAAGTATAGCTCTCTTTATTCAGGTTCTTATACCCTTCTCCGTTTGAAATGTCGGGTACGAACTATGTCATTATCGAAAAAACGATTCGTGATATGCTTCCGAGCGTTCTACCTGTCAATGTTAATAGATAATTGTGTTATCAAGCATCGGAGGTATCTGCCGTTTGACGCTCCCTCCGATCACAAGATGATACGGTCAGCCGTTTAAAATGCCGAGTACAGAATCATCATTACCGGAAAAACAACTTGGGGTATGACAGTCTAAAATATTTAAGCGGTCAATGGATAATAGCATAGCCGATCCTGTTACCGGATCCAAACACCGGTCACGGAAAGGATGCGGCAGAGCCAAAGTCTTCCTTCGGGACCTCTCTTTGAGATAGGGAGGGATCTCGGAAACGGATCTGTTTTCTGATCGAAGTATGGAAATATCCGTCTCAGCCGTCACAAAAGGCATTTCAGAGCAAGGGCGTTGATATGGATCATTCAAATAAAAACGACGAACCGAAACTGCCTACAGAAGGGCTCCCTTTATCTTGTTTACAAAGTCATCGATATGTTCACGCGCATACAGTTCCGCCTTATCGGGATCGTTCTCGCGGATGGCCTCCATAATTTTGCCGAAGGTACGGGTAAAGATGTCGATGCGATCAAAGTATTGCTCACAGTAATGCCATAGACGCTCGGAGTGGTAGTGGAGCTCGATCAATTGTTTTTGGAGCCAAGGATTGCCGCATTGGTCGAAGATGATCTGATGAAAGGCTTCATCGTCATCGATCGCCTTTTGGTAATCGACATCGATTTTGTAGCTGAGCAGGCGGTCATAGATCTCCTGCAAGTCCTTCTTGCGTTCGGGAGTGATCCTTTCCACCGTCAACTTGGTGGCAAAGGGATCGAGGACCCTTGTCAACTCGAAGAGATGTTTCATCTTGATAAAATCTATTTGGGACACCTGGACTCCGTAACGCGGAACGATGACGATGAGTTCGGAAGCTGTCAGCTGTTGAAAGGCATTGCGGATGGGAGTTCTGCTGACATTGAACTCCTTGGAAAGTTCCACCTCGTTTAAGATCGTCCCCGGCTGATATTCCAGTTTTACAATTCTATTTTTAAGGATCTCAAAGACCTCATCTTTTTTTAACGCTTCCATAATTCCCCCTGTTTGTAAAAAATATACGTATGTACCATTGTAGTATTTATTTTTAAATTCGGCAATAGTATTTGCGAGGAAATAGCCGAAATATTGCAATGGCAACGAAGAAAGAGGATAGCAATTGAAAATTTCTATCAAAAAAGAGGGAGATGTTTTTTCGGGGTCATAAAATCCCGAGAAGGATAAGATCGGATCTTTGATGTAAACACCTTATACTTTTATTCCTTTGAGTTGTGGATATAAACGATCTGTGAGCAATAGAAGATAGAACAAT
>JAUMWQ010000083.1 GCA_030529565.1 Filifactor alocis | reverse complement strand
TTTCATGACTTTTTCAATACTTCTTCTTTATGCATTTGATTATACAACTTACCTAAATTTAGAAATCGTCAAAAAAAACGAAAAAGGTTTGCCATTTGCGCCCAATGGTGATATAATAGTCAATATTTAAAAATTTACCCGAGTATTCCGCTGGTTGTAAGGTTAATTAAGAATACTCACCACTAAGTAGGAGGAAGAAAAAATGGAAATCATCAGACAAATCGAACAAGAACAATTGAGAACGGATCTGCCAGCATTTGGAGCGGGAGACACCGTAAAAGTACACCTTCACGTAAGAGAAGGTAAGAGAGAGAGAATTCAGATTTTTGAAGGACTCGTTATCAAAAGACAAAACGGCGGCGTAAGGGAGACTTTTACAGTTCGTAAACTTTCTTTCGGAGTCGGAGTAGAAAAGACTTTCCCTGTACACTCTCCTGTTATCGAGAAGATCGAAGTAACACGTCGCGGTAAGGTTCGTCGTGCTAAGATCAACTATATCCGTAACAGAGTCGGTAAGGCGGCAAAAGTAAAAGAAAAATCTATGAGATAGGTTTTTTTGAAAGGGACTGTATGGAGGTACAGTCCCTTTTCTGTTATTCGAAAGGAAAACCTTTACTTGAATGAAAGGACGGCTTTTTTCAGCCTGCGTGAGATGCGGAAGGAGGACGATATCCCTGCTTCGGTATTCTCCCGAGAGTCGCATCGGGCATCCCGTGTTTGCAGATGTTGCAAAGGATGAAGAGGCGGTCTTTCAGATACAGCATTTATAAAACTTTAATGGGAGGCGATTTATTTGAACGGAATTTTAAAGATGTGGAATTCTCTGAGTTTGGTTAAGAGAATATTGGTAGGTCTGGTAATAGGAACCATCATGGCGTTGACTGTACCTGAACAGTTAAAGGGAATCTCCATTTTCGGAGACCTGTTTGTAGGCGCCTTGAGAGCGGTAGCACCCGTTCTGGTCTTTGTCCTTGTTATGTCCGCGATCTCGCAGCATAAGGAAGGACATCAAACAAATATGAAGTCCATCATTATACTATACTTATTCGGAACCTTGATGGCGGCGGTCGTTGCCGTGGTAGCCAGCTTTGTATTCCCTATCGAGTTGGAGTTGGTAACGGGCAACAATGAGATCGCGCCTCCTTCGGGAGTCACCGAGGTTTTGAGAAATCTGTTGATGAACATTGTCGACAATCCGGTCAAGGCCCTGTTCAATGCAAACTACATCGGTATTTTGACCTGGGCGGTTCTTCTCGGCTTTGCGCTTAGAAAGGCTGCGGACAGTACCAAGACGATGATCAACAACTTTTCGGATGCCGTTTCTCAAGTGGTTCGTTGGGTCATTGCCTTCGCTCCTCTTGGAATCATGGGTCTGGTATTTTCGGCGGTATCCACGAGTGGGGTGGAGATCTTTACCACTTATGGAAAATTGGTCCTTCTCTTGGTCGGATGTATGTTCTTTGTTGCCTTCGTGATGAATCCCATCATCGTATTTGCAAAGATCAAGCAAAACCCCTATCCTCTTGTTCTCAAGTGTGTAAGAGAGAGTGGAGTAACGGCCTTCTTTACGAGAAGCTCGGCGGCAAACATCCCTGTGAACATGACCTTGTGTGAGAATTTGGGCTTGGATAAGGATACCTATTCCGTATCCATTCCCCTCGGTGCGACCATCAATATGGCGGGAGCGGCGATCACGATCTCCGTTTTGGCCTTGGCTGCCGCACATACGGTAGATGCATCCGTCGATATCGGAACCGCCTTTATCCTCAGCGTGCTCTCCGCCGTCTGTGCCTGCGGGGCATCGGGGGTAGCGGGAGGTTCTCTGTTGTTGATCCCTCTGGCTTGCAGTTTGTTCGGGATCCCCAACGAGGTTGCGATGCAGGTCGTTGCGGTAGGTTTCATCATCGGAGTGATCCAAGACTCCTGTGAAACGGCATTGAACTCCTCTACGGACGCGCTCTTTACAGCAGCTGCGGAATTTGCGGAGTGGAAGAAGCAGGGAAAACCGATCGTGATAAAAAAATAAGAGGGTCGGATCTGTCTTTATAAAGATAAACAAAACAAATTACTACTTGCAGGATACTCTCATTGGGGGTATCCTGTATTTTGTATATGCAAAAAAATGGAGAAAGGATGAGGAGTACTCGATAGAGATACAAAAAATTGGCGTTTCATTCAGATATCAGTTACAATAAATAAAAAAGCAAAGGTCAGGAGGGGTTGTTCGCTCAGCGAAAAGCAAAGAAAGAACGGCGAAAAAAAGGATGTTGCGAACTGAGGAGAGATCATGACGTGGTGTAATGGAGATTTGAACGGATTTTGATGTCGAAACGCCTGTGTTGATCGTATCATGACTACGGTCTCAAAAAACAGAGGGGACCTGCGGTAGCATCAAGTTGCCGATAAAGTTGTCATCCATACTGTTATCCGATCAGGATCCGGGGATACGAAAGATATCCTTGCCGAAAATGGTTTGAGTAAAGACGATACGATTGGTGGATCCGATAGGCAACAGTACAGAAAATGGGGGAAGATATTATGGAAAACTTACACATAAACTGGTATCCCGGTCATATGAAAAAGACGCGGGAGCTGATTCAAAAAAATATGTCCATCGTGGATGTGATCGTCGAGGTCATTGACAGCCGGATCCCAAAGAGCAGCAAGAACCCGGATATTGCCGAATTGTCGGGACACAAACCCACCATCCTCCTGCTCAACAAGGAAGATCTCTCCGATAAGGAGGAGACGAAGAAATGGATCGAATACTACCGAAGCGAAGGATTGACCGTCCTCCCCTTTAACGGAACGACCGGGGAGGGGATGAAGGAACTGATGAAGGCGGTGGAAGAGGCCTTTCGTCCCAAGTTGGAGAGACTGCAGGAGAGGGGGCTGAAGAATCGCTCCGTCCGTCTGATGATAGCAGGCATACCCAACTCGGGCAAGTCCACCCTGATCAATCGACTGGCGGGCAGAAAGAGCACCCAGACGGGAGATCGTCCCGGAGTGACCAAGGGAAAACAGTGGGTGAAGCTCAAGGGAGACCTCGAGATGCTCGACACTCCCGGCATCCTCTGGCCCCGGTTCGACGATCAGGAGGTCGCACTCATGCTTGCGTTTACGGGCGCGATCAAGGATGAGGTCCTCGATGTGGAGGAGATCGCCTTTGCGCTCTTGGACAGGTTGAAGAAGAGATATCCGACCAACCTTCAGGAGCGTTACGGCGTCGAGGTCGATCCCGATATGGAAACGATCGTACTTATGGAGGAGATCGCGGAAAAGAGAGGTTTCATTCTCAGGGGAAGGGAGATCGACTATAAGAGGACGGCGGATGCGATCCTCAATGACTTCCGCGAGGGAAAGACGGGAAGGATCACTTTGGAAGAGTATAAGTTGGAGGAGTGCAAGAAGGAAGAGCAATAGAAGGCGACGTTCGGCATAATGAAGAGGGTATCTTCGTATAATATGGAGAGCGGGTGATTATTACAAACCTCTATCGCGTTGTTCGATGATATGGATGCAATGATGTTCCGATTGGAGAGTGAAACTATTCGCTTTACAGACTGTACAAAGTATTGTAAGTGCCATAAGAGCAGTTCATTGACAGAAACTGTTCAACGGATAACGGTATCAAATGCTTTTCGGGGGTCGGATATGTTGTGTACCGATTTTGGTCGGAGAGTGCAGTTATAATAAGGAAAGGAGAGGACTATGTTCAGCGGACAAAGCATCGATGTCATAAAAAAACAACTGAAACTTCTGTCTCAAGAGGAACTTCGGATCGCGGAGGATGCACTGAAGTCGGATGCGCGAATAGGAGTGCGAAAACTCGGATCTTCGCTCGAAAGACAGCGATTGAAGAGGGAGGAGGGCTTAAAGAGGATCTTGGGTATGAAGCGGAGGGAAGAAGAACTCAAGGCTCAGGGACATCTCTTTGTTGCCGGTATCGATGAGGCTGGAAGGGGGCCTCTTGCGGGTCCTGTCGTTGCAGCCTGTGTCGTGATGAGGGAAGACTCCCTTATCATCGAGGTCGACGACTCGAAAAAGATCAAGGAAGATGTGAGGGAGAATCTCTTTGACAGGGTGATCGCAGATAGTATTTCCTTCGGCATAGGGGTGGCCGGCAATGAGGAGATCGATGAGATCAACATCCTTCAAGCGACCTTCTTGGCGATGAAAAGGGCGATGCAGTATCTTGATCCTCCGGCGGACTACCTTTTGATAGACGGAAATCAAACCCTGCCTGAGATGACAATACGGCAGGAGGCGATCGTTCAGGGAGATTCTTCCTGTTACAGCATCGCTTGCGCAAGCATTTTGGCAAAGGTCTATCGTGACAGGCTGATGAGGGAGTACGACAGGATCTATCCCGAGTTTCAGTTTGCAAAGAACAAGGGTTACGGTACGGCGGAGCACTATGAGGCCTTGAAAAAGTGGGGGTTCACCCCCATCCACCGACGCACCTTCCTTCGGGATCGATGAAACGGGATGAGTCTGACGTTTATGCTGTCGATCCTTGTATTATTGACGGCGTCGGCCTGTACTTCATAGGAGGTGAAGCGGACTTATCTAGTCCGCGAACGGACAGGACAACCTTTCTATTGTAGAGAAGTACCACATCTTTCATCATAGCACAGACCCTTCTTTTCCACAAAAATAACGTGAAAAAAAAGAAGTTTTAAGGGTATGTTTATAATGATGTGTACTGTTGAGGGAAAATAGGCCTTAAAGGGCCGAAACCAAGAAGAGGACCGCCGATCACACCTGTATCGGCAGTCAGGATGAAGGAGACAGATTATGATGAAACATATACTTGTAGTAGATGATGAAAAAAGAATACGCGACCTCATTGTGATGTACCTGAAGAAGGAAGGTTATGAAGTTACCGACTTTGACAACGCGGATAAGGCTTATGAGTTCCTGTCGGATAACAGCGTCGATTTGATCGTGCTCGATATTATGATGAGGGGAACCAACGGCTTGGATCTCTGTAAGAAGATCAGAACGAACAGCGATGTGCCCATCATCTTCGTATCGGCACGAAGTGAGGAGTTGGACAGGATCTTGGGTCTTGAGCTCGGAGCGGACGACTATCTTGCCAAGCCGTTCAGCGTAAGAGAGTTGATCGTTCGTATCCGCAACATCCTCAAGCGTACGAGCAACTATGCGCAGAAGAAGGAAGACAATGTCGTATCCGTCGAAGATCTGAAGATCTTTGTGGAGCAACGAAGCGTAAAGGCGGGAGATGAGGATGTGCCTCTTACGACGAAGGAGTACGAAGTTTTGAAGTTCCTTGTCGAGAACAAGGGCTATCCTTTATCGAGGGATAAGATCATCCAAAGCATCTGGGGTTATGAGTACGACGGCTATGACAGAAACGTCGACGACACGATCAAGCGTCTCAGAAAAAAACTTAGAGATGCCAACTCTCAGGTCAAGATCCAGACGGTTTGGGGTTATGGATACAAGATACAGGAAGATGAGTAAAAGATGAGTAAAATAGGAAAAAAAATCGTAATCAGTTATTTGATCATCGTCCTGTTCACAGTCGGGATCTCAATGGGGATCACCAAGATGAACTTTTCCAACAAGCTCAATGCAAAGATCATCCAAGATCTCAACATGGCTGCGAACGATATGAAGACCGAGATCGAAAATGAACTTCTCAACGTATCGTTGGCTCTGAACAAGGAAGCGACCCTGTACGATGTCTTTCCCAACAACAGGTTGTTTTTCTCCTCCTACCAGTTTTCCACGACCAACTTCGTGATCCAGGACAAGGAGAGGAAGACGATCTTTGAATCTTGGAAGATCAAAGAGGGCGAGGAGTTCTACAATACCAGTGATAAAACGAAGAAGTTTTTTGAGATGGAAAGGACGATAAAGGCACCCAACAAAAAGGCGGTAGCGGGATATCTGCTTGTAATAGGAGAAAAGGAGGAGCTTGGAATCATCAACTCCTTGATCAACGCGGCTTCCTTCATCGGGTTGGCGATCTCGCTGTTCTGTGCGGTGTTGCTGGCCCTCTTCTTCGAGAGGACCTTCATCCGCCCCATCAACAAACTCAAGAGAAACATCCAAGCCTTTTCTCTCGAAGGTAACAATACTTGGGAAGAGATACGCACGCAGGACGAGATCAGTGATCTCAACGATGAGTTCAAGAAGATGGCGGAGAATATGATCCACTACGACCAGAACCAGAAAGTCTTCTTTCAGAATACGTCCCACGAACTCAAGACTCCGCTGATGTCCATCCAAGGCTACGCGGAGGCGATCCGCGATAACGTCATACCTCAGGAGGATGTGCAGGAGTCCTTGGACATCATCATCGATGAGACCAACAAACTGACCAATACCGTCGACAGCATCGTCTATATGACGAAGTTGGAGAATCCTACGGAAAAGGTGGACAAAAACAGGGTACAGAGTTTGGATATGAGGGACTTTGTCAACGAGGTCCTCTACAAGTTCAAGTTTTCCGCGGACGAAAAGGCCGTCGTTCTGCACAACAATGTGGAAGACAACATCTTCCATCGTGTCGATGAGGAATATATGTTCCGCATCATCAATAACCTGATCTCGAACTCGCTTCGTTATGCGAAGTCCTTGATCAGCATCGAGGGCTACCATCAGGGCAACGAACTGGTGCTGAAGGTCATCGATGACGGACAGGGATTTGATAAGGCGGAGATAGACAGGGTCTTCGATCGTTTTTTCAAAGGAGAAGGCGGGAATACGGGACTGGGACTGTCGATTGTCAAATCTACCGTCAAGCAGTTGAAGGGAAGTGTGAGGGCTTATAATCCGGAGTCCGGAGGGGCCTGTGTGGAGGTGCGTCTGCCGAGACAGTTGCACCGCAGAGCGGTGGTCAAAAAGAACGGTCCGAACAAGGAAACGGCGAAATCCGTTGCCGTCCAGGACGGCAGATGGAGTTTCGGGCGTAAGGATGCGGGAAGCACGGCGCAGAGAAACAAAACTTCAAAAGGAAAGGGAAAATTCGAAAAGGAAGGATACAAATATGAGTGAGTTTAAGGATCTTAACAAGGTGGTAGGGTTTTCGACCAAGGCGATCCACGACGGTTTTGTTGCGGAGAATCCGTGGAAGGCGTTAAACCCTCCGATTTTTATGACATCATCCTTCGAATTCTCCTCGATCGAAGAGGCGGATGCCGTCTTCAAGGGAGAGAGTGAAGGTTTCGTATACACCAGGGGGCGAAACCCCACGACTGAGATACTGGAGAAGAAGATCGCCTCCCTCGAGGGAGGAGTCGACTCGGTCGCCTTTGCATCCGGGATGGGTGCGATCTCAGCGACCATCCTGTCGTTCGTCGAGGCGGGGGATCATATCGTTGCAGGCAAGTCCCTCTACGGTTCCGCCTACGGGTTTTTGAACAAGTTTGTCAAACGCTATGGAGTGGAGGTATCCTTCGTCGACACCGGAGATCTCAAACAGGTCGAGGAGGCGCTTTGTGACAAGACGAAGCTGATCTATCTGGAGACGCCGTCCAACCCCGCCCTCAAGATCACCGATATCAAGGCGGTCTGTAGCTTGGCTAAGGCGAGGGGAATCGATGTGGTCGTCGACAATACCTTTGCGACCCCCTATTGGCAGAAACCTCTTCTGCTTGGAGCAACGGCGGTCGTCCATTCCGCGACCAAGTTTTTCAGCGGTCACGGCGACGTGATAGCGGGAGTGACGACTTCGAAAAGTCAGGACTACATCGATCGCTTGAGATACGGTTTTATGTGCGAATTGGGCAGTCCGATCTCTCCGTTTAACGCATGGTTGCTGATCCGGGGTCTTAAGACCCTGGAGATGAGGATGGAGCGTCACGGCGAAAATGCCATGCTTTTGGCGGAGTACCTGCAGGATCACGATAAGGTCGAACAGGTGTGGTATCCCGGACTGAAGTCGGATGAGGGCTACGATGTCGCCCGTTCTCAGATGATGGGTTACGGAGCTGTGGTCAGTTTCACCCTCAAGGGAGGGCCGGAGAAGGCGAAGGAACTTTTGACGAAGTTCAAGATGTGCAAGCTTGCTGTGAGCTTGGGAGATGCGGAAACCTTGGTGGAATCACCCGCCTTTATGACACATAGGGACTATGATGCGGCAAGTCTCGAAGAATTCGGGCTCTCGGCTTCGATGATCCGAGTGGCGGTCGGTCTGGAGAACAGCAAGGACATCATCATCGACTTCTACGAGGCCTTGAACGAGATCTAGGGAAGTAGTGCGCGAAGACACGAAACGATGTTCCCTTTGTTTTGTGCAGAGATGGAAAGCCTATAAAATGAGAGATTTCAGAAATGTATTTGTTCAAGAAAAACTAAATTTTCTTTGCTTTTTGAAATTCTGCGGTGTTTTCCCGGGAAACAAAAACGGTGTTCAAAAGACAGGGCAATATCGCACAATTTGAGAGATCGGCCTTATATGAAGGGTGAAACTCTTGAAAGTATAGATATGAAAAATGTTCGTGTTTTATAGGCTCATACTGTTATTCCGTTGAGTTATGCATATAAATGATGTATGACTATAACAAGATAAAACGGATCTTCGCATTCGCAGGATAAATATAGCCATACTTCTACCGGAGAATAGGATCGGAGGGAGATCGGGGTCTGCCCTTTTGGGGTATTTCATAAATTTTTGGTTCGATATAATATGAGACTTTATTTGAACTGTCGCGGATATCCGCTTAACAAACCATACAAAGCCCATCTTATCGCTTATATACGAAAGTATAGAGATGGTTTAAATGGGCGATGGCATAAAACGGAGAAATAGAAGGGACTGAATATGCAATATTTAGTCCCTTTTCGTCGTTTCGATATAAGATTATTTTCCGTTTGAAATGCCGGGTATGAAACATCTATCATTGTCAAA
>JAUMWQ010000082.1:3685-9083 GCA_030529565.1 Filifactor alocis | reverse complement strand
GAGTAAATCTAAGATTTCAACGGCACACCGAGATATTTCTATTCAACTTTATTGTCTTCGTTATAAATCGAAAGATTTCAAATTAAAGTTAGGAAAGCATCCACAATTCAAAAAACATCTTAAAATTACTTTTATATAGATACTGAATTTTTTTGAAAGTATTGATTCGGTCAAACTTCGTTTCGTACAGATTCACAAGAAAATCAACATTTGACACTTATTCGGTGTTTCCTTAGATTTATTATGAGTTTCAATGTACTGTTACATCAAGTTTTCTATTTAGACAAAAAAATAATAAAAGATAAAAATTTATCTTGATTTTTTGTTAAATAAGTTGTACAATACTGTCTATCGGGGTGTGGCACAGTTTGGTAGTGCGTCCGGTTCGGGACCGGAAGGTCGCAGGTTCAAGTCCTGTCACTCCGACCATTTTGTTGAAGATAAAGAGACGATGATACATTTTGTATGCGTCTCTTTTTTATTTCCAAAAAGATCACATTTATCTGTCTGAGTCTACGGACATTATTCTCTGTTTGACATGCGATTCTATCTGTTTTATGACCGCGAAAATTCGTTTCATACTATTCTTCGATAGAAATATGGTTATATCTATTTTGTCGACCACGAAAAATGGTTTTATCTTCATATGGATTACAGATCGTTTATATCTACAATTCAAAGAAATAGTAGTATCACACTATTGTCTGTTAGAATGGACAGGTTGAATACTCTGAAATATAGGATCCTCCAAACTGTTCTTCAGCAATTGTACATTCTTTATATCCGACATTTCAAATGGAGAATAGTATTAAGGAGATACCGCACAATTCGAAAAATCAGCATAAAACCAATTTTATACGAAGGATGAAATTCTCGAGAAAATTTGACAGATCTTCGCATTTTATAAAAAAGATGGAAAATCAGAAATTTGCTTTTGTGCGGTGTTTCCTTAATAAGGTATTGCGTGTGATATCGTTCGTTTAGGAGAGCTGTGTCATCTCTTTTAAAAGAGCTACTACATAGTCGTACATCCTGTCGGCAGAGCCGAGCTCCATTTTTTCCTTCGGGGAGTGGACATCGTAGATATTAGGTCCAAGGGAGATGATATCGACTCCGGGAATCTTTTTGGCGAAGTAACCACATTCCAACCCTGCGTGGATCGCCTCCAGCTTAGCCTCTTTGTGAAAGACGGTTTCGTAGGTTCGGATCGCTAAGTCGCGAAGAGGAGAGTCCGCTTTATACTCCCAAGCGGGATAGCCTCTTCCTGTGAGCATATTCACCTTACACAGCTTGGACAGAGTGTGGTTTCGTTCCGTGATCAACTCGAGAAGGCTGTCCACGGAGCTTCGAGCGGAGATGTAGAAGCCGACCTCGTCCTTTTCCGTCGTAACGATACCGAGGTTTTGGGAGCTCTCTACGAGACCATGGATGTTCTTGCTCATCGTATTGACACCGTTTGGAACGACGAGGAGGAAGGAGATGACATCATCTCTGTTTTGTTTTTCCATCACTTCGGAAACAAACTCGCAAGTTTCGAGACAAAGAGCTGCCTTGTCCGTCGGCTGAAGTTCGTTGCAGGCATCGGTCTGCATAAGTTCAACGATCTTACGCAGTTCTTCTTCCTCCTTTTTGGAGAGGTTGAAGCGGGCCTGAGCGTCTCTGGGGATGGCATTCATTTTAGAGCCACCATCTACGGATACAAGCTCCATATCGGGGAAGGCTTTTGCAATGCGGTTCAAAAGTCTTCCGAGAAGTTTGTTTGCATTGGCGCGCCCGGAGTTGATGTTCATTCCGGAGTGTCCGCCCTTCAGATCCGAAACAACGATTTTGTAAGTGGTATCCTGCTTGGAGCTTACATGGTGAAGGGGGAGCTTGCCGATAAAGTCCAGACCTCCGGCGGAAGATACGCAGAAGACCCCTTCTTCCTCCGAATCGAGGTTGAGCATATATCTTCCGCTGAGACTTTCGCCCTTTAGAAGCTCCGCACCCTTCATGGTAGTTTCTTCCTCCGTCGTAAAGATCGCCTCCAAGGCAGGATGCTCGATGCGATCATCAAAGAGAAGAGCCAGGGAGTAGGCTACTCCGATCCCGTTATCCGCACCCAGGGTCGTGTGGTTTGCATGAAGAAAGCCTTCTTCCTCAATCAGTTCGATCGGATCCGTGTCAAAGTTATGAGAGGATTCGGGAGCTTTTTCCGCCACCATATCCATATGGCTTTGCAAGATGACAGGGGAGATATGCTCATAGCCCTTTGTCGCGGGTTTTTTTATGACGATATTTCCGGATCCTTCTTCTTGGAACGCTTCCAGATTTTTTTCTGCGGCAAAGTTAAGCAGATAATTCTGAACCCCTCCTTCGTTTCCCGATGCACGAGGGATCGCCGACAATTCCTTAAAAAAATCGTAATAAGTCTTCGTTTGATTCATAAAAGTCCTCCTTGAACTATAGATATAATTATTGAAAAATAAAGGTTTCGATTACAATCCGAAAGAATCTGGAGATCCAATCGTTACCATCTTATTGTATCATCATTTAAAGAGAATTTATACTTAAATTTGTATGAAAAAAGCAAATAGGGAGGACGCTGTTTAAGGCGTGTCTTCTTATTTGCTTCTATACTACTGCTCATTTGAATGGCTGTCTATACTTCTTCTTTGATTACGGAGGGGTGTTTTGACACTTCGATATTCGTGATGATTTCAGTTATGCTTTTAACTTATCTGTATTCGATGGAGGCATACTATGGCAAATACCAACGTGCCATTATACCGAACCTGAAACCTCCTTGATTATTCTGTGAGGCAGTTAAATATATTTATCTCATATGTTTTTTGTATCGGATCTGGTTGTAAAAGTGAAAAAAAGAGAGACCATCCCTGTTTCCAAGGGGAAACAGGTCTGAGATCGTTTGAAAAATTCGTATTCTTTTTACTGTGTTGGATCATCCGATCTGTCCCCTTTGCTCTTTTTGTAAAGAAGGAAGGAGTAGAGTACGGGAAGGCAGAGAAAGCCCAACGCCGCAAACATCAGGAACTGTAATTTGATAAAGATGTTGGCGATCATCAACAGA
Source organism: Filifactor alocis (assembly GCA_030529565.1). Lineage (GTDB taxonomy): Bacteria > Bacillota > Clostridia > Peptostreptococcales > Filifactoraceae > Filifactor > Filifactor alocis_A. The sequence goes on along the minus strand of JAUMWQ010000082.1, from coordinate 6,013 downwards.
CCGCAGACTACAAAGATCCATGCACCGAAACGGTGGGTCTTGTTCCAGTTTTCTTCATCGTTTAAGGTCCAAGGTGTCCGGATACCGATGCTGTAGTTTTGTTTGGTTTTGGGAAGGTAGTTGCCGATAAGGACGAGCAAGACCCCTATGACAAGTTGGGAGACAGTGCTCATATCCATTCCGACTTCCATAGCGTTGGCATAGATGCTCAGGTGTGTTACCAAGGATACACAGGGGACAATCCAAAAGACGATCTTAAGCATCTTGTCTCCCATATTTTTCTTTTTGGGATCATTGAGGGTGAAATACATCGCAACGAGTTGTAAGAGAGTCATCGTCAACGGCATAGTAAATACGGCAAAGTCTTTAGAACTGAACTTATCGGCGGTGCCGTCAAATTGAAAGTGGGTTGCTATTTCCATGGGGAGTCGCTCCCAAAGCAGGATCCCTATAAGCATGGGAAAGAGTGTAACGATCAAAGTGATGATGAGAGTGGTCTTGTACTTTTTAATCATTGTTTTTTCCTCCTTTTAATTCAGACAGCCAGAGCATGATCTCTTCCACCACGGAGGCATTGAGCTCGTAGTAGACATAGTTTTTTACCTTTGTTTCCTTGACCAGCTCCGCCTTCTTTAAAATGCTTAGGTGGTAGGAGATCGTGGCACCGCTTACATTAAACAGGCTGACGATTTCTCCTGCAGATCGCCTTCCGTCTTTGAGAAGGGTGAGGATCTCACGCCTTACGGGGTCGGAGAGAGCCTTGAATGTTTGTGCAAAAGCCAAAGGGATCGCCTCAATTCTATTTAGAAATATTTCTAAATAGATCGTATAACATTTTTTGACATAAATCAAGATCTATTTCGAAAATTTTCGAAATAGCACCTCCTTTTCCCTGTGATAAAACAGGGTGGGATAGAGGAGTCGGTGTCTAATTTGCGAAAGCAGAGGAGATCCGGTTTTTCTTAATACTATTCTCCGTTTGAAGTGACGGGTATAAAGAAGATACAATTGCTGAAAACAATTTGGATGATCCTATACCTTCAAAGCATTACACCTGTCAATTCCAATAGATAACAGTATGAACAAACACTTTCGGGAACGTGTTTGTTTGAGAGGCTCCTATATCTCACGAAACGTAGGGAGAACCGTTTTGTATCTTTTTTCCAAGGTTTTCTCGATGGAATTTATCTTTGGAGATCGAAAGCGGAGGTCGCGGGATAGAGTAAGATTTGTTGAGAAGAGGTATGAAAATCGCTTTTTTTAAGGTTTTTTTACAAGTTGGGACAAACAATATATGGGTTTTGTGTTATAATAAATTGTTATTGCTGACCTGATGATGTGCAAAAACTTCTTGTTACGGATCCCCGGTCGAAAAATGGATAGGAAGATAAGGCTTGTCCCGCTCTGTTGATACATTCGAACGGTCTATGATCTCTATCGTTGCAGGGGCTTGATGCTGCTTTATATCAAGAGTTTTTCGGTTTGCAGGACCTGCCTCTCGACCGTTGTAAGAAGTCCCTGTTCTTTTGCAGGATCCATTGTGTACAAAGGGTTGGACAAACAAGGATACATTTTATACTATGATCCGTTTGAACTGTTGATATCGATGTCATGCATCCTATGCCTGCTCAAATATTTTTTGTATTTGCAGAAGTGGATATGCTCACTTTTCAAATGGAGGATAGTATTACATAGGTTCTTTTGTGTTTTGAACGGGAGGTACAAACAGAACAATACTGTATCTTTAAGTAATACAATATTGTGCCGGAAAGGAAAAGGAGTATGAAACTTGACAGAATATTGATGTGTTTTATGGTACTGGGAATCTTGACATCCCTATGGATAGGCTATGAGCGTTTTGGGATGGAGAATGATTTTAAAAATGTTCAGATCACGGCGGACTATCAGGACTTCTTCCATATGTCGTTGGATTCGGATATGAGTTTTGCAGAGTATCTCAAACGGATGCAGGAAGCAGGGATTAAGAGTGTGGCGATTCAGGAGGAAACGATCCAGAGTTTGAGAAGCAATCCCCATTCCCATATCGGGACCCGACTGGAGGGCTTGGATCTTATCGTCGAAGGAAGTACGAAGGACCTGGAGTTTATCAAGAAGGGTTTGGAGAAAACCTTGAAAGAAGAGAGGAGCATTGAATGGAAGGGATCGAACACTCTGATCATCCACGGGATCCCCAAAGACTACATCTATACGATGACGAATATAGCTGATACAAGGGGAAATAAGGAAGCTCTATCTAAAACTTGGGACGGTTTGAAGTTAGAGACCTTAGGACTGGGATTCAGTGAAGAGAAAATACAGACTGCCTTG
>JAUMWQ010000082.1:0-3675 GCA_030529565.1 Filifactor alocis | reverse complement strand
TGCAGGGATGATACCCCTTTTAAGACCTCTCTACAATCATGAGTATCAGGATGCAAAGAAGACCATAGATCGATATTTTTCATATATTGACAAACTGCCCGAAGAATACAAAGAAGCAGGTAATATCATTGTGTTTTCGGGAGACGAGTTTCTCGGTTACGATGAAGGACCTTATATGTATGAGAAACTCAAGGAATACGAGATGTATATCGGTTTGGTGGAGAGCAATGTAAAGGGCAAAAATCTCAAGGCGAAGGGACAGAACTCGCTGACAAAAGATGTACACTACAGAGCGATCAAGGTGTTTACCACCTGGGATTACATCCAAAAGCGCTACGACTACGAGATCCCCTTTCATCATAACGGAGAAGAAATTGTAAACACCTACTATAGAGGGATTATCGATCGGAATATCCGTCTGATCTATCTCAAGCCTTTTTTGATGCCGGAGGGAAGGTATGTGACGGATGTGACTGCCTATGAGAACTTGGTGCCGAGTTTGCAGTCCAGACTCAACAAACATTCGATCGAGATCGGGGGAAGGGTGCAATCGCTCAGAAACTGGGCGGCAAATCCTTTGAAGAAACTGCCTGTTGTATGGGCGATCGTGGCGATCTTTCTCATCCTCTTCCAAAACATTGTACCTATGAAGAAGACAGGGCTGTATATCCTCCAGGGGATCGGAATGATATTTGGGAGTTTGCCCTTTGTTTTGGATAAGGGACTGGGTGCGATCACTCCGCTCTGGGCCTTGCTTGGGACTATCGGAGTGGCTTCTTTGGCTACGACCTATGTGATCGCGAGCGCAAGAGCGGTCTTTGATGAGAACAGGGGAACAAAGCCTCTTGTCGCTTATATGACAGGGGTAAGGGTTTTGAGTGTTTCTGTGATTTTGAGCATATTGGGAGCTTTTTTCGAGGTGGCTCTTTTGTCAAACAGCGAGTATATGCTGGATATTCTCACCTTTAAGGGAGTCAAGATCTCGCAGTTGGCGCCGATTCTTTTGACTTTGATGATGTATATGGCTTATTTCGGGATCGGTCAAATCAAAGAGATGAGCGACCATCGTTTAAGTCTGGACGACACGAAGAGACTGCTTAACCAAAATATCAAGATATGGCAGGTTCTCCTTCTGGGGATACTCGCAGTGGCAGGTCTCATCTTTATGGCGCGTTCGGGCAACACGAGTGAGGTAAAACCGGCGACTTTGGAACTTTTGATGAGAAATCTCATGGAGAATGTCTTTATTGCAAGACCCAGGACCAAGTCGATCGTGTTGGGCTTCCCGGCGGTGATCCTGTTCTTGTATTTGGCAAGATATAGAAAGTGGGAAGGTCTGTATGCAATTTTGGCGATCGCCGCAGCCATAGGTCAAAGCAATATTCAAAACACGTTCTCACATATCAGAACGCCCATCTATCTGTCGATTGGAAGGGTTGGAGGTGAATACCTCGTTTCTCTTGTAACCGGAGGGATCTTGGTTTTGATATGTTCCGTGTTGTTGAAACTTCGCTATACGAAGAAAAAACGAGAAAGGAAAGCATATGAATAAACTTCTTTTATCAGGCTACTTCGGGTTCAATAATATGGGAGACGAAGCGATATTAAAGGGACTTATCGACGGTATTCTTCGTGAGGTTGAAGATCCCGACATCGTTGTCCTGTCCTCAAACCCCGAATTTACGCTGGAAAAGTATGCGGACTACCCCGTGAGAGCTATCAATAGGATGGATCTCGTCAAGATAGGCAGGGAGATGAAGACGGCAGATCTCTTTGTCAGCGGGGGAGGCAGTCTTTTGCAGGATGTTACCTCTTCACGCTCGCTTCTCTACTATTTGGGTTTGTTGAGCCTTGCAAAGACCGTGTATAAGAAGAAGACGATGATCTACTCGCAGGGGATCGGTCCTGTCAACAAGGAGGCAAACAAAAATTGGGTGAGGAGGATCTTGAACAAGGTCGATCTTATCAACGTGAGAGACAAAAACTCGAAGAAGACACTTGAAGATATCGGCATTACTCGGGACATCTTGGTTACTGCCGATACGGTGCTCGGGATGACACCTCCCTCCAAAGAAGGAGGAAAAAAACTCCTGTCTGAGATGGGTGCAGTGGAAGGTCGTACCAATCTTGCGATCTCTCTAAGGACGTGGAAGGATAAGGATGCTCATATTGAGAAGGAGATCAGCTTTTTGATCGAAAAACTTTTGGAGACAGGGGAATATAATATCTTTCTTCTTCCCTTCCACTTCAATGAGGACATGAAACTGATCTCAAAGATACATGCGAACTTGGGAGAAAAGAAGAAGGATGTGTATGTCATCACCCAAGACCTGTATGTGGATGACTATCTTTCCTTTATGGGCAATATGGATATTGTGGTGGCGATGCGCTTGCACGGTCTGATCTTTTCGACCTTGATGGGGGCGGTACCGATCGGGATCTCTTACGATCCGAAGGTGGACAGCTTTTTGCAGGAGATTCGCAGCGAAGATATCGTTTCGGTCCAAACCTTTGCGTCTCAGGATTTGTATGATATGATCCGTCAAAAGAGAGAGACTCTATCAGAGGAAAAAGAGCGTATCAGCATCCAAGCACAGGCCTTGAGGGAAGTGGCCGACGTGTCAAACCGTCGATTGAAAGAATTATTGATGAAGCAGGTGTGAGATGGAAGCGATGAATGTATTGGGAGTAAGGGTCGATCGCGTTGATATGTCAACCGCTTGCAGACTTGCTCAACAAGGTGTGGAAGAGAAGGAAGCCTTTGTCGTGATAACACCCAACAGTGAGATCGTGATGAAGGCGAAGGACAACACAGCACTCTTCAGTATTATAGAGGGGGCGAACCTCGTCGTTCCGGACGGGATAGGTCTGGTCATCGCCTCCAAGATATTGAAGAAACCCTTGAAGGAAAGGGTGACAGGGATCGATCTGATGCAGAACCTTCTTCGATGGGCAAGCGACAACGGCAAGACGGTCTATTTTTTGGGTGGCAAACCGGGAATTGCGCAGAAAGCGGCGGACAAGGTGGTATCTCAGTACCCCGCTTTGAAGATCGTGGGAACCGGACACGGCTATTTCAAAGGGATCCATACGGGAAATAAGGGCCATCAGGAAGAGGAAAATATCGTTTCTCAGGTGGCCCAAGCAAAACCGGATCTTCTCTTTGTCGCCTTGGGGGCGCCGGGGCAGGAGTATTTTATCGATACCTATAAGGACAGGCTCCATGCGGGTCTTCTCATGGGCGTTGGAGGGAGCTTCGACGTTCTTTCGGGAGAGGTGCAGAGGGCTCCGGAGTTTTATAGAAAGTACGGCTTGGAGTGGTTCTACCGCTTGATTAAAGAACCTTGGAGGATCGGCAGGATGATGTCTTTGCCTCTGTTTATGCTGACTGTGATCTTTACAAGAGGCAAATACGTTCAGAAGTGATGTTGAAGCCTGGTGTTTAGAAGAAAGTTCGATATCCGTACCGGGGGCGATATTGTGATTAGATTGAAGTTCCGTCAATAGGAATAATGTGGCTGCAAAACATTTGGTTGACTGTGGGCTGGGGTCGATCAGACTTTCGGGACGAAGGATAAAATTCTTGAGAATATTGATATGACAAGACTTTCGCTTTTTATAAAAACGGGGGAAAATCAGAAACTTACCTTTGTGCGGTGTTTCCTTATCATATTT
>JAUMWQ010000081.1:8857-9244 GCA_030529565.1 Filifactor alocis | reverse complement strand
CCTATGAAGATCCCCTGTTCCCTGTGCACCGAATAGATGCTGTCCCTATCGGTCAAGACATCGGAGATCAGACGGCCTTCATCATCGCTTACAAAGTCCATCAGACGAAGGAAGAAATCTTCTTCCAACTTCCTGTCCTCACAGGGGGATAGCACGCGAAACTCTACTCTGAACTGATGGCCCAGTCCCTTTCGAGCAATATCCCTGTTTCGTCCGCGTACCAGCAAAAACTCTTCGTCTGAGCGAATAATACACTGAAGGCCGAACTCTTCGTTTTTGAGTACGGACAGGGAGACGACCTCCTCTGTACGAAAGTCGTCGGAAACGATATGCTTGTATGCAGAGTCTTCTAATCGAATTTCAAACCTCATGGATAACTCCTCTCTT
>JAUMWQ010000081.1:0-8847 GCA_030529565.1 Filifactor alocis | reverse complement strand
AACTGTTGATATCGGCCCCCTGTATTTCGGGAGCATCTGATGCCGCTCTCGAATCTTCTCTATTCATAAGATCTCTCCACGAGCGACGAACTGCGCTTTATGATCTAAGAGGCGAATACGCCCTCTCTTGGATCAAAGAATGGTATTAGGGGTTGTTGCAGATGATCCGAGAACCGGCACAGTAGGTCAAAGAATATAAATAAAAACTTTTATTTTTTTATTTATAATTTTTATATATTATTGTACCACAAATGAAAAAAAAACGGAATAGAGAAGCGATTTGATACATCAAAAAAGAAGTGTTGCAAAATAGAAATTCCGCAACACTTCTTTGCTTATCTCAAATTATTCTTCGATAGAATGACGTCTCTATCCAGCCCGATTATCAAAACATCTCAGATCCAAAGAGGTCGAAATCATCAATGTCAACTGCTCGAACGGATAGTAGCACCAAACGATATCGTTTGAACCTTCTATGCCTTAAATACGGTCTGTTCTTCTACGTTTTCGGTCAATGCATCCAGGGCTCTGCGAACGATCTTGTATCTCAATTTGTACTGTTCTTCCTTCGGTGTAGCCGGATCTCCCATCGGATACGGGATGGAGATGGTCGGGACGATCTTATTGGTTCCTACCGTCATAGCCACAGGTACCAGGTTGCACAGTTGTACGATCGGAAGTCCGAAACGTTCGATTTCTTTGACTATCGTTGCGCCGCAACGTGTACAAGTACCTCACGTCGAAACCATCAAAACACCGTCTACATTGTCTTCTTTGAGTTTTTCGTAGATCTCGATTCCCATTCTGGACGCCTCCGCCTGGGTGGTTCCTGTTCCTACCGTCGTATAAAAGTAGGGATGCAGGGAGCCGTAGACTCCTTCTTTTTCCATGGCCTTCATCACGTCCCAAGGTACGATGACATTCGGATCGGCATCTGCCGCTGCAGGGTCGAATCCTGCATGGATGGTCTTGAACACTCCGCCTTCCAATCTTTCCATCGCAGAAGCGTCATATCTTCCCCATCTGGTCGCCGATGCGGACTGAATACGATCGGGGTTGTCTACCGGAACGATTCCTCCTGTGTTGAGGATGGCGATACGAGCCTTGCTCAGGTCTTTGATCGGCTCTGCGATCGGCACGACATCCTTCTTGGGAATGATGAGTTCGGTCTGATACTCTTCGTTGTTGAGTTTTTTGATCAGCATCTCAACTCCGCGTCTTGCAGCCGTTACCGGAGGATCCATCCAGATCTGATCGCGAACTCCCCTCTCGAAGAAGCCGAATTCTTCCGCAGGTCCGGGTCTCTCTCCTCTGAGGTAAGCATTGGCAACCTTTGCCATCGCTTCGGTATCCGCTTTCATCTTGGCAGCGGACTTTCCGCCCTTGGTGATGATCATCTCTTTTTTGAACATTTCCACTCCGGGGTTTTCTTCGTTCATCGAAGTAACCACGGGCACGTTGAATTCTTTCTTGACAGCCCTGCAGATGCTTCCGCAGGCAAAGCCGTAACGTCCCGCTTGGAAGGCAGGTCCCGCCAAGAAAATATCGAAGTCAAGAGGTTTGAGCATTTCGATGATCTCGGCGATGGCTTCCTCCGTATGGGAACCCATATAGTTGTCCCCGCAGTAGACGGTGTGAGTGATCTCAGCATCTAGAGCTCCTGACAGTGCCAATGCGGGTCCGATTTTTTCCGCCTTTATCACAGGTGCCAAGTCGGCAGTATCTTCCCCACCGCTACCTGCAAAAAACTGATTGACATATAATATGGCTTTTTTCATCGCTATCCTCCTCTAAAACTCTTTCATTGTCTTTGTCGACCAGCCGGCGATCTGGTCTCCGCAGAACATCGCATTGTTTTCCATAATGATGGAGCCGTCTTCGCGTACGGAAGGTCCTAAGATCTCATCGTGCGCCCAACCTCCGGATAGGCCGTCTCTCGCCAAAGACTCCAGGCAACCGATGACCTTAGCGGCAGGCGGAAGCTCGATCATAGTCGATACGTTTCCGGTCGATACGAGGGCATTGGCTTTTTCGTCCAAAACAACAAGGGGTTGAGAAGCTCCGTCCCTTCCCGTACACTCGTTGCTGATACCGACGACCTTGACTCCTACATCTTCCAGTGCAACGATACAACGGATGTAATCGGTATCGGGGTTTCCATATCCTTCTTCGGTAACGATGGCTCCGTCGGCTCCCAAGGATCTCGCAAGCTGTGCCACGAAGATCGCGGATCTCTCTTTTTGTTCAAGGGATACGTTGAGGTTGGACATGATGACTCCCAAGAAGTTCAGGCTCTTTCCATGCTCTTTGTAGAGTTCCATAATGGTCGGGAAGTTTTGCATGTCATAGGTCGACCACTTGGAGGAGGCAGGCATGAAGCTTCCCGATATCAGCGCTCCGTCCAGGACTTCGTTGGGATGCATAAAGGTCGGCACGAAGTGGTTGAGGTCCCAACCGTAGACCAGGTCGTTGTAACCCATCTCTTCCATCTGAGACTGAGGCTGCATGACCAAGACGACGGACGGCAGGTCTTCCACGCTCTTATCTCTGTTTCTTACAGCAGGAAGTTCAAATACTTCGGTCGTGTCCGGCTCAAGGTCTTTGACGGTCTTGCCCAGGTACTCGGCGAAGAGGTGGCTCGCCCATCTGATCGCACGGTTCTTCTTCTGCTGTTCACGACGCTCGAACTCTTCATCGGTTTCGATCACGAGGCAGATGTTGATAAGGGAACCGAACAGGGTGTATTTTTGGCCTTCGCCGCCCATGTCGATCATACCGTCCCCGAAGGATCCCCAGACTCCTCCAACTCCCAACACGCTGATGCCCTTCAAGGCGTGGAGTTTTCCTTCTCCTGTCGGTGCAAGTTCTCCCGTAACACCGGGGAATACCGGTCTGCCGTCAAGTCTTACCCTGGGCTCTACCGCCTCTTTTACCGGAAGGATCCTTACGTCTTCTCCGGGTTTGGCGATCTCAATATCGGCCTTCGTGATGTGAGGATCCTGCATAATGAAGTCCAGAGCCTCTTGTTTGTTGATGGTCAATATCGCATTTTCAAAACAAGTCTTGTCTCCGAATACGACATCTTTTACTTGAAAATTACCGATTTCCAATTTCATATTCTTCTTTCCTCCTTTGTTTCATTGTTCTTATACCTTTACCTGTTGCTCCGCCTGTTGACAAGGTTAGATGCTCGGCCCGCTACGGAACGCAGCCTGCCCTGTCCGGAGATCGGGCGAATAACAGCATTGCAACCATATCTCTGAGAAACCCGCATGATCTCAATGCGACTCGTTTTTTTCAGTGTTCGACCGAATGAAAACGCTCGTTTCGAAGCCTACGTTATCTCTCTCATACTATTTGTGCCGAACCGCTTATACCTCAATGAACCTTAGCCTATGCGTTTTGAAATGCTTCTTTGTGATTTGCGAGGCGGATATAAGCACTGTTCTATTGGTAAACAGCGTTAACAAATTATTCAATGTGATCCGATTTCAGAGCCTTTGCCAAAGAGACCATGGAGGCGACCATGATAAAGGCGAAGGGGAAGGCTGCAATGATCGAGATGGTTTGAAGCATTTGCAAACCGTTTGCTGAGCCTATCATAAGCGAGAGCGCCAGCGCCGCCTGAAGAACTCCCCAAGTTGTTTTTCTCTTATTATCGGGGTTGAGCTCCCCCTGTTGTGTCAACATTCCCAGGACGAAGGTCGCCGAGTTTGCCGACGTGATAAAGAAGGTGAACAGGAGCATGATCGCTACAAAGTTCAGGAAACTGCCTATGGAAAGCTCGTTCATTACAACGAAGAAGGCTGTTGAAGTCGATTTTACCGCTTCCAGGATGATCTCTTTGGCCGTAGCAAAGTCGATGCCTCCAAAAATAGCAAACCAGATGAACGATACGATGGCAGGAACAAAGAGGACTCCTCCTACGAACTCCTTGATGGTACGTCCCCTGGAAATTCTGGCAATGAATACTCCTGTGAAAGGAGCCCAAGCGATCCACCACGCCCAATAGAAGATGGTCCAGCCCCCATACCATCCCGCATCGCCGAAGGCCCCCATCTCAAAGGAGTTGCCGACGATGTTCTGGAGGTAGAGCCCCGTACTTTCGACCAGGGTGTTGAGGATGCCGACCGTCGGTCCGAAGAGCAACGCTCCGGACAGCAGGATGACTACCAGGACCATATTGAGGTTGGAGATCATCTTGATCCCCTTATCCACGCCCATGACCGCTGTAACGGTATAGATGATGGTGATGCCGATCACGATGACGAGTTGCACGGTGGTGCTCTCAGGGATACCGAACATATAGTTCAAACCGCTGTTGATCTGATACGTACCGAGTCCGAGGGAGGTCGCCATTCCCGCTGCCGTTGCAAAGACGGCCAAGATGTCGATGAGTTTGCCGATCGGACCTCGGATCCTCTCTTCTCCCAAAAGCGGGATGAAGATACTGCTTACAAGGCCCGGTTTATTTTTTCGGAACTGCATGTATGCAAGTCCCAAGCCCAACACACAATAATTCGCCCATGGGTGAAGACCCCAGTGAAGGAAGGACTTCGTCATCGCGAACTTTGCCGCCGCCTCCGTCATAGGTTCTACCCCAATCGGGTTGACATAGTGGTTCAAAGGTTCTGCGATCCCCCAAAACACCAGACCGATCCCCATCCCTGCGGAAAACAGCATCGCAAACCACGAGATGTTGCTGTATTCCGGTTTGGAATCATCCGGACCCAGTTTTATATCCTTGTACGGGCTGATAAAACCTACCCAGATGGAAAAAAGGATGAAGGAGGTCATAGCGACGGTATAGAACCAGCCGAACTTAGCAGAGATGAAACTGAAGGTCTGACTTCCAACAAACTCAAAATTCGCCGGAAATATCATCCCCCAGGCCACAATAGCGATCACCACTATCATAGAGATAATAAAAACGCCGGAATCTTTACTGCTGTTCTTCATATGATTTTCCTCTCCTATCGTTTTATTGGCCGAATAAAACAATAATCATTTTTGTTTATATAATCGCGATTATTATCTAACCGTTTTTATATTAGCATAAGCAATCTATAATTGCAATAAAAATCGAACAACTATTGAGAAATTTTTTCAGAAATTTTAGGAAGGATAGTATGCTTTTGTGAATTATAGACAAAAAAATACCTGCGTCTTATTGAAATTTCAATAAAACACAGGCGGTTTATACCTTCTTGTCTTCCCCCATCTTTTGTAACAGGCAGATCGATATGAGGATGATGCTCCGATAGCACGATTGAGCCCGATGCTACTATAAATGTGTCAGCAACCCCGATGTGTTGGCATATTCATATCTGTCCCTATTTCTTATCTCGGTTATGAACCAAAAGAGTTCATATCACAGTCGAAATTACCGTGAATTTCAATGTGTCAATACACTAGTCCAAACCTTTCAGTCCGTGGTAGATAGTGTTGACGTACTTCATACAGAGTTCTTTTGCCACACCCGGCAGGATGGACTTTCTTTTTACCTGCATCAACAAGCTCTCATAAACGCTCGTCGTGATATCCGAGATTGCAGGCCCCATCTCCTCTTTGACGAATCCTTCTTCCACGCATTGATCGATCAGGACTTGGGTCCTCTTTCGAATGGAAGAGTTCTTCAGCATGCTCTGTACTTCCTTGGGAAAATGCTTGACATCCAAGGGGCGAAGTGAGTAATACTGAAGGACATAGGTATCCATATCGCATTTGATATCACTGAAAAACAGGACGTAGTAGATGTCCGGCCTAAGGTACGAAAAATCGATGAAACAGTTCCAAATTTGCAGGTAGAGTTCCTCCGAATTGTTCGCCCTCTTGATATAGGTAGGCAGACCGTCGATATATTCCTGAAGGTAGGTCATGGATGCCAGAAAGAGAAGATGTTGAAGATCGTCAAAGTAGTTATACAGCGTCGCGCTGTTAAAGCCGGCAATATCCGCTACCTTCCTGATCGTAACGGCTTCGACTCCTTCTTCTTCAATGATCTTTACCGCAGCCTCCAAAAAATAATTGGTGATACGCAAACGTTGCTTTTGTTTTTTTTGTAATGCTTTCTTGTCCGAGGAAACTTCCTCCATCTCCGACACCCCCTTTGTCCGAAATACACAGTCATTTCATAATTTTAACTGTTGAGCCGACATAAGTCAATATATTCAAACGAATCTTGACAATTTACAACACCTCATCGTCTTCGGGGATCCGTTCGCCGGGATGAACGATCTTCTTCACCCATTCTCTTCGGATCTCCCAGATGTTGCCCGTTACCCTAAACGGGGACCAATCGTCGATCTCAAAGGCTCTGTGCCAGCTCTGTCGGATCCTTTGCTCCTCCTCGGGAAACATTCCCCGGTATTTTCCGATAAAGAAACTGAAGCCGTCCGCCACACCCAAGTGTTGCAAATGTTCTTCGTATCGACGGGCGTCCTCCTCATCCTCGGGGAGATAGATACGGTTCAGGACGTGGTCCCACTTCATGGCATCGAAGTAGATCACCTTGCTCTCCGGAACTTCCAGCACATAGACCACGGTCGAATCGATCGGCTTCAAGCAACCCTCGGTGCTGATGGAGCACCAGATCGGCGCCCTGACATCTTCGGGTTTTTCGAGTCTCTTGCTCGCCTCCCCGGTAAACCAATCATAACTCTCCAAGAACAGGTCTGCATCCACCCCAAAGTGAAGTTCGACATACTTTCTCTCGTTAATGATCCTACCCTTTTGCTCCAATGCGTGGAGGGTCTTATCGTTTTGTCTCGTGTAGAGTCTTACAAGTTTTTCGCCCATCCTTCTACCTCCTTCGTATATCGGGTTTAAATTTGCCGGTTTATCCAGTCTTATACCTTTATTTGAGTGATGATTGCCATCGATCCGTACTCCACAGGAGATAAAACGGATATGACCATACTTCTAGCGGAGAATAGTATTAGGGAAACAGCGCACAAAGGCAAGTTTCTGATTTTTTCTGTTTTTATAAAACACGAAGATCCGTCGTCTCAATATTTTCAAAAACTTCATCCTTCGTACAAAATTGGTTTTATGCTGATTTTTTGAATTATGCGGTATCTGCTTGGCTTACTTTTTCAAGCGATGAGACTTCTCCCTCGTCCTATAGTCCCAAGGAGCACTGTCATCAAAAGGAGCTCTCCTGCTGAAGGTCGCCGACTTGTCAATGTGTTTGAACACCTTTTCCATATCCGTCCTCAAACCGCTGTGCCCCGTGCACACATACTTCACTCCGCTGTTTTCCACAATCTTCTTCAGCCTGATCAGAGACTGCTTGTTCATCTTAGGATCCTGCGTAAAGAAGTCGAAGAAACTGTAGCCCCCCTCATCGTTGACAGCAAGGCAGTCTCCACTGAACAAAACAAGGTCATCGACGATATAGCACATATGGCCCCAGGTATGCCCCGGAATGTGGAAGGCTTGTACCCGAATACTTCCTATGGAAACAAGTTCTCCGTCGTCCAGTCTTCGATATCCGTCTTGGATTCTCACACAGTTTTTGATCTTGAGGCCGAACTTTTTCATCCGATATATGGAGCCGTTCAAATACGCCTCCTCTTTCCTGCCCAAGTAGACCTGTGCATTGGGAAACAGGTTCGTGCCCGTTACATCGATCCCTCCGCAGTGATCCACATCCGCGTGGGTAAGAAAGAGATGATCGACCTTCTCGGAATCGACCCCTATCTTCTCCAACTCTCTTCCCGCTCCCGGAAAATTGAGATGGCCCGCATCGACAGCGATGGTAACGCCTCCCTTGGTGTAGAACCAAAGATTGACATCATCCTGACGGATACAGCTGAGACCTTCCTGCAGGATCGCCGTATTTTGGGGATTGCAGTACTTCTTCCCCTTCGAAAAATAAGCCTTGAGTTTGTTGTCGAAGAGATACATCAACCTCATGACCTCACCTCCTTCTGTACAAAAATACATCGTTCTTTCAAAGGGAGCTGCTTATACGAAGAAATACTTCACAAGAGCGTCCTGTACTTTTAATTTCGATCTACAGATAACAGAAAACCTGCGGAATGATCAACTTCAAGAGATGCGCTCTCCCTATAAAATAGGTTTTATACTATCTTTTTAAGTTATACGATATCTCCGTGACCGATAAGTGTAACTTCTTAACAGGCTATTAGGAAAACACCGCATAATTCCAAGAAACTGAAGAAATTTGGTTTTTCTTTGGCAAACACATTTCTGAAATCTGTCATTTTAGAGACTCTCTATATCTTACAAAACAAAGGAGAAATCATTTTGTGTCTTTGTGTGCTACTTCCTTAGGGGAAACCCCGTACAAAGGCAAGCTCCTTATTTCCCTTCAAATTTGCACAATACGAATGTTTGTCAGATCAAAAGTTTCAAGAATTTCATTCTTCGTATAAAACCGATGCCATCCTGATCTTTCGGGTCGCGTAGCATCTTTATAGTTGCCGTTTTTTTATTTCTACCCAAGTTCAGATAAATTATTGGCGTCTGTTATCTTTGACTCTGAACCCTGTGTATGACTTTCTCCCTCTTCCTCTGTATCTCGTAAGGTTCGAAAAAAGCGTTTGAAATTCGTCATGCACAAACAATAGAGGTTCAAAAAGTTTCCCGATAGGTGTTTCGATAAATGTATTTTTTAGGTTGGACTCGAACAATAGAGGTTCAAAAAGCCTTCGGCGGACAAACTCTCTGTATCTTGTAATACCTCTGTCTATTTAGAACTATTGATATCCATATCCTATGTTCTGCGGGAGCTAAAACAAATTTTTGTGTTTGCAGATGTGGCTATGACCACCCTCCTATTCGAAAATAGTATGATATCGTTCTCCGATCGAAATACCGGAG
>JAUMWQ010000080.1 GCA_030529565.1 Filifactor alocis | reverse complement strand
GGAGGAAGTAAAAAATGAGCACTTCCTTACTACTTTGGAGATCACAGGAGAGACGGATGGACTCTGGATGCCCAAGATTTGGAGCTACCTTCATGCTAACGGTCAGTCTATAAACAGGATGGAGTTTTGGGATAGGAAACAAAGTCTTACCCTTACTTTGTGGGTAAAGGATAGGAAGGAACTCAAGGTGTTGATTCGAAGTTTGGAAGAGGTGGAGGGGATCATCTCTGTTTCCAGGGTGGAATAATAGGGGGCTTTTATTTTATCGAGACAAGTGGTATAATCAGTAGTTAGATAGAACAAACTTTTAAATTGGGAGGAATGATCCGTGAAAATAAAGTTGGAAGGAGTTATGGAAACTCTCCTTATTACTCTTGATATCAGAGCCCGAGATTATAAGGCGGAAAAATCGGTATTGAATGATAAAAAATCGGCAGAGATCGTTGAGAGCATCGACTATGATTTTTCGAAACTTGAAAACGACCAGAAGAACTATGTCGGGGTGCTCTCCAGGGCGAGGATCATGGATGAAGAGGTTCGTAAGTTTATACGAAAACATCCCCGTTGTCATATTGTATCGATCGGTTCGGGCTTGGACACAAGGTTCGAAAGAGTCGATAACGGAACGATCTGTTGGTATGATGTTGATTTCCCGGAAGTGATTGACATCCGCAAAAACTTCTTCAAAGAAGGAGACAGGGTGAAGTTTATTCCAAAATCCGCCTTGGATTCCGATTGGACGAAGGAGATCGATACCAAGGGAGAGAAACTCCTGATCATATCCGAAGGGATGATCATGTATCTTCCTGTAGAAGATGTAAAAAAATTTCTGCACATTCTCACGGAAAATTTTGAGGCCTTTGAACTTCATTTGGACTGCGTATCCAAACGTATTGTCAATAAGGCGAAGTTTAATAAGGCGGTCAGTAAGACGAAGTCCGAGTACTTCTTCGGAGTATCCAAGGGAAAGGAGATCGTAGAGCTGAATCCCAAGCTGAAACAGATAGGATATATCAACTTTACCGATGATTTTAGGAGATGGATGAAGGGCTTGGAGAGGATCTTTGTTCCCTTGATTTATCTCTTCAATAACAGGTTGGTCATGTATTCCTATGAGAGGGAATAGAGCTCTTGAGAGTTCGTTGAGACAGGAGGAGAAGATTGGATCTTAAGCTGGTATTTGAGCAGTCTCTTCTTTGGTCGTCCTTGTGGATTATAGTGGTAATCATCTCTGTGAGGGTCTTTCCTTTCACGATAGAGCACGATTATCCTCAAGGTGTCCGAGAACTCGCGGATTTTCCCGCGCCCACAAGGGAACATAGACAAAGAGGAGTTTTTTTCGGAGTCGTATCTTTTTGCCTTCTGTTCGGTTTGTTGATCGTTTTTGCTCTTGTTTCGTACAAGGGTGTTTCGGCGAGTTTTGCAAGTGTTTTTCTTCATCTTTGGATCATTTGTATGGTGTGGAATCTCATAGATCTGATCATTGTAGATTGGTTATTGATTTGCACTTTTTTGTTTTGGCCGTTCTTGTTGCCGGGAACGGAGACTTGCATTAAAAACAAAGACTTCAAGTTTCACTTCAAAGGTTTCTTGAAAGGCCTTGTGGTGATGACGGTGATCGCCTTCGTATTTTCGGCTATCTCCTACACCATTTTAAAAGCCATAGGTTAAGATGTAGGTCTTCAAGAAAGCTTTCTTCTCTTCAGAGAAGGATGTGAGATTTTAGATTCAATTAAGACAGAAGCAAAAGTTAAGTGTTTCAAAAAGAATTTGCCGGGATGAAGGTGCCGAATATAGCGTTGTTATTCGGTGAAGATGCCGATAATACAAACTGTATAGTTTCTGAAGGCGATTCAGGTGAGTGGAAACTTCAGGTTGTATTAGAAATGGTACGACAGGTAATAGTTATAGATCGAGGCGGACAAAAAGTCCGCCTTGTTTTGACATTAGTATTCGGGCAGCTTGAAGATAAAGATGTAATGGAGGGGGAAGGAAATGTTAAACGAAGTTTTTTTGAACTTGACAAACAACTATGATTTTTTTGGAGATCTATTGTTGTCCCATATACAGATAACGTTGATCGCAATGTTTGCCGCAATAGCGACCGGACTTCTCATAGGGATCTTTATTTCTGAGAACAGGAGGTTTGCCGGACTTATTATTTCGGTGGTCAACATCCTCTACACCGTGCCGTCCATAGCTTTACTCGGGGTTTTGATCTCGTTTACGGGTATCGGCAACCTGACCGCCGTGATTGCGCTCACCGTCTACGCTCTGCTACCTATCGTAAGGGGAACCTATACCGGGATCACAAACATCGATCCCAAAATTATCGAGGCGAGTGAAGCGATGGGGAGCACGAAGATCCAGACCTTGATCAGAATCAAACTTCCTCTTGCCTTTCCTGTCATCTTTTCTTCTATTCGCAATATGGTAACCATGACGATCGCTCTTGCAGGGATTGCCTCCTTCGTTGGAGCCGGAGGATTGGGAGTTGCCATCTATCGCGGGATCACTACCAACAACAAGGGACTTATTTTAAGCGGAAGCCTTCTCATTGCCTTTCTTGCGATTTTTTTTGACATCGTGTTGGGCTTGTTCGAAAAGAAGGTCGTGGGAGCCAAAACATCGAGAAGATCCAAGCTTGTCATCTCAGCCCTCATTGCAGGGGCGATGATGCTCGGTCTTGTCTTTACAAGCCTTGCCTCAAGCGATCACAGCATAAAGATCGCTTCCAAGCCCACTACGGAAGGTTATATTTTGGCGGAGATCACAAGGCTTTTGATTGAAGAACGGACGGATCTTACAGTCAAGCTGACCCATGGAGTCGGAGGGGGGACGTCAAACCTTCATCCTGCGACCTTGAGAGGAGACTTCGATATGTATCCGGAGTACACGGGAACTTCTTGGCAGATCGTCTTGAAGGAAGAGGGCAACTATTCGAATGATATGTTTGAAGTCCTGAAAGAAAAGTACGAGCAACAATATTTCTTGACTTGGAAGGGGATGTTCGGTTTCAACAATACCTACGGCATCGGGGTTCAAAAAGAGATCGCCGATAAGTATGCAATTAAAACGTATAGCGATCTTGCTCGCTACGCACCTGAGCTGGTCTTTGGAGCGGAGTACGATTTCTTTGAGAGGGAAGACGGTTTCCATGCACTCAGTGAGGCCTACGGCCTTGCCTTCAAAAAGAACATCGACATGGACAACGGACTGAAATATCAAGCTTTGCTGGATAAGAAAATCGACGTGATGACGGTATTTACGACGGACGGCCAGCTCTCAGATCCGAGGATCACGGTATTGGAGGACGACAAAAACTTCTATCCTTCCTATATGGCGGGGATGGTGGTTCGTATCGACACCTTGTCCAAGCATCCTGAATTAAATGAGGTTCTGCTTGAATTGGATGATTTGATAGACGAAGAAACCATGTCTTCCTTGAATTTTGAAGTGGAGATTGAAGGGAAAAGACCCGAAGAAGTCGCAAAAAGGTTTTTGATCCATGAAGGCTTATTGGAGGAGAGATAGATGAATACGATACTTGAATTTAGATCTGTGGAGAAAAAATACGAAGACATGACCGTCGTCCATCCGCTCAGCCTGCATATCGAGGAGGGGGATTTTCTCTGTATCGTAGGGACATCGGGCTCCGGAAAAACCACAATTATGAAGATGGTCAACGGCCTGATAAGACCGGATAAGGGGCAGGTACTTATCCGAGGGGAAGACATCCGTACGAAGGACATCATCTCTCTGAGAAGAAAGATCGGTTATGCGATCCAAGGGAACGGACTTTTTCCCCATATGACGGTTCGGGACAATATTGGATATGTACTCAATCTTGAGAATAAGTCCAAGCAGGAGGTCGAACAGACTGTCGATGAAATGCTGGCGCTGGTAGGACTTCCTGTAGAAACAAAAGACAGGTATCCCGATGAATTGTCGGGTGGACAGCAACAGAGGGTGGGGATCGCCAGGGCATATGCGAACCGACCGGACATCCTTTTGATGGACGAACCCTTCGGTGCCGTTGATTCCATCACCCGATATCAGCTGCAGAAGGACCTTAAAGAGATCCACAGAAAGACAAACTGCACGGTCCTCTTTATCACCCATGACATCTACGAGGCCTTCAAACTCAGTACGCACATCCTGGTATTGGACAAGGGAAGGGTAGAGCAGTATGCGAGGACGGAGGAGGTGAGGAAACATCCGGCGGGAGAATTTGTGAAAAAACTCATTGAAATGGCGAATTGAGAACTATCATATCATTGGTGATAGTATTAGGGAAATACCGTACAGAGACACAAAATGATTTTTCCTTTGTTCTACAAAGCATAGAAACCCTGCTCGATACATCCTCTTGAAAATGACTTTGTTCAAGAAAAACTAATTCTATACTATTTTTTGATGCGGTGTTTTCTTAGTCCTTAGTGTTTTCTTTGTCATCTAAAAATTATATACTCCAAAACCTAAAAAATGGCGAGATTATTCTCGCCATCCTTGTTTTATATAAGCCAAATATGGTATAATGGCTATGAAAAAGGAGGGGTGGCTATGAGAACGTTTGATTATTTAAGATTGACAGACCTGTCTTTGCCTGTCAGCATCTATCATGTGATCACTCAGATCCACGAACACAAGGGAAGGCAGGAACTCTATGTAGAGAACTACCCGGATGTTTTGGATAGGATGATCGATATTGCAAAGATACAGAGTACCAAGTCTTCCAACGCGATCGAAGGCATATCGACCAATGACGGCAGGCTTCAGGAACTGATGAAGAAGAAGGCGGAACCCAAAAACAGGGATGAGGAGGAGATAGCCGGATATCGATATGTACTGGACACAATCCATGAGAACTATGCCTATATCGAATTTAGCAAAAACGACATCCTGGCCCTGCACAAACGTCTCTACTCTTACTCCCCCGTAAAGAGCAAGGGAAGATTCAAGACCATGGACAATACCATCGTGGAAGTCGATGCCTTCGGAAACAAAAAGGTGAGATTTAAGCCCGTAAGCAGTTTTGAGACCGAGAGATACTTCGATGAGATGGTGGAGGCCTATAACCTTGCCGTGAAGGCAGGTATTCCGCCCCTGCTCTTGATCCCTGCGGTGATTCACGACTTTTTGTGTATCCATCCCTTCGATGATGCAAACGGAAGGATGAGCAGGATATTGACCCTTCTTTTGTTATACAAGTTCGACTACTTCGTAGGAAGGTACATCAGTATCGAAATGTTGATCGAAGAGAGCAAGGGATCCTACTATGAGAGCCTGCAAGAATCGGGTCGAAACTGGCATGAGGGAGAAAATGACGTACTGCCCTTTATCAGATATATGTCGGGCGTTATTCTCAAGGCCTATGTCGAGTGCGATGAGAGGTTCAGGCTGATCGGAGAAAAGAAACTGACCTCGCCTCAAAGAGTATTTTCCGTGATCGAAAAGTCCTTCGAACCCCTCTCCAAAAGAGATATCATGATCCTCTGTCCGGATATCTCTCAGAGAACGGTGGAGAGAGCCCTCAAAGAATTACAGGAAGAAGAAAAGATAAGCCCGGTAGGAAGAGGCAGATCCACCCGCTATATAGCTGAGGCGGCAGGGAAAAATGAAGGCGGTTAACTGTAAAAAGTTGACCGCCTTAGGTTCGTCAGAAACGTATCGTAATTAATCTGCTGCAAATACTGCCGAAAATGCAAGCACAGCATATAGGACCACTGTAATGATTGCGGAGATCGTGTGTGAAATACCCACGAACTTATACAGAAAGGCATATAAAAAAATTGCGAGACAAAAGAAAAATACACATCCGAACAATCTCGCCATCGTGCGTTTGAAACTACCTTGCCTATTGGTTTCAGTCGGCAGGTATGAAGTGAAAGTGTTCATCGAAACTACTCCAAGGGCAATGCTTCCGATGATATAATCTTTCATATAGACGATATCCAAGCAATGTTTGTAAAATAAGACAGAAAAATTTGCGACAAGGGAAAGGGAACAAAGATTTTTTATGAGGTCAAAAAACTTTGATTCCGTATCGTTATTCATCACAAACAGAGTGGCTATCGAAAACCCCATTGTAGCAAGCATAAAACTGCTATTTAGCATACCTAAGAGGATGACGGATGCAAAAAAGCCGGACAGAATTGCAAAAATATTTCTTGTGATATCCGGGGAGGGAGTTTGTTCAATCCCTTCAACATGGATTTCTTCGGAACTGATAAAAACAGCTTTTACATCTTGGTTCGCGCGTTTCACCTCATCTACTTTTTCGATAAAGAGAGGCAACTTTTTCTTCGTTTCTTCATAAACCTCCTGTGATTCTGAAGAAACGGTTCCCTTGTTTGTAAGGATCGGAGTGTCAATCACCGATTTCACTGCACCGGCTAAGGAGCGAGTTACGGCAACTAATTCCAATTCGTTTTCGGTAAACGTGTTGGCATCTACGGTCTTGTTCCTAAAGAACCCCATCTTCTTTTTCGTAACTGCGTCAAGTAATGCAGTACAATTAGAGAATACAGTGTTAAGTTCAAGAAGTAGGTTGTCAAACATATCAGCTCTATCCGCTATAGCGACACAGAGGAGCTCTGAAGTTTTCATCTTTTCTGCCGCCGCTTCTGCTTCTGCCTGCATGGTGCGAGCCTTTTCCAGATTTTCTTCCGCCTTCATGTTTGCACTGATTCCGGAAAACAATACGGCCGGAGCGGCAATAGCTGCCAGGGGTGTCATTGCGGCACCGAATCCGAGTGCAGATCCGGCCAGCCCGGCTGCCATACCGATCTCTCCGGCTGCTAAAGCACTTCCTGCGACAGACAGTGCGCCGGTCATGACAGGCAGAGAACCGCTTGCGGCCAATGATATGACAGCTCCTGTTGCCGCTCCTGCGGCACCGCTTGAAAAAGTGGACTGATAAATGTTCGACATTTCCCTCAGTTCCAAGACATCTTGTTTTTCGAGTGTAAAATGTTTAATTTCGTCAAGCCCGAGAGATTCGCTCAACTCAATGTTTTTGATACGATCGTACACAGTAAGAAATTGGTCGATGGATGTCTCTAAAACCCGTTTTTTGGAAGTTCCTAATTTGAGTAGGGACTTTTCCGTTTGTCCTTGTGCGATTTCCAAAGACATTTTTGCGTCGTTGTATAAAATTTGGGCATCGTCTGCAACTTTCTGCGCCTTCTCGTTTATTTCCTTGGCTTCTAACTGTGCGCCGAACCCGAGTGCTGTAGCACCTGCCGCGAAAACACTTAAAAGGAACAATGGTATTGGCATATTCTCTCCTCCTATAAAACATCTGTGGAATCATCAAAGAGATAGTTCTTGAATTCATCCATGTTGTCATAATGTACTTTTCCACCCAATTTTCTGGTTATCTTGTTTGCGCCGGCGATCATTCCTTCTGCATCTCCGCTTTTAAAAGATGTGTTGATCATCATAAGGGCATCATCAAAGCAGTCTTGATGATCCTTGAAGTAAGAGGCCAAATAAGACTCCAACTCCAAACGAAACGCACGGGTTTGCTGTGCGGCTCGCTCACATTCCTCAATGATCCTCAGGCGCTCTTGGTGTTCGAGTTCCTTTGTTTGAAGAGTCTTAATCAGTTCGTTATAACAATTGTTTGTAAGGACAGAACCGACCAAGGCCCCTACGGCGGCTCCTACGACGGGAATAGGGATCAATGCTTGTCCGACTGCCATAGAGTATCCTGTAGTCACAAAGTTGAGCCCTTTTTCTCCAATCTCTATCAAACACTGTCGCGTAGAGATCTCTCCGTTTCCATACTTCTTCAAGGTATCTCCGGTCATCATTACAGCAGTAATAACTTTTCCGGGTACATTGGATTCGGATAAAGTACGCAAAAATTTTGAGGATGAAGAAGATAGTGAGTGCGAGACCGTTGTTAAGGCACCTCCCATTACATAGCCATTCATGGTAGCTTTTCCGGTATCGACGACAGTATCAGCGAGAGCCTCGTTCACACTTTTTTCGCCTTTGATCACAGCGGTGATGTTCATGATGCCGGACATCGTAACTCCGGTAATTCCCGAATTTGTTGCTGCGTCTGTTCCGGCTTTGTGCCCGGTACGTATAATATTGGTTGTAGAGTCTTTAAAATCTTGGAAGTTTAACGTTCTCTGTGCTGTTTTCTCGCTTTCGATCGCCTTGGATTTTCCTTGGTTGGAAAGTTTGACATTTGTTTTTCTCAAATATTCATCATCGTTAACAAATTCCTTATTTGAACGACTGCGTTTTGCGTTATTAAATTTTCTGGATACAACTTCCAGATTATCCGAGCTGTTAGATGATTTTTTGATGTCATCGTTTGACAACCAAGGATTGCTCTTTGTTTGTTCATATCTTTTTTCAAGTGCTATTTTGTGGTCAGCTTCAGCCAGATGATTTGCCCATTGGCTTCCGTATTTTTTTTGAGCTTCTGCTCTGGTAAGACTCAAGACATCTCCTGTATAGGGATCTTTGATCTTAACACCGGACTTGAAAGCGTCGAGTTTTATATTTCTTTTAGCAGCACTATCGTCCAAAACGTTTCTATCATACTTGTCCGGTTTGGCAAACTTCTGTGCAGCCGCCTGTATAGATGCTCGGGCGGATTCATTGGCGACAAAGCCGGTTGCTGAGACCACAGATCCGTCCTCTTCTTCTCGTTCATCGACGATAGGCAGATCCTTTGTTTCTTCTTTCAGTTTTTTCTTTTTAAAAAAATTAAACATCTTATCCTCCGTTGATATTTGATTAAAGTGAGATTTTTTTTCGTATGGGGATACTATTATCGTATGTGATATTGTTTAGTGATATGATTTTTCTTTGTTCCGCAATTCATACGCTCCGATCCACAACATTCATCTCTTAAGAATTCTGTATACATAGTATTTTTTATATATTAGATTAGGAATATATTTGTACTACCGGCGCTTTAAACAGTGCTTCTATATAGTTGTATTTTATAACCGATTAAGCAGCTGGGAGCTCATGTAATTTATAAGGATGATATTTTAAGCGGATGATAGTACCGACCGGTCTGTTTTTTATCAACAGAACAATGCAGAACAAGAATTTGTCTCTACAATACGGATTGAGACAGGAAAACTTGAACGTTATCCACAAATATAATATATTTTTTTGATAAAAAACGTAGCTATGTAGAGTTTCACTGTAAAACCTAAGGAGATACCGCATAATTCAAAAATCAGCATAAAACCAATTTTATACGAAGGAGGAAATTCTTGAAAATCTTGATATGACAGACCTTCGTATTTTATAAAAACAAGGGAAATTAGAAACTTGCTTTTGTGCGGTGTTTCCCTAAAAATTTTTAAAAGATGCTAACTAACCTGTTTTATAACACAAAAATGTAAAATTTTCAATACAATATTGGAAAAACTGACATTTCAATTCAGGTTTTTAATAAGTTTGATATCCGCGAGG
>JAUMWQ010000079.1 GCA_030529565.1 Filifactor alocis | reverse complement strand
CTGTACAGGTTTGATCTTGGAAAAGAAAATGTTTTATCTGTTGACATACGGGTAAATAAAAGATACAATGTAATTCATAGTATCCGGGTATGAATTTTATCCGTTACTAAAATTTTGAAGGGAAAAGGGTGGTCATGCTATGTGTTGTAGCTCTCATTGTTTTTATAATTTCATAAAGAAATGATAAAATGATGGCATAGCTATGACTTTTTTTAGGCTGCACACCTTTTCGGTTGCAATTGAATAGGGCAGAAACTGTACTCTTATCTCTGTAGGGATAGGTGTTTCTTGCTTTGAATTTGTTCTGAAAGTCGAGCTTCTATGCTCGGCTTTTTCTATGTTCAAAATTTCAAGAAAGAGTCTCTATGCTCTTATCCGATAAAAATCTTGTTATACTATTATTCTTTTGAGTTGTGGATATAAACGATCTGTGATTAATAGAAGATAGAACCGTTTTTCGCAGTCAAAAAATAGATATATCCATGCTTCTATTGGAGAATAGAATGAAATAGAGATGCCATCGAAGAAAGAACAATATATAAAAGAAAGAAAAGGAGATCATTATGTTATATCAAAATATTATGGATACAATAGGAAATACACCTTTGGTAAAAATCAACGGATTTGATGCGGACAAAAGAGCGGAGGTTTACGTGAAGCTGGAGTTTTTTAATCCCGGAGGTTCGGTAAAAGACCGAATAGCTCTCAATATGCTATCCGAGATGGAAGAAAGAGGAGAGCTCAAAGAAGGGGATACCGTCGTTGAACCCACCAGCGGAAATACAGGGATCGGTCTTGCTATGATCGCCGCAGCCAAGGGATACAAGGCGGTCTTTGTCATGCCCGAGACTATGAGTGAAGAGAGGAAGATGTTGCTTAGAGCCTATGGAGCGGAGTTGGTATTGACCGAAGGAACAAAGGGGATGAAGGGAGCTATCGAAGAGGCACAAAGACTTGTTGAAGAAGAAGGTTATGTAATGATGAAACAGTTTGACAACCCCGATAACCTGAAGGCCCATCATAAGACAACAGCGAAGGAGATCCTGAAAGACCTGCCGGAGATCGATGCCTTTGTTGCAGGAGTGGGTACGGGAGGGACGCTTAGCGGAACGGCACAGGTGTTGAAAGCTCATAGAGAAGATATCCGTATCATCGCTGTAGAGCCCTCCTCTTCTGCCGTCTTGTCGGGTGGACAGGCAGGCCCTCATAAGATACAGGGAATCGGAGCGGGTTTCATCCCTTCCATCATGGATATGGAGATCGTGGATGAGATCAGGCAGGTGGAAAACGAGGATGCTCTTGAATATGCACGAAGGGCTGCGGTGAAAGAAGGTATTCTGCTTGGTATCTCGGGCGGTGCCGCCTTTTTTGCAGCCTTGGAGACGGCAAAGAAGTTGGGTAGGGGCAAGAAGGTCGTGTTTCTTGCTGCCGACAACGGAGAACGCTATCTGTCCACCGATCTGTATCGACATTTGAGTGAGAAATAAGGAACAGAGGTTTTGACAGACAAAAGGTTTGAGATTTCAATATGAAGGAGGAAGACAATCGGCGATGAGAGGGCAAGGAGGAGTTATGAAAGCGCAATGGAAGAGAGAAGGAATGTCCTTTTTCGGCTCGGTGTCCGATACGATAAGGACCTATAAAGAAAAAGATCCCGCCGCGAGAAATGCCTTGGGCATTCTGATCAATACTCCGGGGCTCCACGCGGTATTGATGCATAAGTTGACCCACTTTTTATATAAGAGAAGGCTATATTTTATCGCGGGATTCTTGTCGCAGGTATCGAGGTTCTTTACGGGGATCGAGATCCATCCCGGAGCAAAGATAGGCAAAAGACTCTTCATCGATCACGGGATGAGTATCGTGATTGGAGAGACGGCGGAGATCGGAGACGATGTTACCCTGTTTCATGAGGTAACCTTGGGAGGAACGGGAAAAGGAAGGGGAAAACGCCATCCCACTGTAGGAAACAACGTGTTTCTCTCCGCGGGGGTCAAGGTGCTTGGGCCCATCACCATAGGAGATAACACGAAGGTAGGCGCCAACGCCGTGGTGTTGGAGTCTTTGCCCATGAATGCGACGGCAGTGGGTATCCCTGCGAGGGTCGTAAGGCTCAACGGGGTAAAGGTGGAAGGATGAAAATGACGGATGTAAAATTGGGATGTTTGACCGCAGATCTAATACTACTCGGATAGACAAAAGCTCTGAATTATCATTGTAAAAAAAATCCGTGTAGTTTATAATAAAATAGATATGTAATAACACAGTAGAGGTGAAAACAATGAGATTTTATAATACTCTTGCAGGAAAGAAAGAAGAATTTGTGCCTCTGGAGCAAGGCAAGGTCAAGATGTATTCTTGCGGTCCGACGGTGTATAACTACTTTCACATCGGAAATGCCCGCCCGTTCATCATCTTTGATACGCTCAGAACCTACCTGGAATACAGAGGATATGAGGTAACCTTCGTTCAGAATTTTACCGACGTGGACGATAAGATCATCAACCGCGCAAATGAAGAGGGGATCACGCCTCTTGAGGTCGCGGACAAGTATATCGGAGAATACTTTAAGGATGCGGACAAACTCGGGATCAGGAGGGCAAGCGTCCATCCGAGGGTGACCGAGTGCATTGAGGACATCATAGAGTTTATCCGAGAGCTGATCGACAAGGGTCATGCCTATGAGGTGGACGGGGATGTGTACTACGACACCAAGAGCTTTGAGGACTATGGCAAGCTCTCCAAGCAGAATATGGAAGAGTTGGAGGCCGGTGCGAGGATCGGCGTGGACGAACGCAAGAACAATCCGACGGACTTCGCTCTTTGGAAGAAGAAAAAAGAAGGCGAGATCGGATGGAACTCTCCTTGGGGCGAGGGTCGACCGGGATGGCATATCGAGTGTTCGGTGATGAGTCGCAAGTATCTGGGAGATACGATAGACATTCATTCGGGTGGACAGGACCTGACCTTTCCCCACCACGAGAACGAGATCGCACAGAGTGAGGGTCGATCGGGTGAAGTCTTTGCGAACTATTGGCTGCACAACGGATATATAAATATCGACAACCAAAAGATGAGCAAGTCTTTGAACAACTTCTTTACGGTTCGCGAGATCATCGAGAAGGTCGATCCGGAGGCCGTAAGATTCTTCCTCTTGAGCGCCCACTATCGAAATCCCGTCAACTTCAGTCAGGAACTGCTCGATGCCTCAAAGAACGGTCTGAACCGTCTGTATAATGCGAAGAACAAACTTTCCTTCCTCTTGGAGCAGGCGGAGGGAGCCATGACGGAGGACGAAAAGAACCAAAAGACCGAAGTGGAAGCGTTTCGCCATCAGTTTGTTGAAGCGATGGACGACGATTTGAACACGGCGGACGGGATTACGGCGGTGTTTGAACTCGCCAAGTATATCAACACCCACGCGAATGAGGGGAGCTCCAAAGAGTTTTTGACCCTTATGAAGGATGTATTTGAAGAACTGGCGGGAGTTTTGAACATCGTGCAGAAGGAGAGAGCCGCCGATGTCGACGAGGCAAAGATCCTGGAACTGATTGAGCAGCGTAACGCCGCAAAGAAGGAGAAGAACTATCAGGAAGCGGACAGGATCAGAGAGGAACTCAAGGAGATGGGCATAGAATTATTGGATACGAGGCAGGGGACTACATGGAAGAAAATCGATTAGCAGTACCCGACTTTCCCATGAATCAGGTCAATCCCATCAACCTGGCATTTATGGGCGACAGTGTCTATGAGATCTACGTGAGGGAGCATATAGTAAGGACCTTTCCGACCTTGAAGATCCAAGAGATCCATCGAAAGGCGGTGTCCTTCGTCAAGGCGGAAAGCCAGGCGAATGTCATCAGAACGCTGATAGACAGGAAGATCCTAACGGAGGAAGAGAGGGACTGGGTCAGAAGAGGAAGGAATCAACACTCGATGACACCCAAGAATGCGAGTATATCGGACTACCGTTATGCGACCGGTTTGGAGACCCTCGTCGGCTACCTGTATCTGAGCAGGCAGCAGGAACGTATGGAAGAATTGATCCGCTATGCGATCGAAATAGTAGAAGAGTAAGAAGTCAAGGGGCCTATTGCTGAGCTTAGGCTCCTTTTGGCGTGGAAGGAAGGATGCAGAATGTATATTGTTGTAGGGCTTGGAAATCCCGGATCAAAGTACGAGAGAACAAGGCATAACATCGGATTTTTGACAGTGGATGAACTCTCGAGAAGACATCAGATAAAGGTAAATAAGTTAAAATTCAAGGCATCGATCGGAGAGGGAAGAATAGGAGGAGAAAAAGTCATCCTTGTCAAACCACAGACCTATATGAATCTGAGCGGTCAGACCGTAAGGCAAGTGATGGACTTCTACAAAGTCTCCCATGACAAGCTGTTTGTTATCTACGATGACATCGACTTGCAGGTCGGACAACTCAGGATCCGCAAGCAGGGAAGTTCAGGAACGCACAACGGGATGAGAAACATCATCTATCTCTGTGGATATGATGACTTTCCGAGGTTTCGCATAGGGATATCGGGAGAACATCGCAGGGCGGATCTGGCGGACTATGTGACCTCTAACTTTTCCAAAGACGAGATCCCCTCTGTTGCGGAATCGATCGAGCGATGTGCGGATGCGATCGAGACGGCAATTAAGGAGAATATCGACGCGGCGATGAATCGGTTCAACGGATAGGAGGAAGACCATGGAAGAACTTCATTCGATATCACAGCACATCCTCTCCTTTCATCAGGTGGACGAAGCTGTCTGGAAGGCAAATTTTCCTGTAAGCATCTACGGCTTCCTCCCCAACCAAAAACTGTTTCACCTCGCCTATCTGAACCAAAAAAGAAGGCAGGGCCTCGTCTATATCACCTCAAACAGGAAGGAGGCTCAGGAGGCGGTCGCCGAACTTGAAAAAATGGGTCTGAATACCGTCTACTTCGAATCCGAGCCCATCCTGTTCTACCATATCGACGCACGAGACAATCAGAAACAGGCGAACACGCTTTCCGCCTTGAACAAGGTCTTGGAGAGAGACTACGATGTTGCGGTCTTCTCCTGCGAAGAGTTGCTCAGAAAGTATATGTCGCCACAGAACTTTTTGAGCAGAAAACTCTCCCTTTTGAGAGGGAAGAGCTACGACAGGGAGGAGTTGGTTCGAGACTTGATCTCCAACGGATATGTAAGGGAGTACAGGGTTGAGGGAATAGGACAGTTTGCTCTGAGGGGGAGCATCCTCGACATCTACTCTCCTTCAATGGGGCATCCTTGCAGGATCGAGTTCTTCGATGATGAGGTGGACTCCGTCCGTGAGTTCGATCCTATCAGTCAAAAGTCGATCCGGAACAGGCAAGAAGTCGATATCGTGCCCGCTCTTCTTCATCTCTATACGGAGGATATGAAACTGCCCGCCTTCAAAACCAAGAATGAAGAACTCCTTGAGGAGATCGAACATCTCAAGGAGAAAAGTTATTTCGAAGGCCTCTATAAATATGCAGATGTCCTGTATGCGAAGAAGGCATCCTGCCTTCTCGATTACTTTAGGGAGGATGACCTCATTGTCCTCTCGGACTCTAACCGTGTCATGGAACGCTTGGAAAACGAGGCGGAACTCTTTGCAGCCGATTTTAAAGATGCGTTGGAGCGCGATGAGGCACTCAAACAGTTCGGCTCCTTGTTGTTTCCTAGGAGTTTTGTCGAACAGATGCTGCAAGATAAGAGACTCCTTCTACATTCCTACCTCGCCAAGAGGTTGATCTATTTCAAACCTAAGGCTCTTATTCAGGCAGAGACGAGGGAGAGTCTCTCCTTTCAGGGGAGGATCAACGATTTTGTCGATGAGGTCAGGTACCTTCTGAAGGAAGGTTATACCGTTCTGGTTTTGGATGAGAACGAAAACAGCTACGAAAATATACGCAGGAAACTCTTGGATAGCGAAGTTGCCCTCGAGGATCTGAGCGAACACGTCAGATATTGCCCTGATGAACCGAAGGTGTATATGTCCCGTGCCTTTTTGGAGGAAGGCTTTTTGTTCACCGACTCCAAACTCGCCTTCTATACGGGCAACGATATCTTCCGCGTAATCAAGCGTAAACGCAAGAAGACCGAGAAGAAGTATGAAGGACGAAAGATAGAGAACTTCATCGAATTGAAGCCGGGGGACTACGTCGTTCACGAAGCCTATGGAGTAGGACAGTTTGTCGAAGTCAAACAAAAGGAATTTGACGGGATAAGGAAGGACTATATCAAGATCGCTTACTACGGGGGAGACAGCCTCTACGTTCCTCTGGAGCAGATGGACAAGGTACAGAGCTTCGTCGGATCGGGGGCGGGTGACGCCTACCGCTTGAGCAAGCTGGGCTCCTCCGAATGGAAGAAGTCCAAGGCAAAGACCAAGAGGGAGTTGGAAGAGATCGCGGAAGATCTCGTAAAACTCTATGCGATCAGAGAAAATGAGAAGGGCCATGCCTTCGATCCCGACACTCCCTGGCAGAGAGAGTTTGAAAACGAGTTTCCCTATGAAGAAACCGAAGATCAGCTCAAGGCCATTGAAGAGGTCAAGAGAGATATGGAAAAAGACAGGGTCATGGACAGGCTGATCTGCGGAGATGTCGGTTATGGCAAGACCGAGGTTGCGATCAGAGCCATCTTCAAGGCGTGCATGGAATCGAAGCAGGTGGTCTTTTTGGTACCTACGACGATCTTGGCACAGCAACATTACATCACACTCAAGAACCGCTTTGAGCACTACCCGATCAAGATCGGGCTTGTCAGCCGTTTCAGGGGCAAGAAGGAAGTCGAAGAGACCTTTAAGGGTTTGGCGAAGGGTTTGATCGACGTCGTTGTCGGTACACATAAGATCCTTTCGGATAAGATCAAATACAAGGACTTGGGCCTCATCGTCGTCGACGAAGAACAACGCTTTGGAGTAAAACAAAAAGAAGCCATCAAAAAACTTCGGACCAACATCGACTGCCTTACCCTCTCGGCGACCCCCATTCCGCGGACCTTGCACCTATCGCTGTCCGGGATTCGAGAAATGAGTGTCTTGAATGAGCCTCCGCAGGAGCGTCGTCCGATCGCGACCTATGTGACGGAAGCTAAGAGCGGGATTATTGTCGATGCCATTGAAAGAGAGTTGGCACGAGGAGGGCAGGTCTTCTTCGTCTACAACCGGGTCGAAACCATCGAAAAGATCCATCATCTGCTTTCCGAACTTGTTCCCGATGCCTCCATCGCGGTCGCTCACGGTCAGATGACACCGGCAAAGCTGGAGAACATTATGATAGACTTTCTGAACAAGGAATACGACGTCCTACTTTCGACGACCATCGTCGAAACGGGCATGGACATCTCCAATGCCAATACGATGATCGTCTATGACGCCGACAAGATGGGGCTTTCTCAGCTTTATCAGCTGAGGGGACGGGTAGGGCGTTCCTCCAGACAGGGCTATGCCTACTTTATGTACGAGAAGGACAAAGTCTTGACCGAAATTGCTGAAAAAAGGCTCAAGACTATCAAAGAGTTTACCCAGTTCGGAGCGGGATTTAAGGTAGCGATGAAGGATCTGGAGATACGGGGAGCGGGCAGTCT
Source organism: Filifactor alocis (assembly GCA_030529565.1). Classification (GTDB taxonomy): domain Bacteria; phylum Bacillota; class Clostridia; order Peptostreptococcales; family Filifactoraceae; genus Filifactor; species Filifactor alocis_A. The sequence continues at coordinate 1,878 of JAUMWQ010000079.1, read as the reverse complement.
GCTCGGGGAGAAACAGTCCGGTCATATCGCCAGCATCGGATACGAACTCTATATCAGGATGTTGGATGAGGCCATCCGAAAGTGCAAGGGAGAAGAGGTGGAAGAGAAGATCGAAACCGAACTTCACTTTCAGACCAACGCCTACATCCCCAACCACTATATTGAAGAAGAGATGGAGAAGATCGATATCTACAAGAAGATCGCGACCATAGACTCTCGGGAAGACTATGATGAACTTTTCGATGAGCTCATCGACAGGTTTGCCGATGTACCTCAGGCGGTCATCAATCTGATGAACATCTCCTATCTGAGATCAATCGCCTCCAAGTCCCATATCGTAAAAATCTACGAAAGAAACAAAATGGTCTATTTTGTGGGAAGGGAAAACAAGGTCATGGCAAAAAAGGTATTTCAAGAAAAAACCGATGATGCTTTGATAGAAGGGGTAGTAACGTTTTTGGAAGGCTTTCAACAAGGCCCGGTCATGTGAGTAAGTCATTTTGAAAAAACTTATTTCAGCACAAAAATAGGAAAGACGATTACAAGATGGTAACATTTAGTGAGATTTGATAAAAAATATTCTTAATTCTTATAAAAAGTGATATAATGATTAAGATTGAAGTAGAAGAACAAAAAATAAGATATAGGAGATGAAGCAGAGTGAAACGATTTTTGAAAACCGCAGCGCTAACACTTGCTTCCGTCATCTTACTTTCTGCCTGTGGTGGCGGAAGTGCGGATCAGTTGGCTAAGGTGAACGGACAAGTAATTACAAAGGATGATTTTAAGAAGACGCTTTCCTTGTATTCCCCGTCATATGAGCTCCAGTTCGGGCCAACGGTATGGGAGATGGAAATCGAACCCGGTGTAACCTTTGCACAGAAGTTCCAGGAAGAAATCTATGAGAAGATGATCACGGATAAGATCATCGAGCAGGCAGCGACGGAAGAAGGAATCACTGTTAGCGATGAAGAGTTAGCAAAAGACTTCGAAGAGTTGAGTGCTACCTTGAAGCAGCAAGAGGCTTTTACAAAGATGATGGAAGAAAGCAACATCGACGATGAGTATCTCAAGGCGCAGATCAAGAAGGACAAAATGATCCAAAAATACTTTGACAAGAAAATGGAAGAGAGTAAGGTCAGCGACGAGGAAGCAAAAAAACATTATGATGAACACATCGATGACTTCACAAAGTCCGAAGTAAAGGCATCCCATATTTTGATATCTACAAGAGATGAAGCGACACAAGCTCCTTTGTCGGATGCGGAGAAAGCGAAAAAGAAAGAAGAAGCCGAAGCGGTATTAAAGCAGGCAAAGAGCGGAAAGAATTTTGCCGAACTTGCACAGAAATATTCTCAGGATCCGGGTTCTGCGAAACTGGGCGGAGATCTGGGCTACTTTGACAAAAAAAGAATGGTGCCTGAGTTTAGTGAGGTTGCCTTTTCTCTTAAGGTTGGAGAGATCTCGGAACTCGTTGAGACCGAATACGGCTATCACATCATTAAGTTGATCGACAAAAAAGAAGCGGAAGTGGAAAGCTTTGAATCCGTAAAACAAAACATCAAAGATAATCTTGAATATGAGAAGTACAATGCTTTGGTCGAAGAATTGAAGGGAAAGGCGAAGATCGAACGTAGTGAAGAGAACCTCAAGAAGGTAGAAGAGGAGCTTGCAGCAGAAAGAGAACAGAAGTCTAAGGAAACTGAGGGAGGATCTTCCGCTCCGGTAGAAGGCGAACAAGAGTCTGAGAATACCGAGGGTGCAGAAAACACCGAAGCTACAGACTCTACGAAATAAAACATTGATTATACACTGATGAGAAACCAAAGGACATTTAGTATTGATTACTAAATGCCTTTTTGGTTATAGAGACAAAAT